>JASLBL010000048.1 GCA_030146615.1 Actinomycetes bacterium
GCCAGCACCCGGAAGCCGATGTTGGAGTAGATGCGGCGCTGCTCGGGGGGCCGCTGGCGGCCAGGGGGCTCGAACGGGAAGCCGGCGGCGTGGGCCAGCAGGTGGCGCAGGGTGACGCCCTGGCCGGCGTCGGGCACCGGCGCGTCGAGGTCGATCCGGCCCGACTCGACCGCGGCCAGGGCGGCCAGCGTGGTCATCAGCTTGGTGACCGACGCCACCTCGAACTGGTCGCCGCCGTCGACCCCGCCGAGGAAGGCCGTGTCCACCTCGGACGGCGACACCACCGCCACCCCGCCCCGCCCGACCGGCCAGTCCAGCTCCAAGTTCATCGGGGCACCCCCCTGGGGTTCCCCGAACCCCTCCGTGTCATCGGTACCCGGCCTCCTTCAGCCGCTGGATCGCGCTGGCGTCGTCCCCCGAGAGCAGGGCGGCGGCGTCCGCGCAGCCCCGGCTCGGCTGGGCGGTGCCGGTGAACAGCCGGGTGCAGGCCTCCAGCTCGGCCGCGCGAGCGGCCAGTTCGCCGGCCGCGTCCGGCGGGCCGCCGGCGGCGACGTGGGCGCCCTCGTGGGCCAGCACGACCGCGACCCGGTCGGCCGCGGCCTCGCCCTGCTGGAACTTGGAGTGGACCAGGACCCGCGGCGGGCCGGACCCGAAGAGGGTGGTCGACTCGTTGATGGTCAGCTCGAACTCGGCGAAGGAGACCACCGCCCTGGCGTCCTGGAGCCCGGCCCGGGCCTGCTGGATCGGGGGGGTCGAGCGAAGGGCGCACAGCTTGACCGCGGCCGCGTCCAGCAGGGCCACCTCGCCGGCCGTCCCGACCAGCGTGACCTGGTCGAGCCGGGGGCAGCCGGCCCGGCGGCGGACAAGCCGGTCGCGGTGCTCCGGCTCCAGGACGGGGACGCGCAGGTCGCCGACGCCGTGGCTCTGGTTCGCGGCCGGCGGGGAGCGCCGGGCCGCGACCGGGAGCTGGTCGGGGACCGACCAGAAGATGCCGACCGCCACCACCACCATGGTCACGGTCGCGAGGGCCACGACCAGCCACAGCCACCAGGGCAGCCTGGGCCAGGGCCGGGCCTTGATGGCAGCCACCTCGGCCGGCGTGAGCCGCCGGGGACGGCCGATCAGCTGACGAGCCACCAGCGGCCGCTCAGTCGGGCAGGAGGCGCACCGAGAACTCCTCGATGACCGGGTTGGCCAGCAGCGCCTCGGCCACCTGCCTGGCCGCCCGCTCGCCGTCGCCGTCACTGACGGTGAGCTCGACGTGCTTGCCGATGCGGACGTCGGAGACCCCGACGAAACCGAGCGACGGCAGGGCCCGCTCCACCGCCTGGCCCTGCGGGTCGAGGATCTCCCGCTTCAGCATCACGTCCACCGCAACCCGCGGCATCCCGGCCCACCTCCTGTTCGCGCCTGCCAGGTGAGGCTACACCGGAACCGAGGTGTGACCGGGGTGACTAGTCCGCAGGGTCGGGCCTAACCGCCCAATCGGGTGATGAGGCAGCCACGGAGAGTGGTCGAGACCTCAGCTATGACACCCGAACGTTCCACCAGCGAGGACCAGCTGGTCCGCGCTCACCTCCACCTGGCCAGCCAGGCGGTGAGCGAGCTGGCCCGCCGGCTGCCGCCCCATGTCAACCGTGACGACCTCTCGTCGGCGGCCATGCTCGGCCTGGCCCAGGCGGCCAGGAGCTGGGACCCCGACCGGGGGGCGAGCTTCGAGCGCCACGCCGCCACCCGGATCCGTGGCGCCCTGCTCGACGAGCTACGCGACTCGGACTGGGCCAGCCGCTCGGTCCGCTCGCGGGCCCGGCGGCTCCAGCAGGCCGGTGAGGACCTGACCGGGCGGCTCGGCCGGACCCCGACGCAGGCCGAGCTGGCGGCCGAGCTCGGCACCGACCCCCAGACCGTCCACAAGCTGGTCGGCGACGTCCACCGGGCGACGGTCCTGAACTACGAGTCGATCGTGGGCGAGGGCGAGGCCGACGACCTCCTGCCCTGCGCCGACCGTGCCCCCGACCGCGTCCTGGTCGACCGGGAGCGGCGGGCGTACCTGGCCGACGCCGTGCTCGCCCTGCCCGAGCGGCTCCGCGCCGTGGTCATCGGCTACTTCTTCCAGGAGCGGCCCATGCTGGAGATCGCCGGCGAGCTCGGCGTGACCGAGTCGCGCGTCTCCCAGCTGCGGGCCGAGGCCATGATCCTGCTCCGGGACGGGCTCAACGCCCACCTGGACCCGGACACCCTCCCGGCCGAGCCCCGGCCCGACGGCCGCCTGGCCAAGCGCCGGGCCGCCTACCACGCGGCCATCGCCGCCTGCTCCGACTTCCGGGCCCGGCTCGACGCGGCGCCGCGGCCACTGCTCGAACGTGCCGCCGAGACCGGTTCGGCGGCGCCTTCACTCGCCTGAATCCCCGTTCAGGCAATGGATTCGCTTGATCAGGTCATGGCTGCATAACATTTCCGAGTTCGACCTCGAGACTCCCCGTCTTGCTCCCTTCCAGACGGTATGCTCCGTTCGCACCATGGCTCGAACGGTTGGAGGGTGACTCGATGACGGACCCAATGCTCGTCCGACGGCTGGCCCTCGACCTTCGCAACCTCGCCGACAAGACGCTCGAGCTGCGCGGGGTCGTCGAGGACTACCGTCACGACCTGGTCCGCACCATCGAGGACGACTGGTGCGACCCGGACGAGCTCCAGGCCGTCCACCGCCAGATCCAGGAGCTGTGGGAGTCCATGGACCGGGCCGAGGCCAAGCTGCGCAGCGGCAGCCGCCGCATGTCACCGCTGCTCTGGCTCGAGTAGCGCTCAGCTCGGGCCTCCGGCTGCCGACCGTAGGTCCCATGATCATCGTGACCCGCCTGCACGGCACCAGCGTGGCGGTGAACTGCGACCTCATCGAGCGGGTCGAGGCGGCTCCGGAGACCGTGGTGACCCTGGTCGACGGCAGCCGCTTCGTGGTCAGGGAGAGCGTGGCCGAGATCGTCGACAAGGTCAGGGCCTTCCGGGCCTCGGTGGTGCTGCTGGCCGGCCGCCTCGACCAGAGGCCGGCCGACCCGCAGCACCTGTACGTCGTGCCCAGCCCCGAGCCGGAGGCCTAGGCCGTCCGCAGGGCGTCGGTCGGGGCCAGGCGGGCTGCCCGCAGCGCCGGGTAGAGGCCGGCCGCGGCGCCGATGGCCAGGGCCAGCAGCAGGGACTCGCCAGGAACTGGGCGCCGACGTCGCCTTTGGTGGCCCCGAGGGCGCGGCGCAGGCCGATCTCCGAGCGCCGCTCCAGCACCGGGATCACCATCACGTTGGCGATCCCGACCCCGCCGACCAGCAGGGCCACCGCTCCCAGCCCGAGCAGCAGCGAGGTGAAGGCACAGGACGGGGGGTTGGAGGTGACCGTTGAGCTCCCGGCGGGACCGGCGAATCGGCCGCCCACCTCGACCAGCGGGGGCGGCCGAGCTCTTGGGGGGTTTGGGGAGTACTCCCCCCCAGATGAACCGAGGACTCAGGTCGCAGCCCATCCCAGGCCCAGCCGTCAGCCGCCCCGCCTAGTACAGGAACATTGGCTTGCCGTCGACCTGGCGGATCAGTGGCCGATAGCGCTTCTCGTCGTAGAGGGCTTCGACGTCGACGCGCTTGGTGCCGGACATCATGGTGTCGATCGGGACCGAGGTGTAGGTGCCGCGGCGGAGGGCGACCATGCTGCCGGGGGCGTCCTGGTCGATCAGGTTGATGGCCATGTTGGCGAAGTTGACCGCCACCATCAGGTCGAGGGCGTCGGGGGCGCCGGAGCGCATCAGGTAGCCGACCTGCTGGTAGACGATGTCCTCGCCGGTGAGCTTCTTGAGCAGCTCGCCGGTGACCAGGCCGATGCCGCCGAGCTTGCGGTGGCCGTAGGCGTCGGCCTCGCCGCGCTCCAGGACCTGGCCCTCGAGCATGCGGGCGCCCTCTGAGACCGTGACCATGGCGTAGTTCGAGGGGTTGGCCGCCTTGTCCTCGAGCAGGTAGTGGGCCAGCAGCTC
>JASLBL010000112.1 GCA_030146615.1 Actinomycetes bacterium
TTCACCGCCCTGTTCGTCACCCACTCGGTGACCGAGGCGGTGTTCATCTCCACCCGGGTGGTGGTACTGTCCGGCCGCCCCGGCCGGGTGCTGGGCGACTTCCCGATACCCTTCGACTACCCCCGTCCACCAGGGTTGCGGTTCGGCCAGGACTTCGCCCAGCTTGCCGGCGAGGTCTCGGCCTGCCTGCGCGGAGAACTCCGCCACCGTGGCGGTCCACCGCTCGTCGACCACCAGGTGGAAGGAAGGACACGCCGATGAGCGCCGACACCGACCTCATCAGCACACCGGACCCGGACGTCCAGGGTCCGATACCGGCCACCGCCAGGCTGGTGCCCCCGCGCCGCGGCCGCTGGCTGGCGACGTGGGGGCCGCCGGCGGCGGTGTTCGTCGCCGTGCTTGGGGTCTGGTATGGCGTGAGCTACCTGCTGCTGGACCCGCAACGTCGCTTCCTGGTCCCACCGCCGCATGAGGTGGTCAAGGTCAGCTTCTTGGACCCCTACAACCTCAAGGAGCTGCTCGATGCGCTGTGGCTGTCGACCAGGGTGGCGTTCATCGGCCTGTTCATCGCCACCGTCCTTGGCATGCTGCTGGCCATCGCGATGAGCCAGGCCCGCTGGGTCGAGCGGTCCATCTACCCCTACGCGGTCCTGACCCAGACCATCCCGATCCTTGCCATGGTGCCGCTGTTCGGCTTCTGGTTCGGCTTCGGCTACGTCAGCCGGGTCCTGGTGGTGGTGCTGTTCTGCATCTTCCCGATCATCGCCAACACCCTGTTCGGGTTGCGGTCGGTGGAGCAGGACCACCACGACCTGTTCACCCTGCACGACGCGCGGCGGCTCACGCGGCTGTGGAAGCTGCAGCTGCCGGCCGCGCTGCCGTCCATCTTCACCGGGCTACGGATCTCGGCTGGCCTGGCGGTCATCGGCGCCATCGTCGGCGACTTCTTCTTCAAGCAGGGCGCGCCAGGCATCGGCATCCTCATCGACCTGTACCGCTCCCGGCTCCAGTCAGAGCAGATGTTCGCGGCCATCATCGTGTCGTCATTGCTTGGCGTGATCGTGTTCTGGTTCTTCGGGTTCCTCGCCCGCCGGGTGGTGGGCGGCTGGCACCGGTCCGCCCAAGACCCCATCCCCTCATGACCGGCACCCATGGCTGTGTCGGTCGTATCCCCGATGAGGAAGGAGCGCCATGACTAGGAGAGGAAGGCTGGTGGCGGTCGCCGCGGTGCTCGCGGTGGTCCTGCTGGCCGCCTGCACCAACGACGGCAACGGCAACGGCGCGGCCCCGGCGCCGCAGGCTGCGACCGGTGACCCGACCAACCTCAAGGGCGTCTGCCCGGACCCGATCGTCTTCCAGAAGGACTGGCAGCCGGAGTCCGAACACGGGTTCCTCTACAACCTGGTCGGCAAGGGCTACGAGGTCGACACCGAAAAGAAGAAGGTCACCGGCCCGCTGGTCGCCCAGGGCAAGGACACCGGCGTCAAGATCGAGGTCCGCACCGGCGGCCCGGCGGTTGGCTTCCAGCCGGTGCCCCAGGTGATGTACGCCGATCCCTCGATCCACCTTGGCTTTGTCGCCACCGACGAAGGTGTGCAGTTCTCCGCGAAGCAGCCCACCACCGCCGTGTTCGGCCAGATGGACATCTCCCCGCTGGCGATCATCTGGGACCCGGAGACCTACCCGGAGTTCAACATCATCGCCGACATCGGCCAGAAGAACCCGCCCCCCAAGGTCCTGTACACCAAGGGCCTGAGCTACATGGAGTTTCTGGTCGGCTCGGGGATCCTCAAGCGCAGCCAGCTGGACGGCTCCTACGACGGCTCGCCCGCGCTGTTCGTACAAAGTGGCGGCAAGGCCGCCTTCCAGGGCTTTGCTACCAGCGAGCCCTACCTGTACCAGAACGAGATCAAGCAGTGGGGCAAGCCGCTGAAGTACGCGCTGGTCAACGACGCCGGCTTCAATACCTACTTCTCCGCGGTGTCGATCCGCGCCGCCGACAAGGCCAAGCTGGCCCCCTGCCTGAAGAAGCTGGTCCCGATCCTGCAGCGCTCCCAGATCGACTTCCTCGCCAACCCCCAGCCGGCGATCGCCGTGATCCTGGACCTGGTCCAGCAGTACAAGACCGGCTGGGTCTACTCCAAGGGCCTGGCCGAGTACTCGGCCAAGGCGCTGAAGGATCTCGGCATCGTCGAGAACGGGCCCGATGGCGTCCTGGGGAACTTCGACATGGGCAGGGTCAACAACATCATGAAGATCATGACCCCGATCATGGCTGGGCAGCGGCAACAGCCGAAGGAGGGGCTCAAGGCCGAGGACGTCGCCACCAACGAGTTCATCGACCAGAGCGTCAAGCTCGGCGCCTAGCCTTCTCGGCAGTGCCCAGCGTCGTCGACGACGGTCGGGCGGGGGTGCCGGTTAGGATCGGCCCTGACCGTACCCCGCCCGGCCGGGGCACCGGTCGCCGCCGTCCCGTCGCCCGACCGGGAGCCACGCTGGCGACCGGTCATCGGTTGGACGCTCCAGCCCAGCCGGTCGTGCAGCAACCGCTGCACGGCGTGGGCGCCGAGCTGCACCCCAGTAACCCGCTGGATGACTACCGCGACCCGGGCCGCGGTCCACAGGTCACCGTCGAAGCCGTGGGCGCCAGCGCCCTTGAGCAGGGCCTCCTCGATCGCCGGCAGTTGGCTGTCGGGAACCGCAGGCCGCCGGCTGGGCCCACGACTCCGCAACGCCGCGGCGCCCCCTTCACGCCAGCGGGCTTGCCAGCTGACGGTGGTCTGCCTGGCCACGCCGAGCTCCGCCGCGACCGAGGTGGCCGAGCGGCCCAGCTGGAACAGTTCGGCCGCGCGCAGCCGGACCGCCTCGCGCTTCGCGCGGCGGCGGGCGCCTTGGGTCTGTCGGTTCGGCCGGCTTCCCGCCGGGCCCTCCCAGCGCCAGGTCGCGGCCAACGATGCCGACGCCAGGGAGAGTCGGTCCGGGGCCCCGGGCGGCCGCCCCCGCCGGATGGGAAGTGGTTCTGACCGGGCTCGTTCGAGCTCCTGTTTGTACAGCGCCCGGTAGCGCTCGGGATACTGCCTGCCCAACTCGCTTAGCGCCTGGCTGACTGCCCTTCCCTGGGCACGCTGCCGTGGCAGCGCGGCGGGGATGGCGGCCAGCCGTTGGGCCTTGAGCTGGCGGTAGGTGTCCACGTGCTCGGCGGCCAGGCGACGCAGCGCCCGGTCGCGCGCTCGGGTATAGATCGCAGCCTGACCGGGCTGCTTGGGGGCGCCGTCGGGGTGCTGGCCCTGGCTTGTCTGGCAGGCCCTGCATTTGCGGCGACCTGGCTCAAACTGATCTGCCGATTTGAGCTGCCCGCAGGTAACGCACAGCCTCACCGCAGGGTCTCGTTCCCTACCCATCGCCTCGCAACCTACCCCAGCAGCGTTACAAACCACCCGGAACTGGACGCAGCGGCACCGAGGACCGTCCCCGCCGTGGCCGCAGGTGAGATCAGGATGGAGCGGCGGCGTCGACGGCATCGAGGAGCCGGCGGACCCCTACCGTGCCACCGTCGCCCACGACTTCGTCCCAGGCGCGCATGTACGGCGCCGCCGCGTGCTCCCCAATCTCCGGCGCGAGCCGGGCGCCCAACCCCCAGCTTCGAAAGGTGAGATAGCGCTGCTGGGCACGGTCAGTCGGCAGCCAGCCACGGTGGTTGTACAGCGCCAGCGCGCCCAGCATGTTGGCCCATGGGCGGCCCTCCGGGAAGCCGCCGCAGGCGACGTCGCCGACGGCCAGGTCGATCCCGTGGGCATCCAGGAACGCCAACCCATCGCGTAGCCACCTTGCCCAGCGTCCAGGGCCGCCACGACCGCCGGCAACCCCCCTGAGACTCAGGTGGCGTCGCGGCCGCCGCCGGACCCGAGGTCACCCAGCGCGGCGGCGAGATGAACGAACCCGCGATGGGCCAGCTGCACGCCACCCAACGACTCCAGGTACAGCCGCGGCCCGGCCCGGTCGCTTCCGGCGATGGTGACCGGGCCGAACACGTCGCTGAGCCAGGTTTCGGCCGCCTGCCAGGCCTCGGCGACCAGCCCGGCCAGCACCGCCCGCCGCTCGTATGCAGACAGCAGCGCCGGGTCGGTGCCGTCCGAGCCCAGGATCTGCCACCGATCCGACCTGCCCATCGCCACCCGCCGAAGCAGCCCGACCCGGGTCGAACCACACCAACTCCTCGCGGCCACGCGCAACCCTTCCAGGGGCAGGTCGGTGACGATGACTCGGCAGCCGGTCCGGGCGGCCAGGTACAGCCCGGGCCAGCCCCGCCCCGACCCCAGGTCGGGCAGGTGGTCGCCGGCCGACAGATGCAGCTCGCGGGCGAGGGTGTCGGCCTGGGCCATGGTGGTGAAGCCGTTGGCGCCCCAGTCGCTGCTCGGTGACGACACCCTGCGGTGGGAGAGTGGCCGGACGCTGCTGCTGGACCTGGGCCTACGGCGGCGGCGCGGCGACGCCTTCGTCATCTCCGACCTTGATGAGGCCGGCTGGGCCGAGGACTACGCCATCCCCGATCCCACCGTGGCCCCCCCGGGCCACTGCCTGGTCCAGGCGCAGATGCCCCTGCGGCCGGGCGAGTCATCCGCCGCCGCGCTGGAGCGCCTGGAGCGCCTGCTCGACCTCGGCTATCCCAGCTGGCAGGAGCGAAAATCCTGGCGCCGGCAGGGCCTCGCCAACGGCCGCACCGGCGCCCTCGACCTGCCCGGCCGGACCTGGCGCGACCGACCCGCGATCGACCGCGGCGACGGGGTGTTCCTGGCCGGTGACATGGTCGCCGCTCCCGGCCTGCTGAGCGAGGTCTCCTTTGCCAGCGCCCTTCAAGCCAGCCACCGCGCCCTCCACCAGGCCGGCCGGGTAACCGCCAGCCCATCACCGGGCGGGGATCGGTCTGGTCGGGGTGGGTCGGGGTGGCGCTTGGAGGCCATCGGCAGGCCGCTGCTAGAGGACCCGCCACATGACCGGCACCCCTTGGCAGTACGGTCTGGCGGGAACGCATGGGACCGTAGAGCTTCCTCCTCCCTGGCAGAGCTAGCCCACGCTCTGCCTCGTCAGCTCGCGGTGTAGGAGACTGCCCGTGCGACGCTCATATGCGATCCGACGGCCTCAACTGTGGTCGCCGATCCAGATGTTCTGACTTGGGCCTACACTGGCGCGGGGTTGCGCCGCACCAATAGAGGAGCGGTCGGTGTTGCTGGTTGCGTACGCTTTCCTGGTCGTGGTGACTGCCTGGGTGCTCGGACCTCGAGGTGGGCCGTGGCTGCTCCGGCTTAGAGCGTGTTTCTCGGATCGGTGGGTAAGTTTGGGTCGAGGGCGAGGGGTGCGGTAGAAGCCGGGCATGAACCGGCGATTCGAGCTCACCGACCAGGAATGGGCGCGGCTGGCGCCCCTGCTGCCAGCGATGACGCCCCAGCGGGGTGGGCGCTGGCGAGACCACCGCCAGGTCCTCAACGGCATCTTGTTCCGGGTGCGCACCGGGGTGCCGTGGCGGGACCTGCCCGAGCGCTATGGGCCCTGGGAGACGGTCTACAAGCGGTTTGCGCGCTGGCAGACCGACGGCACCTGGGCACGCATCGAGGCGGCGTTGCG
>JASLBL010000117.1 GCA_030146615.1 Actinomycetes bacterium
GGCTACCTCGACGCCCGGGTCGGCTCCGGCACCCGGGTGCGATCCGGGGGCCGGGCGGCCGCCGGCCGGCCGGCGTCCGAGGGCCCGCCGGCCCGGGCGCCCCGGATGGACCTGGCCCCCGGCCTGCCTGATCTACGATCCTTCCCGCTCGGGCGCTGGGTCGCGGCCCTCCGCTCGGTCGCCAGCACGCTGCCGTACGCCGAGCTGGGCTATCCGGACGCCGCCGGCCACCCCCGGCTGCGGCAGGACCTGGCCGAGTACCTGACCCGGGTCCGGGGCGCCCAGGCGGGCCCGGCCCAGGTGACGGTCTGCCGGGGCGTCACCGACGGGACCCACCGGGTCTGCCAGGCCCTGCGGGCGGCCGGCGTCGAGGCCGTCGCCGTCGAGGACCCCGGCTGGCACCGCCTGCGCGAGGCCGCCGCCACCGCCGGGCTTCGGGTGGTGCCGACCCGCGTGGACGAGCACGGCCTGCGGGTCGGCGACCTCGACCGGGACCCCGCGGTGCGGGCCGTCATCGTGAGCCCGACCCACCAGTTCCCGACCGGCGTGGTGCTCTCGGCCGAGCGCCGGGGCGCCCTCCTCGACTGGGCCCGCCGCGTCGACGGCCTGGTCCTGGAGGACGACTACGACGCCGAGTTCCGCTACGACCGCCGGCCCGTCGGGACCATCCAGGGCACCGACCCGTCGCGGGTGGTCCTGCTCGGGTCGCTCTCCAAGACGCTCTCGCCGGCCCTCGGCATCGGCTGGGTGGTGGCCCCGCCGGCCTGGGCCGGGCGGCTGCGCGCGACCGCGGGCCTGGCCGGTCCGTCAACGCTCGACCAGCTCACCTTCACCGAGTTCCTCCAGTCCGGCGCCTACGACCGCCACCTGCGCGCCGCCCGTAAGCGCTACCGCCTGCGCCGCGACCGGCTGGTCCAGGCGCTGGGCGAGCGCCTGCCCGGGGCCCGCCTCCTCGGCGTGGCCGCCGGCCTGCACCTGCTCGTCCACCTCGACGGCGCCGTCGACCACGCCGCCGTGGTCCGCGGCAGCGCGACCCGCGGCATGCGGGTCGCCAACCTGGACACCTACCGCTGCCAGGACGATGCGATCGGCCCGGGCCTGGTCCTCGGGTACGGCAACCTCGCCGACGGCCAGGTCGAGGAGGCGGTGGCCGTGCTCGCCAGCACCGTCGCCGAGATCCGCCGCTGAGCCGCCCGATCCCCGTATCCTTGCCTGGTGTCCGACACCCATCCACCGCTGGACTTCCCCGACTACCGCGCCACCCGGCTCCGGTTCCCGCGGCAGCCGCTGACGCCGCTGCCGCACCGGCTGACCGAGCTGACCGGGCCCCTGCTGGGCGACGGCCGAGTCGGCGAGCTCGACCACGACCTGACCGTCCAGCACGCCGGGGAGCCGCTGGGGGAGCGGATCGTGGTCGAGGGACGGGTGCTGGACGGCGACGGCCACCCGGTGGGCGGCACGCTGGTCGAGGTCTGGCAGGCGAACGCCGCCGGCCGCTACCGCCACGACGCCGACCGGCACCCGGCCCCGCTGGACCCGAACTTCAGCGGCGCCGGGCGCTGTGTGACCGACGCCGAGGGGCGCTGGCGATTCGTGACCGTCCGGCCGGGCGCCTATCCGTGGAGGAACCACGACAACGCCTGGCGGCCGGCCCATGTCCACTTCTCGGTGTTCGGGCGCGCGTTCAGCCAGCGGCTGATCACCCAGATGTACTTTCCCGGGGACCCGCTGTTCGCCTTCGACCCGATCCTGGGCTCGGTCCCGGAGCCGGCCCGGGGGCGGCTGGTGGCCCGGCTGGACCTGGACGCCACCGTGCCGGAGTGGGCCGTCGGCTACCGGTGGGAGATCGTCCTGGCCGGCCGCGAGGCGACGCCGCTCGAGGGCGAGGAGGACCAGTGGTGACCCTCCCGCAGACGCCGTCCCAGACCATCGGCCCCTTCTTCGCGGTCGGGCTGTGCTGGCCCGACGGCCCGGACGTGGTCGCCGAGGGGACACCCGGGGCGGTCCGGATCGGCGGCCGGGTCACCGACGGCGCCGGCGACCCGGTGCCTGACGCCCTGGTCGAGACCTGGCAGGCCGACCCGGAGGGTCGGTTCACGCCCGGGTTCCGGGGGTTCGGCCGCTGCCCCACTGACCCCGAGGGCCGCTGGGCGATCCGTACGGTCAAGCCGGGCCCGCTGCCGGCACCGGACGGCGTCGAGGCCCCGCACCTGAACGTGTCGGTGTTCGCCCGGGGCCTGCTCAACCGGGTGGTGACCCGGATCTACTTCCCCGACGAGGCCGCCGCCAACGCCGCCGACCCGCTGCTCTGCTCGATACCGGAGTTGGAGATCAGGGCCCGGCTGGTCGCGGTCGCCGAGGAGGGCGGGCTCCGGTTCGACATCCGGTTGCAGGGCGAGCAGGAGACCCCGTTCCTTGCCCTCTGACGAAGGCGGGCTGCTGCGGCCACTGTTCGGCGGATCCCGGGCCGACCCCGAGCTCACCGACCGGGCCTTGCTGCAGGCCATGCTGGATGCCGAGCGGGCCCTGGCCGTGGCCTCGGCCCGGGCCGGGATCGTGCCCGATCAGGCCGCCCAGGCGATCGCGGCCGCTTGCCAGCCCGGCCGGTTCGACCACGACGACCTGGGTCGGCGGGCCGAGGCGGCCGGGAACCCGGTGGTCCCGCTGGTCGCCGACCTGACCGAGGCGGTCGAGGCCGAGGCCGGGCCGGAGGCGGCCCGGTGGGTGCATCACGGGGCGACCAGCCAGGACATCCTGGACACCGCCTGGTCGCTGGTCGCGTTCCGGGCCCTTGGCCCGATCCTCGACGACCTGGCTGGGGCGGCCGAGGCCGCGGCCGGCCTGGCCGACCGGCACCGGGCGACCCTGCTGGCCGGGCGCACCCTGGGCCAGCAGGCGCTGCCGACCAGCTTCGGGCTGAAGGCGGCCGGGTGGCTGGTCGCCCTCCAGGAGGCGGCGGCCGGGCTGGACAGCGTCCGCCAGCAGCGGCTGGCCGCCCAGCTCGGCGGGGCCGTGGGGACCCTGGCCGCCCTCGGCTCGGATGGCGCCCAGGTCGCCACCGGCTACGCCCAGGAGCTGGGGCTGGCCGAGCCGCTGGTGGCCTGGCACACCAACCGGGTCCGGGTAGGCGAGCTGGCCGCCGCCCTCGGGGTGGCCGCCGGCGTGCTCGCCAAGATCGCCCTTGACGTGACCCTGCTCGCCCAGACCGAGCTGGGCGAGGTCACCGAGGCCGCCGGCCAGGGACGGGGCGGGTCCTCGACTCTGCCCCACAAGCGCAACCCGGTCACGGCCGTGCTCGTGGTCGCCGCCACCCGGCGGGTGCCCGGGCTGGTGGCCACCCTGCTGGGGTCGATGGCCCAGGAGCAGGAGCGGGCCACCGGGGCCTGGCACACCGAGTGGGAGCCCCAGGTGGAGCTGCTCCGGCTGGTCGGCGGGGCCGCCACCCGCACCCGCGAGCTCCTCCAGGGGCTGGCGGCCCATCCCGAGCGGATGCGGGCGAATCTCGAGTTGACCGGTGGGCTGCTGTTGGCTGAGCGGGTGGCGGTCGAGCTGGCCGGCCGGCTGGGTGGGGCCGAGGCCCAGGCGCTGGTGCGGCGCCTCGCCGGCGAGTCGGCCGACAGCGGCCGCCCCCTGCGGGCGGTGCTGGCCGCCGACCCGACGGTCCGCGAGCACCTCGACGAGGCCGACCTCGACCGGCTGCTCGACCCCGAGGGCTACCTCGGCGCGGCCGAGCAGCTCATCGACCGGGTCCTGGCCGCCCACCGTGCCGTCCGGCAGGCCCCCGGCTGACGAACACGGCGGGTCAGGGCAGCTCGGCGCGGCCATACAATTCGGGGCATGTCGGTCTGTGGGCGGTGTGGGCAGGAGAACCCGGGACCGGCGCGGTTCTGCCTTGCCTGCGGGGCGCCGCTGCGGCCGGGGGAGGGCCGCGCCGGGGAGCGGGCTCGGGAGGAGCGCAAGGTCGTCACGGTGCTCTTCTGCGACCTGGTCGGGTTCACCGCCCGGTCCGACAACGCCGACCCCGAGGACGTGCGGGCGCGGCTCGTGCCCTACCACGGGCTGCTGCGACGCGAGATCGAGCGCTTCGGCGGCACCGTGGACAAGTTCATCGGCGACGGGGTCATGGCCGTGTTCGGGGCCCCGGTCGCCCACGAGGACGACCCGGAGCGGGCGGTCCGGGCCGGGCTGCGGATCCTCGAGGCGATCGAGGAGCTGAACCAGGCCGACCGGAGCTGGAACTCCGGGTCCGCCTGGGAGTGATGAGCGGCGAGGCGGTGGTGGTGCTCGGCGGCGACCAGGAGAGCGAGCAGGTCGTGGGGGACGTGGTCAACACCGCCTCACGGCTGGAGGGGCTGGCCCCGGTCGGCGGGGTCCTGGTCGGCGAGACGACCTGGCGGGCGACCCGGCATGCGATCAGCTACCGGCCGGTGGCCCCGGTCGTGGCCAAGGGCAAGGCCGAGCCCCTGGCCGTCTGGGAGGCGCTGGAGCCGATCGCCAGCCTCGGGGTCGACGTGCGCCGGCGCGGCCGGGCCCCGCTGGTCGGCCGCCAGGCCGAGCTCGGGCGGCTGCGCGACGCCCTCGGCCAGGTCCGCGCCGGCCGGGCCCCGCGGCTGGTCACCCTGGTCGGCGCCCCCGGGATCGGCAAGAGCCGCCTGGTCGCCGAGCTGCTGGCCGCCGTGGACGCCGAGCCGGAGCTGACCACCTGGCGCCAGGGCCGCTCCCTGCCCTACGGCGAGGGCGTGACCTTCTGGGCGCTGGGGGAGATGGTCAAGGCGCAGGCCGGGATCCTGGAGAGCGACCCGGCCGACGTCGCCGAGGCCAAGCTGGCCCGCATGGCCGGGGAGCTGCTGGCCGAGGAGGCCGAGGCAAGGTGGGTCGAGGGCCACCTGCGCCCGCTGGTCGGGCTGGCCGGCGACGCCGAGCTGGGCGCCGATCGCCAGCACGAGGCGTTCGCGGCCTGGCGGCGGGTGCTGGAGGCGCTCGCCGGCCAGGGGCCGGCCGTGCTCGTCTTCGAGGACCTGCACTGGGCCGACGACGCCCTCCTCGACTTCGTCGAGCACCTGCTGGAGTGGGCCGTCGACGTGCCCCTGCTGGTCGTGGTGGCCGCCCGCCCGGAGCTGCTGGACCGCCGGCCGGCTGGGGCGAGCGGCCCAACACGGAGGTCACCACGTCGGGCCGCTGTCCGGCGACGACACCGCCCGGCTGCTGGCTGCCCTGCTGGAGACGAGCGTGCTCCCCGCCGACCTCCAGGGGACCCTGCTCACCCGGGCCGGCGGCAACCCGCTGTATGCCGAGGAGTACGTGCGGATGCTCACCGACCGGGGCCAGCTCGGTCCCGGCGCAGCCGGGCGGGCGGCCCGGGTGGACACCCTGCCGCTGCCCGAGACGGTCCAGGCCCTGATCGCCGCCCGGATCGACGCCCTCGGGCCCGGGGAGAAGGCGGTGCTGGCCGACGCCGCCGTGCTCGGCTCGGTGGTCTGGCTGGGGGCGCTGGCCGAGCTCGCCGGCCGGCCCCGCGAGGCCGTCAGGCGCCACGTCGAGGTGCTCGAGCAGCGGGAGTTTCTGCGCGCCGAGCGCCGCTCGGCCGTCGCCGGGGAGACCCAGTACAGCTTCGGCCACGTCCTGCTCCGCGACGTCGCCTACGGCCAGATCTCCCGGGCGGCCCGAGCCGACCGGCACCGCCGGGCCGCCGAGTGGATCGCGTCCCTCACCCCCGACCGGGCCGAGGACCGCGCCGAGCTCCTCGCCCACCACTGGTCCAGGGCGCTCTCCTTCGCCCGGGCGGCCCGCCAGGACCACACCGTCCTGGCCCGGCGAGCCGGCCAGGCCCTGCGGGACGCCGGCGACCGCGCCGCCGCCCTCAACGCCTTCGGGGCCGCGAGCCGCTTCTACGCCGGCGCCCTGGAGCTGGCGGCCGCCGACGACCCGGCCCGCCCGGCCCTGCTGTTCGGGCTCGGCCAGGCCCGCATGCACGCCGAGCACACCGGGGAGGAGCTGCTCGCCGACGCCGCCGAGGCGCTGCTGGCAGCCGGCGACCGCGAGCGGGCGGCCGAGGCCAGGGCGCTGCTCGGCCGGCTCCTGCGCCGCCAGGGCCACGGCCAGCTCGGCATGCGGCACCTGCGCGAGGTGGCGGCGCTGCTTGAGGGCGCCCCTGCCTCCCGGTCCCACGCCTTCGTCCTGGTCCAGCTGGCCGGGGCGCTGATCATCGGCGGCGAGAGCGCCGAGGCGGTCGAGGCCGGCCGGGCCGCCCTGGCCATCATCGACGACCTCGGCCTGGACTCCCTGCGGGCCGAGGCGCTCCAGTGGATCGGCGCCGGCCGGCTCGACAGCGGCGACCGGGGCGGCGTCGACGACCTGGAGCGGGCGGCCGAGATCGCCGTCCGCACAAACTCGCCCGCCGCCTGCACGATCGTGGCCAACCTGGCCACCACCCGGGCCGGGTTCGGGGACCTGGCCCGGGCGGTCGAGCTGCACGCCGAGGCCCGCCGGCTGGCCGAGCGGTTCGGCGACGCCAGCCTGCTCCGCTACCTCGGGGTCGAGGACGCCTGGGACCGCTACCTGCAGGGCCGCTGGGACGACGCCCTGCGTCTGGCCGGCGACTGGCTGGCCGAGGGGGAGGGCAGCGCCCACTACATGGAGTCGACCTGCCGGATCGTGCGCGGCCAGGTCCTGCTGGCCCGGGGCGAGGTGGCGGGCGCGCTCGCCGACGCCGACGCCGCCCTCGGCCTGGCCGCCGAGGCCGAGGACCTGGTCGGGCTGCACGAGGCGCTCGGGCTGCGGATCTGCGCCCTGCTGGCCGACGGCCAGGTCACGGCCGCCGAGACCTCGGCCGGCGAGCTCCTGGCCCTCATCCGCGACCAGGCCGGGATGACGGCCGACTGGTCAGCCGACATCACCGACGCCCTCACCCGCCTGGGCCGCGGGGCCGAGCTGGCCGGGCTCCTGGCCCGGCTGGAGCCGACCCCCTGGCTGGAGGGCGCCCTGGCCGTCGCCGAGGGCGACCTGGAGCGGGCGGCCGCCGTCTACACCCGGATCGGGTCTCGCCCCGACGCGGCGCTGGCCCGGCTGCGGGCCGCCGCCCAGCTCACCGCCGCCGGCCGTCCCGCCGCGGCCGCCGCCCACCTGGAGCCGGCCCTCGCCTTCTACCGCTCGGTCGGCGCCCGCCTCCACACGGTCGAGGCCGAGGCGCTGCTGCCGCCCTCGGCCTGAACGAGTCCGTCGCAGCTGCGGTCCGAAATCGATTCGTACCGAGCGAACGCAATGCTACATGCTAGGATTGCCAGCAAATGCCAAGCTACCGTATCGGCCAGGTCGCCGAGCTACTCGGGGTCAGTGTGGACACGGTCCGCCGGTGGGCGGACGCCGGTCGTCTCGGGGCGAGGCGGACCGAGGGGGGCCAGCGGATGGTCGACGGAGCCGCCCTGGCCGAGTTCATGACCTCGCTGCGGCACGCCCCCGAGCGCGACGAGGTGATCGCCCAGTCGGCCCGCAACCGGTTCCAGGGGATCGTCACCCGGGTGATCAAGGACGAGATCGTGGCCAAGGTCGAGCTCCAGGCCGGGCCCTTCCGGGTGGTGTCGCTGATGACCAGGGAGGCCGCCGACGAGCTCGGGCTGGCCCCGGGGATGCTGGCCGTGGCCTCGGTCAAGTCGACCAACGTGGTCGTCGAGCTGCCCGGCCCGGCCCGCGGCGAGCCGACGTCGACCTAGAGGAGGTCCCAATGCTCCGGTCCCGGGCCCGTCTGGCCGCCGTGCTGGCGGCGGTGGCCCTCGCGCTCGCCGGCTGCGGCGGCGACGAGCGATCGGGTGGCTCCTCGGCGGCGCCGGGCGAGCTCAAGGTGTTCGCGGCGGCGTCGCTGACCGCCGCCTTCACCCAGCTCGGCGAACGGTTCACCGCGGCCAGCGGCGGCACCAAGGTGACCTTCAACTTCGCCGGCAGCCAGGCCCTGGCCACCCAGGTCCAGCAGGGCGCCCCGGCCGACGTGTTCGCCTCGGCCGACACCACCAACATGGACAAGGTCAGGGACCTGGTCGGCACGCCCCGGCCCTTCGCCAGCAACCTGCTGGCCATCGTGGTCGAGAAGGGCAACCCCAGGGGCGTCAGGACCCTGGGCGACCTGGCCTCGAACGAGCTCAAGGTGGTCATGGCGGCCGAGGAGGTGCCGGCCGGCAGGTACGCCAAGCACGTCCTCGACCAGGCCGGGGTGCGCGTCCGGCCGGTGTCGCGGGAAGACAACGTCAAGGCCGTGGTCACCAAGGTCTCCCTCGGCGAGGCCGACGTCGGCATCGTCTACGTGACCGACGTGGCCGCCGGCGGCGACAAGGTCGAGGGGGTCGACGTCCCCCAGGACCAGAACGTGGTCGCGACCTACCCGATCGCCACCGTCAAGGCCAGCCGGGCCCAGGACCAGGCCCAGGCGTTTCTGGATCTGGTCCTGTCGGCCGAGGGCCAGCGGGTCCTGGAGCAGCACGGGTTCCTGCCGCCGCCGACGACGTGACCCGGAGCCGGGTGCCGGGGCTGTTCGCCGTCCCGGCCGCGCTGGCCGTCGGGTTCCTGGCCGTGCCCCTGGTCGGGCTGCTCGGGCGGACCCCCTGGGGCAGCATCGGGGCCGAGCTGACCAGCCCGCGGGTGCTGGAGGCGCTGCGGCTGTCGCTGGTCTGCTCGCTCGGGGCGGTGGCGGTGTCGGTCGCCCTCGGCGTGCCCCTGGCCTTCCTGCTGGCCCGGGTCCAGTTCCCAGGCCGCAACCTGGTCCGGGCCCTGACCACCCTGCCGATGGTGCTGCCCCCAGTGGTCGGCGGGGTCGCCCTGCTGCTGGCCTTCGGGCGGCGGGGGCTGGCCGGGCAGTGGCTGGACCGGGCCTTCGGGATCACCCTGCCGTTCACCACCGCCGGGGCCGTCCTGGCCGAGGCCTTCGTTGCCATGCCGTTCCTGGTCATCACCGTCGAGGCCGGGCTGCGGGCCATGGACCGGCGCTTCGAGGACGCCGCCGCCACCCTGGGGGCCGGCCGCTGGACGACCCTGCGGCGGGTCACCCTGCCGCTGATCGCGCCGTCGCTGGGGGCCGGGATCGCCCTGTGCTGGGCTCGGGCGCTGGGCGAGTTCGGCGCCACCATCACCTTCGCCGGCAACCTGCCCGGGGTCACCCAGACCATGCCCCTGGCCGTCTACCTGGCCCTGGAGACCGACCTGGAGGCGGCCATCGCCCTCAGCCTGACCCTGCTCGTCATCTCCCTGGCCGTGCTGATCGCCCTCCGGGACCGCTGGTTCCCCTCGGCATGAGCCTGGAGGCGGAGGTCGGGCTGACCCTCGGCCGGCTCCGGCTGGAGGTCGAGCTGGCCGTCGGCACCGGCGAGCTGGTGGTGCTGCTGGGCCCCAACGGGGCCGGCAAGACGACCCTGCTGCGGGCCCTGGCCGGGCTGGTGGCCCTCGACCGCGGCCGGGTGGTGGTCGATGGGGCCGTTCTGGAGGACACCGCCACCGGGACCTGGGTGCCGACCGAGCGGCGGCCGATCGGGTTCGTGTTCCAGGACTACCTGCTCTTCCCGCATCTGTCGGCGCTCGAGAACGTCGCCTTCGGCCTGCGGGCCCGCGGGCTGGGCCGGGCCGAGGCCCGCCGCCGGGCCGCGGCCTGGCTGGACCGGGTCGGCCTGGCCGGCCACGCCGCGGCCCGGCCCCGGGCCCTGTCCGGCGGGCAGGCCCAGCGGGTCGCGCTGGCCAGGGCCATGGTCTCCGAGCCGCGGCTGCTGCTGCTGGACGAGCCCCTGGCCGCCCTGGACGCGGCCACCCGCACCGAGGTCCGCCGCGACCTGCGCCGCCACCTGGCCTCCTTCGCCGGCACGCGGCTGCTGGTCACCCACGACCCGCTGGAGGCGATGGCCCTGGCCGACCGGCTGGTCGTGCTCGAGGGCGGCCGGGTCACCCAGACCGGCAGCCCGGCCGAGGTCAGCGAGCGCCCCCGCTCCGGCTATGTGGCCGAGCTGGTCGGGGTCAACCTGTACCGGGGCCGGGCCGACGGCGGCGCCGTCGAGCTCGCCGGCGGCGGCCGGCTGATCGCCGCCGGGGAGCACCACGGCGAGGTGTTCGCGGCCGTCCACCCCCGGGCGGTCGCGCTCCACCGCCGCCTCCCCGAGGGCACCCCCCGCAACGTCCTGTCCGGCACCGCCGATACGGTTGACGTGGTCGGCGACCGGGTGCGGGTCCGGGTCGCCGGCCAGGTCCCGATCGTCGCCGAGGTCACCCCGGCCGCCGTCGGCGAGCTCCGCCTGGCCGACGGCGGCCCCGTCTGGGCCAGCGTCAAGGCCACCGAGATCACCGTCTACCCCGCCTGAGCCAGGACACCGCCCCGGCCACCCCAGGACCGGTGTGGACCTCGGTCGCGAACCCGCCGGCCTCCAGGTGGCCGAGCAGCGCCCCGGGCACGGTGGCCGCCCCCTGGCCGGGGGTGCCGTAGCCGAAGAACAGCGACAGCGTGCCCCCGGGCCGCAGCAGGGCCCTGATCAGCTCGAGCTCCCGGGCCGGGGAGCGGACCCAGAACAGGTTGACGTTCATGGCGAAGACCTTGTCGAAGCCGTCGGTGGCCTCGGGCAGGTCGGACGGGCCCAGGTCCTCCAACGCGACGGTGCGCAGCACGGCCCTGCCGGCGGCGATGCAGTCGGCGTTGCGCCTGGTGGCCCGGGCGATGGCGGTGGCCGAGCGGTCGATGGCGACGACCCGGCCACCGGTCAGCCGCTGGCAGATCGCCGCGACCGCGACCCCTGGGCCGCAGCCGATCTCCAGCAGGTGGTCGCCGGCGGCCGGGTCCAGGACCTGGACCGCCCAGCGGATGCGCTCGGGAACGTCGCCGGTCGCCAGGTGCGTCTCTCCTTGTCAGGGTTGCTGCTGATGGGCGTACCCAGCCGGTGCTGGATCGCGGCGGATGGTACGCCCGGGAGGCGGTACGGGGCCTAGCGCCCCCGGCCGGGGCGGTCGCTCAGGCGTCGGCCAGCAGGCGGGCCCGCTGCTCCTCGACGTCGAAGTCGGCCTTGGGCCAGGACAGCTTCATGTCCTCCAGCTGCTCGGCGAGCAGGTTGGCGACGGCCCAGTCGCGGTACCACTTGCGGTCGGCCGGGACCCGGTACCAGGGGGCGACGTCGCTGTTGCAGCGCTCCAGGGCGGCCGCGTACGCGTCCTGGTACTCGGCCCAGAAGGCGCGCTCGTCGACGTCGCGGGGGTTGAACTTCCAGTGCTTGGTCGAGTCGTCGAGCCGGGCCAGGAGCCGCTGGCGCTGCTCCTCCTTGGAGATGTGGAGGAACACCTTGACCACCCGGACCTCGTCGGTGACCAGCCGGGCCTCGAAGCGGTTGATGGCGGCATAGCGCCGGCTCCAGGTCGACCGCGGGACCAGGTCGTGGACCCGGACGGCCAGCACGTCCTCGTAGTGGGAGCGGTCGAACACCCCCAGCTTGCCCGGCCCCGGCACCCGCCGGCGGATCCGCCAGAGGAAGTCGTGGGCCAGCTCCTCTCTGGTCGGCGCCTTGAACGAGGCGATCTCGCAGCCCTGGGGGTCGACCTGGCCGACGACGTGGCGGATCACGCCGCCCTTGCCCGAGGTGTCCATCCCCTGGAGGACCAGCAGCAGCCGGCGCGACCCGCCGCGCACCCCCTCGGCGTACAGCTGCTCCTGGTGGTCGGACAGGCGGGGGCCGAGCGCGGCCAGCGCCGCCCGGCCGGCCGCCTTGTCGCCGTCGAACCCGGGCGTGGCCCGGGTGTCGAGCGCGCTCAGGTCGACCGGACCACCCGGGACCCGCAGCAGGTCCGAGACCCGCGCCGCCGCCTTGGAGCTCTTGGCCATTCGATGCCTTTCGGTCGGGTACCGACGGCCGGCATCGTCGCACCTCGGCCCGGGGCGCGCACGCCACCCGGCGGGCCGCCGGCGTTGCTGGGAGACTGGGCCTATGGCCCGCCTGTTCGTGGCTGTCCGGCCCCCGCCCGAGGTGGTGGCGCTGCTCTCGGCCCTCGACCGGCCGGCGCTGCCGGGTGTCCGCTGGTCGGTGCCCTCCCAGTGGCTGGTCAAGCTGCGGCCCCTCGGCCAGGTGGACGCGCGGGTCGTCCCCGCCCTCGGCGAGGCGCTCGCGGCCGAGCTGGGCGGGGCGCCGGCCACGGCCTGCCGGCTCGGCCCGGTGACCCGCCGGCTCGCCGGGCAGTGGCTGGGCGTGCCCGTGCACGGGCTCGACGACCTGGCCGCGGTCGTGTTCGAGGCCACTGAGGGGCTGGTCCCGGTCACCCACCCCCAGCCCTTCCAGGCCGATCTGGTCCTGGCCCGAGGCCGGGTCCCGAGGGAGCTGGCCGGCCGCCCGGTGACCGGGTCGTGGACGGTCCGGTCGGTGTCGCTGGTGGCCGACCGCTCGGCACCAGCGGCGGTGCGGTTCGAGGAGCTGGCCACCTACCCCCTCGAGGGCCTGCCGCCGGGCTGACCGGGCGGCTCGGCCCCGGCGAGGACGGTGTCGGCGAACTCGCCCACCACCTCCAGCCAGCGGGCGGGGAGGTCGCGGTGGAGGCAGTGGCCGCCGTCGAGGACCACGAACCGGTCCGACGGCAGCTGGGCCCGCACGGCCTCGCGGGCCTCGCCCTGGAGGGCGCTGCCCCCGGCCTCGACGGTCCCGGGG
Source organism: Actinomycetes bacterium (assembly GCA_030146615.1). Taxonomy (GTDB): domain Bacteria; phylum Actinomycetota; class CALGFH01; order CALGFH01; family CALGFH01; genus CALGFH01. Next base: position 12,645 of record JASLBL010000117.1, read on the forward strand.
CCGGCCGGCGCGGCCAGCACCAGCAGCGGGACCTGGACCGCGGCCACCATGGCCGGCAGGTCCCAGGCCAGCTCGCCCCGGAGGCCGGCGGCCAGCGCGGCCGTGTCGGCGGCGGCGATGCCGTCGACCGAGTGCTCGACGTCCTCGTCGGCCCAGGTCGGGTTGGCCTCCCGCTCCCGGCGGACCAGCCGCTGGCGGTCGGAGCGGACCACGCGGGCGTCGGCCTCGATCCCGGCGGCCAGGGTCGCGGCATGGTCGGCCCGCGACGGGCTGGGCGGGTCCTCGAGGACGAGGGCGCGTGCCGCGGTCGGCCGGCGGCCGGCCAGGGTGGCGGCCACGGCCCCGCCGAGGCTGTGGCCGACCAGCAGGTCGACCGGGCCGTCGAGCCGGCCGGCGACCCCCTCGACCAGGGTGTCCAGGTCGAGCGGCCGGTCCGACCGCGGCCAGTCGCCGTGGCCCGGCAGGTCGAGGGCGTCGACCACCCAGCCCCGGGCGGCCAGGGCCGGGCCGACCCGCCACCAGGTGGCGGCCGTGGACATCATTCCGTGGAGGAGGACCACCCGGCCGCGGGCGGTCCCGCCGGGCTCCCAGTGCTGGTTCACCTCGCCTCCCGGAGGGCCGGCAGCAGGTGCTCGGTGACCAGCTCGCCGGCCGGCCGCCAGCCGGGGGCGAGCTGGTCGGAGGGGGGCGGCCCGGGGTCGAAGCGCGGGTCGCCGGTGACCACCACCACCGCCCGGGCGGCCGGGACGGCGGCCAGGAGCTGGCCGGCCCAGCCGGCGGCGAACACCCGGTCCGGGGCCACCCACAGCAGGTAGCCGTAGGGGTGGTCCTCGGGCGGGCCGCCGCCGTTGTGGGCGCTGGTCATCTCGGCCGCGAAGGCCGGGTCGAGCAGCTGGCGGCCCCGCCAGCGGCCGCCGTCCAGCCACAGCCGGCCTAGCTTGGCCAGGTCGGGGGCGGCCAGCCGCAGGTGCCCGGCGCCGTAGTCGTAGCCGTCGGGGTCCCGCGGCCAGTGCCACGCGCCGATCTCCAGCGGCCCGAACAGGCGGGCGTCGGCATAGGCGGACAGGGGCATGCCGACCAGCGCGCTCAGGGCGGCCCCGAACAGGTGGGCGCCGCCGTTGTCGTAACGGAACCGGGACCCGGGCGGGTCGAGCTGGGGGGCGGCCGCGATCCGGGCCAGCCACCCGTCCGGCTGGTCCATCACCTCGTCGATCTCGAACGGCCCCTCGGTCTCGGCCCCGCGGGTCATGGTCAGCAGCTGGCCCAGGGTCTGGCCGGCCGCCGGGGTGGCGGCCAGGGCGGGCAGGGCCCGGCCGACCGGCAGGTCGAGGTCGTCCAGGCGCCCCTCGGCGACGGCGATCCCGGCCAGGGTGGCCACTACCGACTTGGTCACCGAGAAGGTGTCGGCGACCCGCGGGCCCCGGTAGTGGCGGTCGAAGACGATCCGGCCGTCGACCTCGACCCGCAGGTGGCTGGTGTGGGCGTAGGCCGGCTGGTCGCGGATCGCCTGGTCGACCAGCCGGCAGGCGTCAGGCACCGGCACGATGGCTCCTTGACGTGGCGTGGGGGAGCGGTCACCGCAGTATGCAGGGT
>JASLBL010000119.1 GCA_030146615.1 Actinomycetes bacterium
GCCGTCCGCATCCTGGCCCGGGCCTGGCTTCGCGTGATCTGGCGCTGCTGGCAGGATCACACCCTCTATGACCCTGCCCGCCACGGCAGCTATCAGCGCCTCATCGCCCAGCAGGCTTGACACAGGGCAACTGCGCTGGGCCACGGCGACCACGACCAAGGCCACGCACAGCCAGGATCACTAGACAGCTGGACTCGCGATGCAGGGGGCACGGAGCGGGTGACGACGCAGACACCTGTTGACCAAGCCATCGGCCCTTCCCTGTGGGGCCTCCTATCAGGTGCGCCAGACGCGCCGAGGCACCGGCCAACCCCTATAGCCTGAGCCGGTGCCTGCTGCTCGTTTCTCACCCGTGTCGCTGGTTCTGATCGGCATCCTCTCAGTGCAGTTCGGCGCGGCGGTCTCGAAGGGGCTGTTCGGCGAGATCCCGCCCGTCGGGATGGTGCTGCTGCGACTCGTCACGAGTTCGCTGATCCTGCTCGCCTTGGCCCGCCCCCGGCTGGGTGGTCGCACCGCGGCGGACTGGCGGCCGGTGCTGGCGCTCGGGGTGGCGCTGGGTGCGATGAACTGGGCGTTCTACGAGTCCTTCGCCCGGATCCCGCTGGGCGTGGCGGTGACCATCGAGTTCGTCGGCCCGTTGGTGCTCGCGGCCGTGGGCCGCCGCCGTCCGCGCGACTTGGTGTGGGTGGGCCTGGCTGCGCTGGGCGTCGTCCTGTTCGGCGCCGGGCCGACCAAGGTCGACGCCCTCGGGTTCGGCCTGGCGCTGCTCGCGGGCGGCTGCTGGGCGCTGTACATCGTCTCGACGGCGGCCACTGGGCGCCGCTGGGCCGGCGTCGAGGGGCTGGCGGTGGCCAGCACGGTGGCGACTCTTGCCATCGCTCCGTTCGCCGTGGCGACGGCGGGCGCGCGCCTGCTTGAGCCACGCCTGCTGGTGCTGGGGGCTCTGGTCGGTTTGCTCAGTTCGGTGATTCCCTACAGCCTTGAGATGGCCGCCCTGCGCACCCTGCCGCCCCGGGTGTTCGGCATCTTGATGAGCCTCGAACCGGCCACCGCGGCGCTGGTAGCCGCCGTCCTCCTCCGCGAGTGGCTCACCCCGCTGCAACTGCTCGCGATGGCCTGCGTGACCGCGGCCAGTGTGGGCGCCGCTCGCACGACGTCGGCCCGCGACGCCATCCCCGGCGACTAGCCTCAAGGCCGGCGAGGTCAAGGAGTTCACCGAGGTGGTCGACCGAGCCCGGCACACCGCCCTGGAGCGCCTGATCGACCACGCCCGGCAGCTCGGCGGCAACGCCGTCCTCGGGGTGCGATTCGACTCCTCGGACCTCGGCAACGGCCTGGCCGAGATCGTCGCCTACGGCACCGCTGCCACCGTCCGTCCAGCCTGAACCAGCGCGCCGGGCGGCGCCCACCAGTGCAGCCGCCACCAGCCACCCGCCAGGAGGCTGGTCAGAGTTCGAGTCTCCCCGCCCAGACGCGGGAGCGACACCACCTGATTCGATGAAGAACGGACGCGCCGATCCCGGGGGTTCACTGCTTCGCATAGCGCTTTGTTCGGGCTGCTCCCAAAGCAGGTGCGCTGACCAAGCTGCGCCACGTCCCGTGCTGGCGACAGCGTAGACGACCCGGGTCGCTCGATCGCGTGTGGGGTCAGGAGAGCACGCGGTAGGTGATGTGGGTGGCGAACGGGGACTGGAGCAGGTTCACGTGCTCGAGGCGGAATGGGGGGGTGGAGTCGTCGAACAGGCGTTTGCCGGCGCCGAGAATGACGGGGGCGATGGAGAGGGAGAGCTCCTGCACGTGGCCGGCGGCCAGGGCTTGGCGGATGACGTCGGCGCCGCCCATGACGTGCACGTCCTTGCCGTTGGCGGCGGCTGTGGCCTGGCTGATGGCCTCGTCGAGGCCGTTGACGAAGGCGAACCCGGCGTCGTGGGCGTCCTCGGGGTGGTGGGTGAGGATGAAGAACGGGATGCCCCACGGGTTGCCGCCGCCCCATGCCTCTGCCGCCTCGTAGGTGTTGCGGCCGGCGATGACGGCGCCGACGTCGGTCATCAGACCGTCGAGGAACTCCTTGTCGGGGCCGGCGGGCTCGCCGCTCGGCTCCTTGTCGTAGGTCCAGGGCTCGCCGAAGACCCAGTAGTGCAATTGCTCGCCGTTGTCGCCGAGGCCGCGGCCGGGGCCGTCGTTGGGGCCGGTGATGTAGCCGTCCAGCGAGGTCGTGATGCCTGCGATCACCTTCGTCATCGGGCCCTCCTTGCTCAGTTGGGCGGTCGTGGGTGGCCTGGACCGGAACAGGATCGCGGATGGCACCGACCGTCGCACGCTCGGGGGTCGAGCCCCGTGACCTGCGGAGCTTACGAGGGTTGTGGGAGATTCGTCGGGAACTGGCTGATGACCTCCTGATCGGGGACGATGGCCCACTATGTTGCGGGATCGGGGGGGTTCGGAGCGGGGAAGCGTCGCCATCACGGTGGCGCTGTGCATGACCGTCCTGCTCGGGTTCGCGGCGCTGGTGGTGGACGTCGGGCTGAACTGGGCGACACGGACCTCCGCGCAGACGGCGGCGGACGCGGCGGCCCTGGCGGGGGCGTCGCGGCTGCTGGTGGACGGTCCGGCGGCGGCCATCTCCGAGGTGGAGGCGCTGCTGGAGCTGAACGTCGACGGGCTGACGGGGGTGGCCGGCTGGGCGACCGACGGCGTGGAGGCGAACGGGGAGATCGTCTGCTGGACCCTCCCCGCCGACCCGCCGGGGCCGGGGGCTGACTGCCCTGACGGGTCGAACGCGCTCCAGGTGATCACGCCGCCGATCGAGGTGCAGTACGCGTTCGCGCCGGTGCTGGGCAAGGCCTCGAACAGCATCAAGGCGCTGGCCGCGGCCGGGGTCGGGCCGGCGGCGCCCAACAACTGCGTGCTCTGCCTGCTCGACACGGATGGGGCCAGCCGGCTGGCGGCGCTCGGCTCGGGGGCGATCAGGGCCGCCGGGGGTGGGATCGTGGTCAACTCCGACGATCCCGAGGCGCTGGTCTCGGTCAACGGCGACATCGTGGCCGACCAGATCCGGGTCGTCGGCGGGTTCGTCGACGGGCCCAGCGGAGGAGACCTGATCCCGCTGCCCCAGGAGGGTGGGCCGCCGGTGGTTGACCCCCTGGGTGACCTGCCCACCCCGGACCAGCTGGCCTCGCCGCCGGTCCTCCGGTCGAACACCGCGCAAACCATCAACACCGACACCACGCTCGAGGCGGGGATCTACACCAGCGTCACGGTGAGCGACGGCGCCACCGTCACCCTGGAAGAGGGGGTCTACGTCTTCCGGGCCACCACCGGCCTCACCATCGAGGACAACTCCACGGTGCGCAGCAGCGGCGACGGGGTCACCATCTACCTGGCCTGCGCGAGCTACCCGGCACCGTGCTCGGAGGCCGGGGCCCGGTTCCGGGTCAGGGATGAAGGCCAGTTCGAGGCCACCCCGCCGACCGGCGGCGCGTACGCCGGGCTGTCGATCTTCGCCGACCGCGGCAACACCCGGTTCATGCGCCTCCAGAGCAACCAGGCCCTCACCCTGGCCGGGGCGCTGTACGGGGCGAGCATGCCGGTGCGGATCGAGGACTCCGGTGACCTGACGGTCAACTCCCTGCTGGTGGCCGGCTCGCTCGCCACCAGCCTCCTCAGCTCGGGTTCGGTCGCGGTCAACTACGACCCGAGCACCGACATCCTCGGGCTGGCCCGGCCCGTGCTCATCCGCTGAGGTCGGAGCACGCCCAGCACGTGAGCGGTTCGTGAGGACCGGGTGATTCGATTGGCTCCACGCGTGGGGAACAGATGTCGAGGGGCCGGCACCCCGGCTGGAGAAGTTGGGCCGGCCCCTCCGCCAATTCCCGGGAGCGGTCAGGGCCAGCCGGTCCGCCGCCGCAGCCAGTCCAGGGCGACCACGCCCTGCCCGAGCTGGAACGCGCGCAGGGTCGGCAGGCCGGGCGGCGGAGGCTCGCGGGACCCGCCGATCAGGTACCCGGCCCAGGCGGCCAGGGCGGCGGTGACGGCCTCGGGGTCGGCGCCGGCGGCCACCGGGTGGGCGGCGAAGGTCGGCTCCGGGTCGGGGCCGCCCTGCATGGTCACGCTCGGGAGCAGCAGGAGCAGGTCGACCCAGGCCTCGCCGGCGCACGCCCACGGCCAGTCGACGGCCACCACCCGGGTCGGGGTCAGCAGCAGGTTGTCGGCCCGCAGGTCGGAGTGGAGCAGCGTCGGGCCCTCGGTAGCCTGCGGCCAGCCGGCCTCCAGGGCGGCCAGCCGGTCCAGGTGACGGGCCGCCCATGGGTCCAGCCCCGCCAGGTCGTCGTCGCCGGCGGCACGGGCGGCAGCCAGCCGGCGCCACCCGGAGAAGCTTTCCCGGAGGCGGTCGGCGATCAGGGGGATCCCGGCCGGGGCCGGGGTGAGGTCGGCGGCCATCTTGGCGACCATCTCCAGGACCCGGCGGAGTTCGCCGGGCCGCCAGGGCAGGGTGGGCTGAGCGCCATCCACGTCCTCGAACGCCAGGGCCACCCAGCCTTGCCGATCGAGCGACCACAGCATCCGGGGCGCCGGGGCCGCGCTCGGGAGGGCGGCCATGATGCGGGCCTCACCCCGGTGCGCACCAGGGCTGTCCGGGTTCGGTTCGGGCCCGACGGCCTTGACGAACGCCCGCTGCCCGTCGGCCAGCCGCAGCCGCGCCGCGACCCCGGGGGAGAACCCACCCGGCTGCGTGACGGCCTCCACCACCCTCCCGCCGAGCCGATCCTCCACCTCCGCCCGCAGCCACGCGGGGGCGTCCGCCCATGCCAGCCGCTGCCCGGTCGCGGGCGGCGACACAGGCCGGCTCACACCGTTCTCAGGGTCCATGGCGGTCCCAGGGTCCATCGCGGGGTCCATCGCCAGTCGCTCCGTCGGCAGTCGCAGGGGGCCATGGGCAGTTCAGGGTCCATCGCCGGGCTTGGGGCCCGAGGCGTGCCGCACCGCGACCCGCCGCTGCCGGGTCCCCCGGTGGGGGAGCGTAGCCGACCCGGGAACCGGGAGCCGCTGGTTATCCACAGCCCCCGGCCCCCGACCCACGGCCCCGAACTCCCTTCCACCGCCCACCCCGCGAACCACCAGGCGGTCCAACCGGCGCGCGTATACTGGCCGCCGTTCAGTCAGTGTCCGGGCGGGTTCGCCCGGGGCCCGGGGCGCACAACATCCCCGGGCGCGCATCCCCCCGAGCTTGGTGCTCGGATCAATCGTTCCCGACCCGGAGGCACCCGTGCGCAGCACCCTCGAGCCAGTCGAGCCCACCAAGGTGCGGATCAACGTGGTCGTGGAGCCCGACGAGCTCCGCCCGGCGATCGACCGCACGGCCAGGCGGCTGTCGCGGGAGGTCCGGGTGCCCGGGTTCCGCAAGGGCAAGGTCCCCCGGCAGGTGATCGAGGCCCGGATCGGGCGTGACGCCCTGCTGGCCGAGGCCATCGAGCAGGAGGCCGTGCCCGAGTTCTACGCCAAGGCGATCGAGGAGCTGGGCGTCCAGCCGCTGTCGCGGGCCCAGGTCGAGCCGCCCGACTACACCGACGGGGAGCCGCTCGAGTTCTCGGCCACCTTCGAGGTCAAGCCCGAGTTCGACCTGCCCCCCTACCGCGGGGTCGAGGTCGAGCGGCCGGCCCTGGAGGTCACCGACGAGCACGTCGACGCCCAGCTGGAGCGGCTGCGCGAACGGTTCGCCCAGCTGGAGGTGATCGGGCGCCCGCTGGCCAACGGCGACTTCGCCCAGATCGACCTGCGGGCCACCCACCACACGACCGAGATCCCCGAGCTGACCCGGACCGACTTCCTCTACGAGGTCGGGTCGGGGACGGCCGTGCCCGAGCTCGACACCCAGCTGGAGGGCAAGCGCAAGGGCGACATCCTCAAGTTCAACGCCACCCTCCCCGAGGAGGCCGGCGAGGAGCTGGGCGGCCGCGAGGTCACCTTCTCGGTCCTGGTCAAGGAGGCCAAGGCCAAGGTCCTGCCCAAGCTGGACGACGACTTCGCCCAGGAGGCCAGCGAGTTCGACACCCTGGACGAGCTCAGGGCCGACCTACGCCAGCGGCTGGAGGACGCGGTCGAGGCCCAGCGGGCCAGCGAGCTGGAGACCCGGGTCCTCCAGACCTACCTTGACCAGGTCGAGGTGCCGCTGCCCGAGTCGCTGGTCCACGACGAGCTGCACTACCGGGCCAACCGCTTCGCCCAGCAGCTGACCCGGATGGGTGCCAACCTCGAGCAGTACCTGGAGGCCATCGGGCAGACCAGCGAGGACGTCGAGGCCGACCTGCGCGCCCAGTCCGAGCGGGCGGTCAAGGCCCAGCTGGTCCTGGAGGCGGTGGCCAAGGCCGAGGGCCTGGAGGCCAGCGACGAGGAGGTCGACGCCGAGCTGCGGCGCCAGGCCGAGCAGGTCGGGCGGACCCCGGAGCAGGTCCGCAAGGCCCTCGGCGACGGCCGGGTCGGGGTCATCTCCGGTGATATCCTGCGAAGCAAGGCCCTGGCGTTCATGGTCGAGCACGCCGAACAGCACGACCCGGCGCCCGACGACGCATCCGAGCCCAAGGAGTAAGCGGCGATGCAGCCACCTTCCAACTATCTGGTCCCGGTCGTTGTCGAGCAGACCAACCGCGGCGAGCGCTCGTTCGACATCTACTCCCGCCTGCTGAACGAGCGGATCATCTTCCTCGGCACCCCGATCGACGACACCGTCGCCAACCTGGTCATGGCCCAGCTCCTGCACCTGGAGAGCGAGGACCCGGACAAGGACATCCAGCTCTACATCAACTCGCCCGGCGGGTCGGTGACGGCCCTGCTGGCCATCTACGACACCATGCAGTACGTGAAGCCGGACGTGGCCACCACCTGCATGGGCCAGGCCGCCTCGGCCGCGGCCGTGCTGCTGGCCGCCGGGGCCCCCGGCAAGCGCCTCGGCCTGCCCCACTCCCGCATCCTGATCCACCAGCCGTCCGGCGGGGCCGAGGGCCAGTCGGTCGACATCGAGATCCAGGCCCGCGAGATCATCCGCATGCGGCGGATGCTGGACGAGATCCTGGCCACCCACACCGGCCAGGACGTGGACAAGATCGCCCGCGACACCGACCGCGACTTCATCATGACCGCCAGCCAGGCCAAGGAGTACGGGATCATCGACGAGATCATCGAGAGCCGGCAGGCAGCCGAGGAGCTGCTGGCTGTCGCGAGCGCCCAGTAGGCTCAAGACCAAGAAGATGGTGGCGGCAGGCACCGGCGGGCAGGTACGCTCCAGCAGTCGACGACCGCAGCCCTGAGCGAGAGGACTCGACCAGATGGCCAAGTTCGGAGACGGCGGCGACCTGTTGAAGTGCTCGTTCTGCGGCAAGTCGCAGAAGCAGGTCAAGAAGCTGATCGCCGGCCCCGGGGTGTACATCTGCGACGAGTGCATCGACCTCTGCAACGAGATCATCGAAGAGGAGCTGTCGGAGACCTCCGAGCTCAAGTTCGACGAGCTGCCCAAGCCCAAGGAGATCTACGACTTCCTCAACGACTACGTGATCGGCCAGGACGACGCCAAGAAGGTCCTGTCGGTCGCGGTCTACAACCACTACAAGCGGATCCAGGTCGGGGCGGCCGCCTCGGGCGACGTCGAGCTCCAGAAGTCCAACATCATCCTCCTCGGCCCCACCGGCTGTGGGAAGACACTGCTGGCCCAGACGCTGGCCCGGATGCTCAACGTGCCGTTCGCGATCGCCGACGCCACCGCCCTGACCGAGGCCGGCTACGTCGGTGAGGACGTCGAGAACATCCTGCTCAAGCTGATCCAGGCGGCCGACTACGACGTCAAGAAGGCCGAGACCGGGATCATCTACATCGACGAGATCGACAAGGTGGCCCGCAAGGCGGAGAACCCGTCGATCACCCGTGACGTCTCCGGCGAGGGCGTGCAGCAGGCGCTGCTGAAGATCCTCGAGGGGACGACGGCGTCGGTGCCGCCGCAGGGTGGGCGCAAGCACCCCCACCAGGAGTTCATCCAGATCGACACCACGAACATCCTGTTCATCGTGGGCGGCGCCTTCGCCGGGCTCGAGCACCTGGTCGAGCAGCGGATCGGCAAGAAGACGCTCGGGTTCGGCGCGACGATCCCGACCAAGGACGAGCGCGACCTCGACGCGATCTTCTCCGAGGTGATGCCCGAGGACCTGATGAAGTTCGGGCTGATCCCCGAGTTCATCGGTCGCGTCCCGGTCATCACCACGGTGTCGCCGCTCGACCAGTCGGCCCTCGTCCGGATCCTCACCGAGCCGCGCAACGCCCTGGTCAAGCAGTACCAGCGCATGTTCCAGATCGACGGCGTCGAGCTCGAGTTCACCGAGGACGCCGTCGAGGCGATCGCCGACCAGGCGCTGCTGCGCGGCACCGGCGCGCGTGGGCTGCGGGCCATCATGGAGGAGGTCCTCCAGCAGGTGATGTTCGAGGTCCCCAGCCGCGACGACGTCGCGCGCGTGGTGATCAACCGGGCCGTCGTGCTGGAGAACGTCAACCCGACGCTGGTGCCCCGGGAGGCGCCGCCGGCGGCCAAGCGCCCTCCGCGTGAGAAGAGTGCCTGAGGCGGTGACCCCAGCACCCGTCCCCGCGGAGCTGCTGTCGATCCGGCAGAGCATCGACAACACCGATGCCGCGCTGGTCCACCAGCTCGCCGAGCGCTACAAGTGCACCCAGCGGGTGGGCCACCTCAAGGCCGATCGCGGCCTGCCGCCGTCGGACCCGGCGCGGGAGGCGCAGCAGATCGACCGCCTGCGTCGGC
>JASLBL010000167.1 GCA_030146615.1 Actinomycetes bacterium
GCGATCAGCACGTGGGGCATCTCGGCCAGGTTGGCCAGGACCGGCTCGCCGCCGATGTCCTTGCCGAGGGCCACGGTCAGCGGGTGGCGCTGGTCGTTCTTGCCGGTCTTGCCGAGGATGTCGCCGAGGGTGACCAGCTCCCGGTCGCGGTTGGGGACCTCGATGCCGATCGCCGACTTGCCAGGGATGGGAGCGATGATGCGCACGTCCGGCGAGGCCAGGGCGTAGGCGATGTCATGGGAGAGGCCGATCACCCTGGCCACCTTGGTCGCTGGGCCGAGCTCGACCTCGTACCGGGTGACGGTCGGACCGCGGGTGTAGCGGGGCACCTTGGCGTCGACGTCGAACTGCTCCAGCGTCCGCTCGAGGACCCGCTGGGTCTCATCCAGCCGACGGGGGTCGACCGGCCGGGCGTGGCCCTGGCGCAGCAGCGACTCGGGCGGGGTGGTGTAGGCCCCGCCGGCCTTGGCCTGGAGGGTCATGGCCATCTGGACGGCGTCGCCGGCCCCCGGCTGGTCGGCCGGGGCGACGGGCGGCGGCGGGGCCTTGAGGGCGGCTGCCTCCTCACGCTCCTCGACCCGGAGGTCGGCGGTGTCCCTGGCCCCGTCGGGGGTCGGCTTGCCCACCACAACCTCGATGGTGTCGTCGGGGTCAGGCTCGGGCGGCGGCTCGGCCTTCCTGCGGCCGCGGCGCCTGGGCGGGGCCTCGCCGGAGTCGACCGGCTCGACCACCTCGGGCGGGGTCGGCGGGGGCGGCGGCCGCGGCGGGGCGGTCAGGGCGGAGCCGGCGAGCCGGCCCATCGAGGCCACCCCCCGGCCGACGGCCGCCACCGAGGTCCGGGTGCTGATCAGCGTGCCGAGGAACAGCAGGCAGGCGAACAGGGCCCCAGCCCCCCAGGTCGACAGCAGCCGGGCCAGGGGGGCGGCGATAATCGCCCCGACCAGCCCGCCGGACTCCTGGAGCACGGCCGGGGCCGAGCTGGCCGGCGGGGCGTCCTTCCACAGGTGGAGCAGGCCGAGCCCGCCGACCAGCATCGCCAGCAGCCCGATGGTGACCCGCCCGGCGACCATGTCGTCCTTGCCCGCCGGCCGCCAGAACAGGGCCAGGGCCAGCCCGCCGACCAGCAGCGGCACCGCGTAGGCGCCGTAGCCGAACAGCCCCCGGAACAGCAGAGCCATGAACACTCCGAGCCGGCCCCCGTCCTCGAACCAGATCCCGAGGGCCAGGACCAGGGCGAACACGGCCAGGAAGACCCCCTGGATGTCCCCCTTGTGGGGCGACAGGGCCTTGCGGGAGCTCTGGCCGACCCGCTGGGTGCGGGTGCTCGTGCTCTTGGCCGCCGGCCGCCGGCTCCGGGCGGGCGCGGGCCGCCGGGTCTGTGGTCGTCGGGTTCGCGCCTTGGCCATCTCTCAGCGTCCCAGTCGAGCACGCACGGCGCGCATCTTCATGGCTTCTGGCTCCTTCGGCGGGCTCCCAATGCGACGCCGATACTCGACTGGCACGCTGCTAAACCTCCATCACCGTCGGGATGATCACCGGGCGGCGCTGGGTGCGCTCCTTGAACAGGGCCGAGGCGGCCGAGCGCATGTGCTGCTTGACGATCATGGGGTCGTTGACGCCGTCGGCGGCGGTGCGCTCCAGGGCGTCCAGGACCCGCGCCTTGGCCTCCTCGATCAGGTCGCCGGACTCCGGCTCGTAGACGAACCCGCGGGTGACGATGTCCGGACCGGCCAGGACCTTGCCGGTCTGGGACTCGATCGTGACCAGCACGTGCACGAAGCCCTCGCCGCCGAGCTTGCGCCGGTCGCGCAGGACGGCGTCGCCCACGTCACCGATCCCGAGCCCGTCGACCATCACCATGCCGGCCCGGACCTGCCCGGCCCGGCTGGCCCGGCCGTCGGCCAGCTCGACCACGTCGCCGTCCTCGCAGATGAGGATGCCCGCGCGCGGCACCCCGGCCGCGGCGGCCAGCCGGGCGTGCTGGGCCAGGTGCCGGTACTCGCCGTGGACGGGCAGGAAGTTGCGCGGGCGCAGGGTGGCCAGCAGCAGGGTGAGCTCGCCCTGGGCGGCGTGGCCGGAGACGTGCACCCGGGCGTTGCCCTTGTGGTAGACGTCGGCCCCGAGCCGGGCCAGGTCGTTGATGGTCCGGTAGACGGCGGCCTCGTTGCCGGGGATCAGCGAGGACGACAGCACCACGGTGTCGCCGGGCTCGATCCGGACCCACTTGTGGTCGCGGCCGGCCATCAGGGTCAGGGCCGAGAACGGCTCCCCCTGGGAGCCGGTGCAGAGCACCACCGTGCTGGCCGGGTCGAAGGAGGTGAGGTCCTCCATGGGGATCAGCAGGCCGGCCGGGACGCGCAGGTAGCCGAGGTCGGCGGCGACCCGCATGTTGCGGATCATGCTCCGCCCGACCAGGGCGACCTTGCGGTCGAGGCGGGCCGCGGTGTCCAGGATCTGCTGGACCCGGTGGACGTGGCTGGCGAAGCAGGCGATCACGATACGCCGCTGGGCCGCCTCGAAGATGTCCTCGAGGGCCCGGCCGACCTCGACCTCGGAGACGATGAAGCCAGGCTGGTCGGCGTTGGTGGAGTCCGACAGGAGGAGGTCGATGCCCTCAGCGGCCAGCCGGGCCAGGCCGCCCAGGTCGGTCGGGCGGCCGTCGATCGGGGTCAGGTCCATCTTGAAGTCGCCGGTGTGGACGATCGTGCCGCCCGGGGTCCGCAGGGCCACCGCCATGCCGTCGGGGATCGAGTGCGACATGGCGTAGAACTCGAGGTCGAAGGGGCCCAGGGTGGTCCGCTGGCCGGCCGCGACCTCGACCAGGGACGGGTCGAGCTGATGCTCCTCGAGCTTGGCCGAGAGCATGGCCAGTGACAGCCTGGTCCCGTAGATGGGCACGTCGAAGTCGCGCAGGAAGTAGGGCAGGGCGCCCATGTGGTCCTCGTGGGCGTGGGTCAGGACCACCCCCACGACCCGCTCCGGCTCCTCGGCCAGCCAGGCGAAGTCGGGCAGGATGATGTCGACGCCCGGCTGGTCGGCGTCGGGGAAGGCCAGCCCGCAGTCGATCAGC
>JASLBL010000230.1 GCA_030146615.1 Actinomycetes bacterium
CGGCGGCTTCGACTCGGTGGACGTGCTCGTCGACGCTGGCCTCGACGCCCGCCGCGGCGGTGTCGACGGTCTCCACCGCGATGTCGACCTGACGGGCGGCGACGTCGGCGAGGGTGCGGGCGAGTTGATGCTGAGCGGCGAGGGTCTGCTCGGCCACGTCGAAGGCGCGGTCCACGGCGCCGGCGACGTCGAGGTCGGAGACGGGCAACCTGAGGGTGCGAGTCAGCTGCTCGGTGATGGTGGTCCAGGTGCGGATGGTGTCGATTACGGCGGCTTGGCTCTGGCGGACGGTGCTCAACAGGTAGCGCTGGGGGTCGGTGTCGGTGCGGGTTTCGGTCGGCACGTGGTTCCTCTCAGGTAATCAGGACTATGCGTAGTATAGTACGCAGCCGCGTGTTATGGCAAGCAACGAGGCCCGGCTTTTGCTGGCGCCGGTTTCAGCGCCCGGTGTGCACCGCTCCTCCACTCAAGCCACGGACCCGGCAAGGACTGGGCGATGAGGCGTCACCGGCCCGGCCAAGGCGGTTATGTGAGTTACCAGCGCGAGCCGCAGGATCCCGCCGAGCGCCAGCGCGAGGGTCATCATCAGCATCCACAGGACCTGCACCACCGCACCTTCTCTGCCCGTCAGGTTCCACCAGCTGGGCGTGCATGCGCGCCAAGGCGCGGCGCTGCAGTCGAGAGATGTGCATCTGGGAGCAGCCGACCTGGGCCGCGATGGTGTCCTGGTCCAGGTCCTGGAAGAACCGCAGGATGATGACCTCACGTTCCAGGGCCGGCAGGGCGGCGACCAGGCCGGGCAGGACCAGCAGATCCTCTGGTTCCTCCCTGGCTCCCGCCGCCGCCATCAGGTCCCCCAGCGAGGCGTCGCCGTCGTCGCCGACCGGCTGGTCCAGCGACACCTCAAGACGGCTGCCCACCGCCGCCAGCCCCTCCAGGACCTCCTCCTCCCCCATCCCAAGCTGCTCGGCCAGCTCGCTGGTGGTGGGTGAGCGGCCCAGGCGCTGGTGCAACTCGTCGGCCGCTTTCGCCAGCCGCAGCGCCTGCTCCTTGAGCGGGCGGGGTACATGCAGCCGCCAGCTGGTATCGCGCAGATGGCGTTTGAGCTCGCCGACCACACAGGCCACCGCGTAGGGGACAAACGGGTTGCCATAGTCGGGGTCGTCGCGGTCGACAGCGGCGATCAGCCCGGCCCGGGCGGTCTGGACCAGGTCCTCGGGGGTGGTCCCACGGCTGTGGCGGTAGCGGCCGGCCACCCGTCGGCCAGACCGAGGTAGGCCAGAATGATCTGCTCGCTCTGGAGCACCGCTGGTTGATCGAGCAGGCCAAGGGGGTGCTGATGGGCCGCGAGGACCTTGACGCCCAGGCCACGTTCGAGCGGCTGCGGGGGGCGGCCCGGTGCTCGACCCGCCGGCTGGCTGATGTGGCCCGGGACGTGACCGCCGGCCAACCCCTCCCGTCCAACCCTCGGAAGCTGGCCAAAGGTCGGGCCGAGCAGGCCAGGAACCGGGAGACCGCCACCTAGCGGCCTGCGCCGGCCGCGGAGCGCTGCCGGCAGTATGACGCGAGGATGTGCTGCGAGGTGGCAGCCGTACAGCCTGCTCCGTGTCGGCCCGAGACCGCATGCCTTGGTTGCTCTGTCGCGCTGATCTTTGCTGATGGTCCGGTTTGTGACCGCGCTGGGTGGCTACTCACCCTCCATCAGCTGACCCGTGACCGGACAGCTCGGTTCCTAGCGAGGCCCCCAGATCCCCGGGCCACCGTCGTGATCACCGAACACGGGTATGCGACACCGCCTGGGTGGTCGTGCTGCTTCGCTTCCATAAGAACCGTCCGCAACTCGCTGGCGTGCCCCCTTCGGCACGGCCTCACCCATCTGCAGCACCACAAGGAGTTTGTTCATGCCGCTTGCCGTCGACTTCCAGGGTAGTGTCTCCAGCGCCTGGTCCAACGTGATCACGTTCGTGCCCAAGCTGGCCGCCGCCCTGGTGATCATCCTGGTCGGCTACCTGATCGCCAAGGTCGTCGCCTCCGTCCTCAACAAGGTCCTGGAACGGGTCGGGTTCGACCGCGCCGTGGAGCGCGGTGGGATCAAACAAGCCCTGGCCAGAAGTAAGTACGACCCCTCCGACATCATCGCCAAGCTGGCCTTCTGGCTCATCTTCCTGGTCAGCCTGCAGATCGCCTTCGGGGTGTTCGGCCCCAACCCGATCAGCGACCTGCTCCAGGGCCTGATCGCCTACCTGCCGAATGTGCTGGTGGCCATCGTCATCATCGTGGTCGCCGCGGCCATCGCCAAGGCAGCCACCGACCTGCTCTCCAACCTGCTCTCCAGCGTCTCCGGCGGCCAGGTCATGGCCAAGGGGGCCGGCATCGCGGTGCTGGTTTTTGGGGCCTTCGCGGCCCTGGACCAGCTGCAGATCGCCCCCCGGATCGTGACCGGCCTGTGGTACGCGATCTTGGCCATCGTGGTCGGCTCGGCCGTGGTCGCCGTCGGTGGCGGCGGGATCAAGACCATGCAGCGCTACTGGGAGCGGGCCACCACCACCGCCGAGGAGCGCGCCCCCGAACTCAAGCAGCAGACCCAGCAGTCCGCGCAGGCGTCGGCCTTCGACGACGGCAACGGAGCAGCGGCCTACACCGACCCGGCCACCCAGGAGTTCGACACCGCGCCGACCGGCCGGCTGCGCCGGGACCGCTAGGCCGTCCAGACGGCGGGACGCCTCGACAGGACACCGGGCCGAGGCGTCCCGTCCGCCAACCAACCAGCCATCGCACGCCACAGAAAGGGAAGTTG
>JASLBL010000242.1 GCA_030146615.1 Actinomycetes bacterium
CCCCCGGAGTATGTGGAGCGGCGGTGTCTGACCATCGGCCTGACCGTGCAACCGGAGGTGCTGCGCCGGCTGGCCGGCCGGCCCGGGTTCGGCGGCCGCGGCCTGCTGGCTCGGTTCCTGTACAGCCTGCCGGCCAGCCTGGTCGGGCGCCGCCGGCCCGGCGCCCCACCCGTCCCCCAAGCAGTGGCCGACCGCTACAGCCTGGAGCTCCAGGCCCTGGCCGCCAGCCTCAGCGCTCCGACCGGGGACGACGGTTCGGCCGTGCTCACCCTGGACCAGCAGGCGGGCGAGCTGCTGCTCGGCTTCGAGCGTGACCTTGAGCCCCGGCTGGCTGCCGGCACCGGTGACCTCGCGCACATGGCCGGCTGGGCGGCCAAGCTCGCCGGCGCCACCTGCCGCCTCGCCGGCCTCCTGCACCTGGCCGGCCACCTCCGCGACGGCTGGGCCCAGCCGATCGCCGCCGACACCTTCACCGCCGCCCTCCGGCTGGCCGGCTACCTGGTCGAGCACGCCCGAGCCGTGTTCGATCTGATGGGCGCCGACCCCCGCGTCGACGACGCCCGCTGGCTGCTAGACTGGATCAGCCGCACCAACCAGACCCAGTTCAGCCGCCGCGACGCCCACCGCGCTGCGCCTCGGGGGCGCTTTCCCAAGGCCACTGATCTCGATCCGGCCCTCGCCTTGCTCGAGGAGCAGGGCTGGCTGCGGCGGGTCGACGCCGACTCGGCCGGCCCCAAGGGCGGCCGACCACCGTCCCCCCGGTTTCTGGTCAACCCCTTGCACCCGTCGACAGAACCTACAGAACCGACACAACCTCACTCGCCGGCTGGTTCTGTCAGTTCTGTCGGTTCTGTGGCGCGTGGCGACACCTCGGAGAGCCCGCGGTGAGCGCCAGATCGGCTGTCACGTTATCCAACAAGAACGGCCCCAGCCGCTCCCGGCCATATCAGGAGCCGTGCGCGGCCGCCTGGGGCGCCCAGCGGCCCGCCTATGCGCCGCGACGGCCCGGTCCACCGGCCGTCCGCCAGGTAGCTTCGGGGAGGCTCTGATGGGCTCGGTGAGCTGGCGCAAGCGCGGCAACCGCTACCTCGTCTCCTGGCGGCTGGATGACGGCTCCCAGGGCGGCAAGACGGTCGACACCCCCGACGAGGCCCGCGACCTCGCCGCCGAGAAGCGGCTGGAGATGCGCCGAGGCACCTGGCGAGGCCGTCAGCGCGGCCGGCTGCCGTTCAGCGCCTGGGCGGCCGAGTGGTGGGAGACATGGGCAGCCGACGATCCCAGCCCCACCACCCTCGCCGCCACTGAAAGCTGGCTCCGGCTCCATGTGCGCCCGTGGTTCGCCGACCGGCCGATCGACAAGATCACCCCGGCCGACGTGCGCCGCTGGCAAGCGCAACTGACACGAGAGGTCGGGTCATCGACCGTGGCCCACTGCCGCTCACTGGCGCTCCGGATCTTCCAGTTCGCCATGGACGAGGGCGCGATCGACGCCAACCCGGTCCGCAAGGTACCACCGCCCAAACGCCGGGTTGATCCCGAGCAGGTCTTCGGCGGAGTCAAGCGGCGCGCTCTCACCCCCGAGGAGGCCGGGCGGCTGCTGGCCTGCTTCCCGCTGTTCTGGTGGGACCACATGCTCACCCTGCTCGGCACCGGCCTGCGCTTTGGCGAGCTGGCCGGCCTGCGTCGGCGCCGGGTCCACCTTGACCGTCCCATAGCGGTCCTTGAGGTTGGTCCTACCCGCTACCAGGCCGGCCGGTTTGGCAGTGGCTTCAAGCCACGCCCCAAGAGCGACGCTGGCATCCGCCCGGTGCCCCTCGGCCCGTTGGTGGTCGAGGCGATCCGCCGCCAGCTCCCGCCCGGCAACGACCCCGAGGACCTGGTCTTCACCGGCCCCGGAGGGGGCCCGGGCCGCAGTGGTGGGCCGAGCGTGCCCCGGGGCACGCGGACCGTGCTGTCCCGGCATAACCTGCACCGCACCTACCAGGGCGCCGTGGCCAAGCTGGCCGACCCTGCTGTCCCGCTTCGGCCAACAGCCCGGCGCGTGCTGCGGGCCCTGCGCGACGGCGGCCCTCAGCGGGTGGAGCAGCTCGCCGTTCGCCTGTCCACGTCTGGTCGCCGTCCCATCCGCCCAGCCACCATCGCCAGCGCCTTGGGAGCGCTGCACGCAGTTGGCCTGGCGACGGTCGACGTCGAGGACCAGGCCGTGACCGCCGGTCGCTGGTCGGCGGTGCCGGCGGCCCCTGATCCACTGCTAGAGGCAGTGGACCTGCACGGTGCCCACGACTTTCGCCACACCTACGCCACCTGGCTGGAGGACGCCGGCATCCCGGCCCGCGTCATCGACGAGCTGATGGGCCACGAAGCCACCGGTCGCGGCCGCCAGCAGCCAGGCAGCGCCATGGGCGCCCACTACCGGCATACCACCCCGGAGATGGCCGCCCGGGTCGTCGACGCCATCGAGCAACGGTTGAGGGTGGTGCTGGAGACGGCCGAGAAGACCCTCGAAAGCTCCCCCAAACGGTCAACGCTCAGGGTGTTCTAGGACGGCCGTCCGAATCAGCTGGATGAGCACGGAAGGATCTTGGATCGGCCGGCGCTAGGGGCCCCGGGAGGCTCGGGCGAACTGGCGTTGCAGCCGGTCGGCAAGCTGGGGCCGCCACAGGTCATTGCCGGCCGCTCCAAGGCCAGAGCCTCCTCTGTAGGGAGCGGACCCAGCCGCCGGCCCGGCAGGTCGCCGCGCTGCCAACCGGCCATCACCGCACCGGCGGCCGCCTGCGGATCCACCCCGATCTTGGTCCAGGTGTCGGCCGGCCAGGCGCGCAAGTCCACGGTCAGGTCGGCGAGGAAGACCAGCTCGCCGGGCGTCCGGTCGGGATGGCCGGTCAGCAGCTCATACAGCACCGTGCCGTCCGGCTGGGGAACACAAGGGTGTAACAGCACAGCCGAGGCGACCGCCAGCACCCCGGCCACCTCGGCGTCCTCAGCCGGATCAAGGAGCAGGCCGAGGTAGCAGTCCGGCACCCGGCCGGGTTCCAGGGCCTCCCCAGAGGCGTTGGCGCCAAGCTGCGCCACTGGCCCGCTTGCTGCTGGTGGATGGTGGGGCTACTAGGCTACCCGGCCCGGCGAGAAGGTTGACCCAGCGCCGCGGCACCCCCAGGTACCTCATTCGACTCCATTGTCATAGTTCTGTCGGACATTCACCGCGCCTCGACGGGGGTGTACGAGCACGCTTGATTCAAGTTATCTTCCAGAGCGTCTCTACGCGTATCGCTGGCGACTCTTACGTTCAGGTGCTCCAGGAGTGGGCGCGACGGGGGAGGTGCCCATGACTACAAGTCTCGCCGCGATGAACCTTGTGCAATACCGGGAGCGATACCCGTACGGTGGCGCAGCCCTTAGGAGGATGCCCGAGAGCAAGGCTGCAAGGGAAGCCAAGCGCAGGAAGGTGTCGTCGGTAGGGGCTGCGGCGCTAGCGGCTGATCTCGTGGAGCGGGACCTGCTCGACTTCGAGCGCAAGTTGGTCAGGGATCTGGGCTTGTCGGCAGGGCAGGATCTCTCAGATGTG
>JASLBL010000189.1 GCA_030146615.1 Actinomycetes bacterium
CGCCGCGTCGGGTCGGCCTCGGCGGGGTGGGAGGCGGACGGCACCGGGACCAGGCTCCAGCGGCCCGCCGCCGCGGGCGGGCCGGAGCGGGCGGGGGTCGGGACCCCGCGGCGGCCGTAGCGGCGGGCGGGGGGGCGGCGGCGGGTTGCTGGGCGGGAACCGCCGGTGACCAGGGCGCGCAGAGGGGCCAGGGTGTCGTTGGTGACGTGGCCGGCCCACACCAGCTCCCAGAGGGCCAGGAGCAGCTCGCTGTCGTTGGCGGCGCCGACGGCGTCCGAGAGCTGGCGGAAGAACATCGCCCCCCGAGCGTCCAGGGCGTCCAGGACCTGGGTGGCCAGCGGGGTGAGCTCGACCGGGGCCGGCTCCGGGAGGAGCAGGGGGGCGCCCTCGGCCAGGTACAGGCTGACCCAGCCGTCGTCGGAGCCGAGCGCCCCCGACCCGGCCCAGACGACCTCGCCGGAGGCGCAGAGCTGGTCGAGCAGGCCCGAGTGGTAGCCGGGCAGGCGGGCGGCCAGGACCTGGCGCTCCAGAGCCGAGGCGGGCACGGCCGCGCCCTGGAGCTGCTCGACCACCCGGAACAGGGCGTCCAGGTCGGCCGAGCGGGGCCCGGCCGGTCCGAGCCCCTGCCAGGCGCCGAGGAACCGGGCCATCGCCTCCTGGGACACGGGCTCGACCTCGCGGCGCAGGGCGGCCAGGGAGCGTCGTCGCAGCCGCCGGAGCACCTCGGCGTCGAGCCACTCGCGGCCCGACCCGCCCGGGCGGAACTCGCCCTCGACGACGCGGCCGGCCGCCTCCAGCCGGGCCAGGGTCTGGGAGACCACGGCCACGCCGAGGCCGAGCCGGCGGGCCGGGTCGTCGGCCAGGAACGGCCCGTGGGTGCGGGCGTAGCGGGCGAGCAGGTCGCCCACCGGGTCGGCCACCGGCTCCAGGAACGCCTGCGGCACCCCGACCGGGGGGACGGCCCCGAGCCCGTCGCGGAGTCGAGCCACGTCCTCGATGGCCACCCAGCGCTCCTGGCCCCCGACCCGCAGCCGCACCGCCCGCCGCGACCCCTCCAGCTCGGCCAGCCAGCCGGGGGTCGCCGCCGGATCGGCGCTGCGGGCGGCCACCTCCTGAACGGTCAGGTCGCCGAGCAGCCGCAGGGCGTCGTGCAGGCCGTCGGGGCCGCGGACCTTGCGCTCGGGGGTGAGCAACTGCAGCTCAAGCTCAAGGTCGGCCAGGGCGGCCGGGTCGATCAGGTCGCGCAGCTCCTCGCGGCCCAGCAGCTCGGCCAGGACCGACCGGTCCAGCGACAGGGCCTGTGCTCGCCGCTCGGCCAGAGGGGCGTCGCCCTCGTACATGAACGCGGCCACGTACCCGAACTGGAGCGAGCTGGCGAACGGCGAGGGGAACGGCGTGTCGACCTCGACCACCCGAACCTCCCGGCTGGCCACCTGGGCCATCAGCTCCTTGAGGCCGGGCAGGTCGAACACGTCCTGGAGGCACTCGCGCATCGTCTCCAGGACCACCGGGAACGACCCGTACTTGGAGGCGACCTGGAGCAGCCCGGCGCTGCGCTGGCGCTGCTGCCACAGGGGCGTCCGCCGGTCGGGCCGGCGCCGGGGCAGCAGCAGGGCCCGGGCCGCGCACTCGCGGAAGCGGCTGGCGAACAGGGCCGACCCACCGACCTCCCCCACCACCAGGTCCTCGATCTCGTCGGGGTCGAACAGGATCGACTCGGCGGCCGGGGCCTCGTCGACCTCGGGGAGCCGGACGACGACCCCGTCGTCGGTGTACATGGTCTGGACCTCGAGGCCAAGGCGCTCCCGGACCCTGGCCTCGATGGCTTGGGACCAGGGGGCGTGGACCTGGGCCCCGAACGGCGAGTGGACGCAGACCCGCCAGTCGCCCAGCTCGTCGCGGAACCGCTCGACCACGATCGTGCGGTCGTCCGGCAGGACCCCGGTGGCCTCGCGCTGCTCGTCCAGGTAGGCGGCCAGGTTGCCGGCGGCGAAGTCGTCCAGGCCGGCCGAGCGCAGCCGCTCGGTCCGGGCCTCGGGGGTCAGGCCGGACAGCTCGCGCAGGAACCCGCCGAGGGCGCGGCCGAGCTCGACCGGCCGCCCCAGCATGTCGCCGTGCCAGAACGGCAGCTTGCCCGGCTGGCCGGGGGCCGGGGAGACCAGCACCCGGTCGTGGGTGATGTCCTCGATCCGCCAGGCCGACGCGCCCAGGGTGAACACCTCCCCCACCCGGGACTCGTAGACCATCTCCTCGTCCAGCTCGCCGACCCGGGTGGCGCGCTCCCCGACAAGGTAGACGCCAAACAGGCCCCGGTCGGGGATGGTCCCGCCGGAGGTGACGGCCAGGCGCTGGGCCCCCGGCCGGCCTTCCAGCCGCCCCTCGACCCGGTCCCAGTTGAGCCGGGGCCGCAGCTCGGCGAACTCGTCCGAGGGGTAGCGGCCCGACAGCATGTCGAGCACGCTGTCGAGGGCGCTGCGGGGCAGCTCGGCGAACGGGGCCGCCCGGCGGACCAGGGCCTCCAGGTCGTCGACGGTCCAGTCGTCCATGGCGACCATGGCCACGATCTGCTGAGCGAGCACGTCCAGGGGGTTGCGGGGATACCGCATGGCCTCGATCGCCCCGGCCCGCATGCGCTCGACCACGACCGCGCTCTCGACCAGGTCGCCGCGGAACTTGGGGAAGACGATGCCCCGGCTGACCGCGCCCACCTGGTGGCCGGCCCGGCCGATGCGCTGGAGGCCGGACGCGACCGAGCTGGGCGCCTCCACCTGGATGACCAGGTCGACCGCGCCCATGTCGATGCCCAGCTCCAGCGAGCTGGTCGCGACCACCGCGGGCAGCCGGCCGGCCTTGAGGTCCTCCTCGATCTCGGTGCGCTGCTCACGGCTGACCGAGCCGTGGTGGGCTCGGGCCAGCTCGATATCGGCGAGCTCGTTGAGGTTGGCGCAGAGCCGCTCGGCCAGGCGGCGGGAGTTGGCGAACACGATCGTCGAGCGGTGGGCCCGGATCAGCTCGACCAGCCGCTCGTCGATGTGGGGCCAGATCGAGGAGCGCTCCGGCACCCCGGCGGCCGACCCGCTGGCCGGGTCGTCGGAGACCTCGCCGATGGCCGCCATGTCCTCGACCGGCACGACCACCGACAGGTCGAAGGCCTTCTCCGAGGGCGGGGCGACCACCGTGACCGGGCGGGAGCCGCCCAGGAAGCGGGCCACCTCGTCCAGGGGCCGGACGGTGGCCGACAGGCCGATGCGGCGGGCCGGCCGCTCCAGCAGCTCGTCCAGGCGCTCCAGGCTGAGGGCCAGGTGGGCCCCGCGCTTGGTCGCCACCACCGAGTGGACCTCGTCCACGATCACCGTGTCGACCGAGGCCAGCGCCTCGCGGGCCCGGGAGGTGAGCAGCAGGAACAGCGACTCGGGGGTGGTGATGAGGATGTCGGGCGGGTGGGCCGGGAAGCGGCGGCGGGCCTCGGCCGGGGTGTCGCCGGTGCGCATGCCCACGGCGATGTCGGGCAGGGGCGCGTCCAGGCGGGCGGCGGCCGCCCGCAGCCCGGCCAGGGGCGCTCTGAGATTTCGCTCGATGTCGGCGGCAAGGGCCTTGAGCGGGGACACGTACAGGACCCGGAGGCGCTGCCGCTCGGGCACCGCCGGGGCCGAGGCCAGGCGGTCGATGGCCGACAGGAACGCGGCCAGGGTCTTGCCCGACCCGGTCGGGGCGACGACCAGCACGTCCTGGTCCTGCGCGAGGGCGTCCCACGCGCCGACCTGGGCCTGGGTGGGCGCGGCGAAGGCACCCTGGAACCAGCCTCGGGTCAGGGGCGAGAAGCGCCCGAGCCCGTCGGGCGTCTGTGTTGCGGTCACCGTCCCATGCTAGTGACGGCCTCCGACAATCGCCGTCGTTTTGGCGGTTGGCCGGCGGTGGCACACTGGCCTCGGACAGCGTCACGGTGCCGAGGATGGTGCGCAGATGGGTTGGTTCGAACGGCCGGAGTTCGGGGCCAACGTCGGCCTGATCGACGAGATC
>JASLBL010000344.1 GCA_030146615.1 Actinomycetes bacterium
TGGACATCCGCATGCCGCCGACCCATACCGACGAGGGCCTGCGCGCCGCCCTCGAGCTCCGCCGCCGGCATCCCGGGACCGGCGTGCTGGTGTTCTCCCAGTACATCGAGACCCGGTACTCGGCCCAGCTGCTGGCGGGCGGCGCCGCCGGCGTGGGCTACCTGCTCAAGGACCGGGTCGCCGACGTGGCCGAGTTCACCGACGCACTGACCCGGGTCGCCGCCGGCGGCACCGCGCTCGACCCGGAGGTGGTCGGCCAGCTCCTCGCCGCCGGCCGTCACGTCCAGGGCCTGGCCGCGCTGACCCCGCGCGAGCGCGAGGTGCTGGCCCTGATGGCCGAGGGCCGCTCCAACGCCGGGATCGCGGCCGCCCTGGTCGTCTCCGACGGGGCGGTCGAGAAGCATGTGGCCAGCATCTTCGGCAAGCTCGGCCTGCCGCCCTCGGAGGGCGACAACCGCCGGGTGCTCGCGGTCCTGCGCTACCTCGGGTCCTGAGCCGCGACCCGCGACCCCGCCGCCTCCAACCGCAGACTCCCCCGCCGCAGCCGGTCCCCGAGGGCGGTGTAGCGGTGGCCGTTGCCCGGCGTCCGGATGGCCTTGGCCAGGGCCCGTCGCGACCCCACCAGCACCACCAGCTGCTTGGCCCGGCTCACGGCCGTGTAGAGCAGGTTGCGCTGGAGCATCGGCCAGGCGGTCTGGACCAGCGGCACCACCACGCACGGGTACTCGCTGCCCTGGGAGCGGTGGACGGTGAGGGCGTAGGCGTGGGTGAGCTCGTCGAGGTCGTCGAAGCTGTAGCGGACCTCCTGGTCCTCGTCCATCAGGACGAACAGCTCGGAGGACTCGGGGGAGATGGTGGTGATGGTGCCGACCGAGCCGTTGAAGACGCCCTTCTCGTAGTCGTTGCGGACCTGCATGACCTTGTCGCCGGGGCGGTAGGTGCGGCCGGCGAAGCGGCGTTCGGGCTGTCGGGGGGCGGCGGGGGTGAGGACCTCCTGGAGGCGTTCGTTGAGGGCGGCCGAGCCGGCGGGGCCACGGTGCATGGGGCAGAGGACCTGGACGTCGCGGCGGGGGTCGAGGCCGAAGCGGCGGGGCAGGCGGTTGACGACGATGTCGACGGTGAGCTCGGCGATGCGGTCGGGGTCGTCCTCGGGGAACAGGAAGAAGTCGGCGAGGCCGGTGGTCAGCGGTGGGTGGCCGGCGTTGATGCGGTGGGCGTTGGTGACCACGCCGCTGTGCTGGGCCTGGCGGAAGACCTGGGTCAGGCGGACCCGCGGGAGCGCGGGGGCCGCCCGGCCGCCGGCCTGGAGGAGGTCGCGCAGGACCTCGCCCGGGCCGACGCTGGGGAGCTGGTCGACGTCGCCGACCAGCAGCAGGTGGGCCCCGGGCGGCACCGCCTTGACGAGCTTGTTGGCCAGCAGCAGGTCGAGCATGGAGGCCTCGTCGACCACCACCAGGTCGGCGTCCAGCGGCCGGTCCTGGTTGAAGGCGGCCTCGCCGCCGGGGCGCAGCTCGAGCAGCCGGTGCAGGGTCTGGGCGTCCATGCCGGCCAGCTCGGACAGCCGCTTGGCGGCCCGGCCGGTGGGCGCGGCCAGGATGACCCGGGCCTTCTTGGCCTCGGCGAGGGCGACGACGGCCCGGACGGTGAAGCTCTTGCCGCAGCCGGGGCCGCCGGTGAGGACGGCCACCCGCTCGGTCAGGGCGAGCCGGACCGCGGTCTCCTGCTCGGGGGCGAGGCGGCTGCCGGTGATCTGCTCCAGCCAGGTGAAGGCGGCCGACCAGTCGACGGTGCGGAACATGGGCAATCGGTCGGCCTGCTCGGGGGCGGCCTTCAGGCGCAGGAGGCCGGCGGCCAGCGAGACCTCGGCCCGGTGGAAGGGGACCAGGTAGATGCCGTGGACGCCGTCGTCGAAGCCGGGGATCGGCACCGGGTCGCGGATCACGCCCTGCTGGCGGACCAGCTCGTCCAGGCAGGTCTGGGCCAGGGCCGGCCGGACCCCGAGGATCTCCGAGGCCCTGGCCACCAGCTCCGGCTCGGGCAGGTAGCAGTGGCCGAGCTCGCTCGCCTGGGACAGGGTGAACTGGAGGCCGGCCTTGACGCGCTCGCCGCTGTCGTAGGCGATGCCGACGCCCTGGGCGATCTTGTCGGCGGTCTTGAAGCCGATCCCCCAGACGTCGGTGGCCAGGCGGTAGGGCGCGTGAGTGACGACCTTGATGGCCTCCTCGTGGTAGGCCTTGTAGATCCGCACGGCCAGCGAGGTCGAGACCCCGACGCCCTGGAGGAAGACCATCACGTCCTTGATGGCCTTCTGCTCCTCCCAGGCCTGCTCGATCATGGCCGTCCGGGTCGGGCCGAGGCCGGGCACGCTGCGCAGCCGCCCCGGGTCCTCCTCGAGCACCCGCAGGGTGTCGGTCCCGAACTGGTCGACGATGCGCTCGGCCATCTTGGGGCCGATGCCCCTGATCAACCCCGAGCCGAGGTAGCGGCGGATGCCCTGGACGGTGGCGGGGAGCACGGCCCGGTAGCTGCGGACCTCGAACTGGCGCCCGTACAGCGGGTGGTTGCGCCAGCGGCCCTCCAGGTGCAGGTGCTCCCCGGCCTGGGCCCCGAGCAGCGGGCCGACCACGGTGACCGGGTCGCCGCCACGTTCGGTGGCGACCCGGGCGACCGTGTAGCCGGTGTCCTCGTTGGTGTAGGTGATGTGCTCCAGCACGCCGTTGAGCACCGCCATCGGAGCGGTCCCGGCCGGCTGCTGGGGGGAAGGCTGCATGGTGAGGGTCAAGGGACTCCCCCAGTTGAGAACCAGGTCAGAACGGCGCCTCGTTGTTGCCGGCGGCCGCCTTGGCGGGCTGGCGGCCCCGCCGCGAGCCGTTGCCGCCGCCGGCCTTGGCCGGCGCGGGCTTGGCCGTGGCGGCCTCGGCGGGCGCCGGGGCGGCGGGTGCGAACCGCATGCTCATCCCCACCTCCTCGGCGTCGACCTCGACGCTCGACCGCCGCTGGCCCTCCGGGGTCTCCCAGGAGCGGCTCTTGAGCCGGCCCACGACCACGCACCGGGCCCCCTTGTGGAGGCTCCGGCTGACGTGCTCGGCCTGGTCACGCCAGACGTTCACCCGGAAGTAGGACGGCTCGCCGTCCTTCCAGCCGTCGGCGTCCCAGACGCGCTGGTCGACCGCGAGCCGGAAGTTGGCCACGGCCACCCCGTTGGGGGTGAAGCGCAGCTCCGGGTCGTCGGTCAGGTTGCCGGTGAGGGTCACCTGGTTGTCGCTCACCTTCGAGCTCCTTCGGTTGTTCTGCGTAGGACGATCCTACGCCTTCTACCGAACATACGTTCGATATGTGACAACCGCTCGTGACCCGGTGGTTCAGCGGGAGTGGCTCAGCCCGGGTGGTTCAGCGGGACCTCCCGGTCCTGCCCGGGGGCGAGCTCGACCGTCTGGCCGTCGACCAGGACCTGGATCGGCTGGGCCCCGCCGGGGCGGGAGCTGAGGCGCAGGCGGTCCTCGGCCAGGTCGACGTCGATCCGGTGGCCCCGGTAGTGGACGCTGAAGCGGAGCTGCTTGACCTGGGGCGGCAGGGCCGGGTCGAAGCGGAGCACCGGCCCGCGGGGCCGCATGCCGGTCAGGCAGCGCAGGACGATGTCGACCGTGCCGGCCATCGCGCCCAGGTGGATGCCTTCGGCGGTGGTGCCGCCCTGGGCGTCGGCGACGTCACTCTCCAGCGCGTGGAGCAGGAACTGCCAGGCCTGCTCGGGCTCGTAGCGGGCCAGCACCCAGGCGCTCACCACCCCGCTGAGGGTCGAGCCGTGGGAGGTCCGCTCCAGGTAGTAGGCGACGGTCCGGGCGAGCTGCTCGGCGGTCACCTGGTAGCC
>JASLBL010000459.1 GCA_030146615.1 Actinomycetes bacterium
CCACCTGCTCGGCCCGGAGCAGGGCGTTGTTGATCCGCCGGATGACCGCCGGCACGCTGTTGGCCGGGTACAGGCTCTGGTCCGGGTAGGTCTGGCCGGCCAGGTTGGCGTCGGCCGCGACCTGCCAGCCCGACAGGTAGACGGCCTCGAGGCCGGCCTTGGCCATCTGCACGGCCTGCCCGCCGGTCAGCGCCCCCAGCGCCGGCACGAGGTCCCGCTCGCCCAGCAGCCGCCACAGCCGCTCGGCCCCGACCCGGGCCAGGGTGTGCTCGACCAGGACCTGGGGCCGGAGCTTGTGCACGTCCTCGGCCGTGTACTCCCGGCGGATGCCTCGCCAGCGCGGGCTCGTCAGCCAATCCTCGGACAAACTCCACGCGGTGTTTTCGGGCATGGCGGCACCACCCTCCCGGAGCAATTTCCGTGGACCGACTGTAAACCGCCAAGAAGATATTGATCCAATTAATTGTTACTATATCCACAATAGGCGGCTGCTATCACCGCAGTTCGGGCGAGGCGTCAGCGGGCCTGGCGGGCGCGCTGGTTGACGTACGGGCAGTGGCGGCAGCCGCTGTCGCAGCAGCTGCCGCGCTCCCACAGGTAGGCGGCGGTGAAGGACCACCAGCCGGTGGCCGGGTCGAGGTAGCCGTCCTCGCCGGCCTCAAGGGCCCGGCCGTGGGCGGTCAGGATGGCCTGGTAGTCCGGCCGGGCCGGGTCGAGCCGGCCCGGGTCGGGGATGGCCAGCCGGGCCGGGAGGCGGTGGTCGTGGGCGCTCACCGGGCCAGCGTAGCCGGGTCGCGCGCTGGGATAGGCTCGTGCCCAGATCCCGCATGGCTCGGCTCGCGGAGCCGACGCCCCGCTGCTGCACCGTTCCAAGGAGCTCACATGAGCATTCCCAGCGCCTCCTACTCGATCACCATGCGGGTGCACCTGGGGGCCGACCCGCTGGGCATCGGCCGCATCACCACCGCAGTCGGCGAGTCGGCGGGCACCGTGGTGGCGGTCGACATCGTCGAGTCCCACCCGGATCTGCTGGTGGTCGACCTGACCTGCAACGCCGTCGACGCCCGCCACGCCGACGCCATCACCCAGGCCGTTGGCGGGATCGACGGGGCCGACGTCCATGCCGTCAGCGACCGGACGTTCCTGCTCCACCTGGGGGGCAAGCTCGAGGTCGCCTCCAAGGTGCCGCTGCGGACCCGCGACGACCTGTCGATGGCCTACACCCCCGGGGTGGCCAGGGTGTGCCGGGCGATCGCGGCCAACCCCGCCGACGCCCGCAAGCTGACCATCAAGCGCAACACCGTGGCCGTGGTCACCGACGGCTCGGCCGTGCTCGGCCTCGGCAACATCGGTCCCGAGGCCGCCATGCCGGTGATGGAGGGCAAGGCCCTGCTGTTCAAGCAGTTCGCCGGGGTCGACGCCTGGCCGGTCTGCCTGGCCACCCAGGACACCGACGAGATTGTGCGCACGGTCGAGCTGCTGGCCCCCGGGTACGGCGGGGTCAACCTGGAGGACATCGCCGCCCCACGCTGCTTCGAGGTCGAGCGCCGGCTGCGGGAGTCGCTGGACATCCCGGTGTTCCACGACGACCAGCACGGCACGGCCATCGTGGTCCTGGCCGCCCTGACCAACGCCCTGCGGGTGGTCGGCAAGGAGCTGGACGCGGTCCGGGTGGTGCTGTCGGGCTCGGGGGCGGCCGGGGTCGCCATCATCAAGATCCTCCAGGCCGAGGGGGCCGGCCAGATCGTCGCCTGCGACCGCCGGGGCGTGCTCCACAAGGGCCGCGAGCGGCTGGACGAGAGCAAGCGCTGGGTTGTCGAGCACACCAACCCCGACGGCCTCACCGGGTCCCTGCGCGACGCCCTGGCCGGCGCCGACGTGTTCGTCGGGGTCAGCGGCCCCGGCATCCTGGAGCCGGACGACATCGCGACCATGGCCGGCGACGCGATCGTGTTCGCCCTGGCCAACCCCGACCCGGAGGTCGACCCGGCCGGGGCCCGCCGCCACGCCGCCGTGGTCGCCACCGGCCGCAGCGACGAGCCCAACCAGATCAACAACGTGCTCGCCTTCCCGGGCGTGTTCCGGGGGGCCCTGGACGCCGGCGCCCACGCCATCTCCGAGCCGATGAAGGTGGCCGCGGCCAGGGCCATCGCCGCCCGCGTGCACGACGAGGAGCTGCGCCCCGACTACATCGTGCCCAGCGTGTTCGACCGCGGGGTGGCCCCGGGCGTGGCCGCCGCCGTCCGCGAGGCCGCCGGGGTGGAGTGATGCCGTGACCCCCGGGATCGACCTGGTCGGGGTCACCGGCTGGTTCGAGGCGAACATGGCCGGGGCGCGGCCGCCGCTGCGGGTCGCCCAGATCGCCGGGGGCCGCTCCAACCTCACCTACCGGGTCGACGACAGCGCCGGCGCCAGCTGGGTGCTGCGGCGCCCGCCCCTGCACGGGGTCCTCCCCTCGGCGCACGACATGGCCCGCGAGCACCGGGTCATCTCGGCGCTGGCCGGCACCGCGGTGCCGGTCCCGGCGACCTTCGGGCTGTGTGGGGACCCGGCCGTCACCGGGGCCCCGTTCTACGTGATGGAGCACGTCGACGGCATCGTCCCCCGCGACCAGGCCACCGTCGCCGCCGCCCTCGACGAGCCGGCCCGGGGGGCGGCCGCCGACTCGCTGGTCGACGCCCTGGTCGCCCTCCACCAGGTCGATCCCGAGGCGGTCGGCCTGGGCGACCTCGGCCGCCACCACGGCTACCTGGAGCGTCAGCTGGCCCGCTGGCAGCGCCAGCTCGAGCAGACCCGGACCCGCCCCCTGCCGGCCCTCGACGAGGCCCACCGCCGCCTGGCGGCCAACCTCCCGGCCCAGGTCGGGCCGGCCCGGATCGTCCACGGCGACTTCCGCCTCGACAACGTGGTCGTCTCCCCCACCGGCCGGGTCCTGGCCGTGCTCGACTGGGAGCTGTGCACCCTCGGCGACCCGCTCGCCGACGTCGGCCTGCTCCAGGTGTACTGGGCCGAGCCCGGCGACCGGACCCTCCCCCTCGGCTCGGCGCCGACGGTCATGCCCGGCTTCCCCGGCCGGGCCGCCGTCGCCGCCGCCTACGCCGCCCGGTCGGGCCGCGACCTGTCCCAGCTCGACACCTATGTGGCCTTCGCCTCCTGGAAACTGGCCGTGATCCTCGAGGGGGTGGTCGCCCGCCACGCCACCGGGGCCTACGGCGAGGGCGACGACTCTTGGCGTGGGTTCGCCGAGGTGGTGGTGCAGCTGGCCGACCGGGCCCTGGAGCTGACCGGCCGGCGGTGACCGCCCGGCCGCGTCCTAGAGCACCGGTCAAGTCTCCGGGTCTGCCGCGATTGCCTGGTCGCCGTGGGCGGCGCGCAACTGTCCCTGGCTGCACGCATGCTCTGGCGCTGCATGCCGCGCCGGATACATGCCCGCTGTTCTAGCGGATGGCCCGGCGGCGGCTGGTGCCGGCGTCGGCCGGGTTGACCATCGTCTGGAGCTGGCGGTCGCGGAACCAGGGGCGCAGGGTGATCGGGGCCGGGGGGAGGTGGCCGTAGAGCAGGACCCCGTGGCCGGGCGAGATCCAGGCCAGGGCCTCGGCCGGGGAGGCGCCGCCGCGGTTGCGGGCGGCCCGGGCGGCGCGGCCGGCCTCGGCCCCCTCACCCCGGTCCTTGGTCGCCTTGGCCAGGGCGGCCGGGGTGGCCAGCTGGCGGATCGTCTCGTCCCCGAGCAGGTGGGAGAGGTGGGCCAGGGTCTCGGCGTCGGTCACGCCGCTCAGGATCACCTTGGCCAGGTGGTTGGAGAGCACCGCCTCGGCCCGGTCGTCGTAGCGGGCCCGTATCTGCGACAGGTGCCGGAAGGTCGTGACCAGCTGCACCCCGTAGCCGCCGGCGGTGGCCGCGTACTGGTCGAGCTGGGGCAGGGCGGCCGAGCTGGCCGCGTCGTCGAGGACGACCAGCAGGGCCGGGTCGATCGGCGCCCCGCGGTTGCGAGAGCGCTCGAAGGCCAGCTCGATCACGTCCTGGACCAGGGCCACGCTCAGGGGACCGAGCCGCCGCTGCTCGTGCGCCGGCAGGCTCACGTACGCGGTGTTGGCCAGCCCGTCGAGCAGCTTCTCAGCGGTGAATCGGGTCCCGGGCGAGGCCTCCTTCACCGTCGGGTCGGTGTAGGCCGCGATCACCCCCAGCACCTGGGAGTAGACCTGGCTGCGACGCTGCTCGGGCAGGCTCCAGATGGACTCGAAGGCATCGAGGGCGGCCGGCTCGTTGGCCACGTTCATGGCGGCGGTGATCTCGGCCCGGTCCTGACGCTGGCCCCAGCGGAGCACGTCGCTCATGGAGCGGCCGGAGATGGCCGCGGCCAGCAGCATCGACGCCAGCAGGTTGGTGGTGGCCCCGGGGACGGCCTCCACCTCCCGGTCGGCCCGGCTGCCCATCCGGCTGGCGTTGACCAGGGACAGGGCCATCCGGTAGGCGCCCTCCCAGGTCTCGCAGCGGGGCAGCGGCGACCAGGTGTTGGCCTCCATCCCGGTCGCCCCGGCCGGGTCGTAGAGGAACACCTCGCCCTTCTGCCAGCGCCGGCCGATGGTGGTCCGGACCAGGTCGGGCTTGACGCAGGCGGCCAGCACCGGCCCGTCCCACTCCAGGATGGCCGGGATGGTCAGGCCGCTGGACTTCTGGCTCTGGGTCGGACCGAGGGCGATCACCGCCTGGAGCGGCTGGGCCGCGACCAGGCGGCCGTTGACCCGCCCGAGGGTGACCCGCCAGGGGGTCGGGCCCTTCACGTACAGCTCCCGGAACAGCTGGGGCCGGGCCCAGCCGGCCGGCCCCACCTGGTCGGCCGACGGCGCGGCCCGCTCGACCACGATGGCCCGCCCCATGCGGCGACGGGCCGAGCGCAGCATCGACGACAGGTAGACCCAGGCGGTGGCCAGGATGGCCAGGAGGACCAGGAAGGTCGCCCAGAACAGGACCGGCCCGGGCAGCAGCTGGCGGGCATCCCGCGGCCAGGCGGCGGCCGGGTCGAGCGGGTGCCGCGGCACCCCGGTCACGACCACGCCCATCTCGGGCAGCGACACCTTGGGCCACTTGCCGGAGTTGATGAACCCGGACACCTGCCCGGTCAGCCAGAGCATGAAGGTGGCCCCGAGCAGGATCACGATCAGGGTCAGCAGCGCCTGGTCGAGCGGGCCCTCCCGCCTGACCGCCGGCCGCAGGCTCATGACGCGGAGTCGACGGCCTCGTCGGCCTCAGAGGTGATCCAAGGCGCCGACCGCGGGCCCATGTTGGCGTCGGTGTCGACGATCTCCCGCTCCAGCAGCGGGTCGATGCGGTGCTGGACGATGAACGAGCGCCGCCCCACCCGCCACAGGGCCTCGCCCCGCTCCAGCATCGGGATCTGCTCGACCTCGGTCTGGGTCAGCCCCAGCAGCTCCCGGGCCTGCTCCACCTCACCCGGCGACTGCCGGTAGATCACCCGGGTCTCGGAGTCCTCCAGCAGCCCCTTGGCCAGCTGCACCTGCTCGCTCCCGGAGTCGCCGGCCGCCGTCAGGTCGGACAGCCGGTGCATCACGGCAATGTTCTGGACCCCGTACTGGCGGGCCAGCTTCCAGCTCTCCCGCAGCCACCGGGCGATCGCGAGGTGCCGCAGCACCACCCAGGCCTCGTCGAGCACGACGATCCGCCGCACCCCGTCGTTGCGCGCCCACGACCCCTGGAGCCAGGCCGCCGTACAGGCCATCAGGATCGGCCGGGCCTCGTCCTTGACCTCCCGGAGGTTGAACACGACCAGCCGCCCCGACAGGTCCAGCCCCGGCGAGGTCGGCCCGTCGAACATCCCCCGCAGGTCCCCGGCCCCCATCCGCCG
The DNA here is from genome assembly GCA_030146615.1 of Actinomycetes bacterium. Classification (GTDB taxonomy): domain Bacteria; phylum Actinomycetota; class CALGFH01; order CALGFH01; family CALGFH01; genus CALGFH01. Next base: position 5,864 of record JASLBL010000459.1, read on the forward strand.
CAACGACAGCGCCAGCTGCCGCCCCTCCTCGGCCAGCCGGGCCGTGGAGGTCCGCAGCTCGTGCGCGGTCGCGTCCGACGGCTCCAGCAGCCGGTTCACCACCTGCGGGATGATCGGCTGGCTGTTGCGCCGAGCCGCCTCCACCACCGCCTCGTCATGGGCCCGCTCCAGGCAGGCGTCCTCCTCCGGCCGGAGGTTGCGCCCCAGCATCACCCCGGAGATCGAGCGCAGCAGGGCCAGCTGCGCGTCCCCCCCGATCATCGGGTCCAACGGGTTCAGCCGCAGCGTCCCCCCACTGGCGAACCGGATCGGCTCCACCCCGCACATCGCCGCCAGCTGGTCGTACTCCCCCTTGGGGTCGATCACCCAGGCGGTGCGGCCGAACAGCATCTGGCGCCACAGGTAGGTCTTCACCAGACTCGATTTTGCATAGCCAATTTGGCCAATCACAAGCATATTCGGCCCGGTGATCTCTTTTCCATAAAGAGCCCACGGGTCAAAGCAAAATGAGCCACCGAACACATCGCGACCAATATAGACACCGTCACTACCCAAACCACCCTCAGAGATGAAGGGGTACGCGGCTTGAAGATGTGCCGTGGTCACACGGTGCGCAGGTCGACGCGGCTTGGTTCTCATCTCAGCACCCTCAGAGCGTGCTTCTTCTTGGCACGGTCGCGCCGCGCCGCATTCTCCTTCGCCGTGACCGACTCCAGCAGGCGGTCATAGTAGAGGCGATGGGCATACTGCATCCGCCCACTCTCTCGCAGGCGACCATATCCGCCGCGGGTAACAGAACGCTGCCAGACCCAACATCCGGTATCCGCATCGATGGCATAGTCCACTGGAGACAATCTCGTCGACCGCTGGTAATGACCGTTGATGTAGCGAACTGGCATACCCTTGACATGACCATACTTTGTGGCTGTCTTCTTCGCGACAGGAGCTGGCTCACCGCATCCGCAATGGCAGCAACCCTGTGGTGTTTCGCAACCAAGCGACATGCACACAAGGCACCTCCGAGCGAGGGTGGCCCTCATTTTAACCCGCGGCCCAGGGGTAATGTGTACGAAAACGTAATTTCTTGTTCGCCGTCGCAGCGCTGGAGCTCCAGGCGGGACTGGCCGGCGGCGTGCTCGACCTCGCCGCAGGCTTCGGCGAGGGCTTCGGGGCTGTCGGCGGTGACGGTAATGTAGCCGGAGAAGCGGACGTCGGCGTGGCCGTCGGCGAGCTCCTGCTCGCGGCGGTTCACGGCGTCGGCCTGGTTGCGACGCTTGGCGGTGCCGAGGAAGCCGAGCTTCTGGCGGAGCTCCTCGTCGGCGACGTCGGCGGTCTTGGCGAACCCGACGGCCCGCATCGCCTTGAGGGGCGGGACCGGCTCCATGGTGACGGCCACGGTGCGCATGGAACGGGTCTGGACCAGCAGGGGGGCCAGGAAGTCGGGGCCGACGTCGATACGGGGCCACTCGGCGATCCAGTAGGTGGCGTGGACGACGTCGTTGGTGCGGTAGTAGCCCCACTTCTCCTCGGACCGCATCGGCCAGGCGTTGCGGGGGGAGACGCCGCCGCGGGCGGGGTCGACGCTGTCCAGGCGGGCCAGGTTGGCCCGGGCGTGGGGGTCGTAGGAGAGGCGGATCGTGGCGGCCAGTCGGCGGGGGCCGAGGGCGTGGAGGACCTCGACCTCGGCCGACTCCAGGCGGCGGGCCATCGTCTCCAGCTCCCGGGCCAGGACCATGCAGGCCCCGGTGTCCTTGCCGCCCGCCTGCTTGATGGCCCGGCCGGCCCTGCCGGCGTTTACTTGAAGCACGATGTAGAGCTCGTGCTGCTCGGTCACCGGGGCGGCGGCGTGGGTCAGGCGCAGGTAGCTCTGGAGCGGCAGGGCGTCCAGGCCGATCGACGGGTCGATGGCCTCGCGCAGGTAGCGGCTGAGGGCGTCGGGGTCGTCGGGGGCGGTCCGTTCGATCCACTGGACCCGGCTGATCGGGCTGCCCTCGCGGGCCAGGCCGGCGATCACCCCGGCCCAGCCGGCCAGCCGGTGGGCCTTGTCCACGGGGTCCAGGAGCACGAACGAGCGTGCCCGGGCCTGGATGACGGCCGAGAACGTGTGGTTGGGCCGGTCGGCGAGCACGCCCAGCTCGACCCCCCGGAACGGGAAGGCCAGCAGCTCCACCTTGCCGATGGAGTCGGGGAGCTTGACGGGCTCGTCACCGCCGGCGAAGCGGGTGCCGGCTTCGGGGGCGCGCGAGCGGAAGCGGCTGCGTCCGGTCGCCTTGCGGGCCATGAACACTCCGATCACGGGCACCCACTCGTTGAGGGGCCGCCCATAGAGGGGCACAAAGGTGAGCAGCGCCCCCAGGCTGAGGATGAGCACACCCAGCAACAGCCCGAGACCGCTCTTGAGGGCCTGGACGATGAGGATGGTGAGGAACACCGCCGCGGCCAGGATGGCCAGCTGGCCGGGGCGGAGCGCCCCGATCCAGCCGCGCCGCTCCAGCGGCCCGAAACGGTAGCGGATCTCGAGCGGGCTACGCATCCGATCCTCGCTCGCCGCCGGACAGGTCGGGCAGCTTCAGGGGCTTGGTGCCGGCGCTGCTGGCGCCGCCGTTGCCGCCGAGGTTGGCCGGGGCCGGGCGGGCCGAGGACCGGATCGCCGACGGGGCCGCCGGCTCCCCGCCGCCGGCCTCGTCGGCCGAGCTCATGGCGGCGAAGCTGGAGGTGGCCCGGTTGCG
>JASLBL010000479.1 GCA_030146615.1 Actinomycetes bacterium
GTGGCCAACGCCCGCGCCGCCGGCTGGTCGTGGCAGGAGATCGCCTCCGAGCTCGGGGTGAGCCGGCAGGCGGTCCACAAGAAGCACGCGGCCCGCCGGGGCCTGTTGCGGAGGGACTGAATGTTCGAGCGCTTCACCGACAAGGCCCGCGAGGCCGTGACGGATGCCCAGGTGGTCGCCCGCCGGCTGGGCCATGATCGCATCGGTACCGAGCACGTCCTGCTCGGGCTGCTGGAGGGCGACGGCATCGCCGCCCAGGTGCTGGCCGGCCTGGGCGTCACCTCGGCCGCGGTCGAGCGCGAGATCCTCGCCGAGGTGGGGCGCGGCCCGCTGGGCAGCCGCGACGCCGAGGCGCTTGGCACCATCGGGATCGACCTGGACGAGGTCAGGCGGCGGGTCGAGGAATCGTTCGGGAAGGGCGCCCTGCACTGGCGCCCCGGCCGCCCCCGCCCCGACCGGCGACCGCCGATGCTGTGCGGGCACATCCCGTTCTCCCCACGGGCCAAGAAGGTGCTGGAGCTGAGCCTGCGCGAGGCCCTCGCCCTCAAGCACAACTACATCGGCACCGAGCACATCCTGCTCGGGGTCGTCCGCGAGGGCGAGGGCCTGGCCATGCTGGCCCTCACCCGCCTCGGGGCCGGCCCCGAGCTGCTCCGCACCCGGGTCCTGGACGCCCTCCGCTCCACCGGCTGACGCACCCGATCCACCGGGGGGCTCGGCTTGAGCCCCCCGGACCCCTACGCGGTCCGGCCGAACGCCGCCAGCAGGACCGTCTGGGCGTCGGCGTCCGGCGGGGTCTCGGGGCGCTCCCCGATGGCCCCTATGGAGCGGTAGAGCGGCTCCATCCTGGTGAACCAGGCGGCGCAGGCGTCGACCAGCTCGGGGTCGAGGCGCTCGGCGGCCCCGACCGCCCTGGCCAGGTCCCAGGCGTGGATCAGGTGGTCGGCGAATAGCTGCGACACGTACTCGCCGGCCGGGGTGGGCCCGCTGGACAGGTCGACGATCCGCTCCAGGGCGCCGTCAGCCTGGACGGCGGCGACCGCCTCGGTGGACGACTCCGCCCAAGCCGCCTTGGGGTCGTCGCCGAGCAGGTCGCCCTCGTAGCGGTCGCCGACCTCGGCGATGGTGCTGCCCTCCATCAGCGGGACCGTCCAGCGGTTCTCGTACACCAGGTGGTTGACCAGCTGGCGGACGTTCCAGTCGCTGCACGGGGTCGGCAGCTCCCACTGGTCGTCGCCGACGGCCCGGACCCGGGCGTCGAACTCCTCCACGGCACGGCGGTGCAGCGCTGCCTGGTCAGCGGGCATGGGTCGCTCCCCTCTCAGGTTCTGTGTGTCGGAGAACACTACTCGTAGCGCAAGGCAACAATCGGCTGCATCCGGGCCGCCTTGCGGGCCGGCCAGACGCCGAAGAACACCCCGACGGCCACGCTCACCCCGAAGGCGAGGGCGACCGACCAGCCGGTGATCGCCGCCGGCACCGGCGAGAACCGCCCAACCAGCAGCGCCCCGCCGATCCCGAGCAGGATGCCGACCACCCCGCCACTGACCGTCAGGGCCACCGCCTCGAGCAGGAACTGGCGCAGCACGTCGCGGGTGCGGGCCCCGACGGCCTTGCGCAGCCCGATCTCCCGGGTCCGCTCGGACACGCTGACCAGCATGATGTTCATCACCCCGACCCCGCCCACGACCAGCGAGATGCCGGCGATCGAGGCCAGCACCAGGGTCAGGATGCCGAGGATGCGCCCGACCACCCCGAGGATGTCCTGCTGGGTCAGGACCTGGTACTCCTGGTCGGGATGGGCCCGGGTCACGACCTCCCGGATGATCGCCTGCTCCTCGTCGATCTGCTCGGTGCTCGGGGCCTTGACCGCGATCCCGTCGACCCGGCTGATCCCGAACAGGCGCTGGGCGGCGGTCACGGGCACGAACAGCTCGGCGTCGCGGGCCACTCCGAAGGCGGTCCCGACCCGGCTCATCACGCCGATGACCCGGAAGCGCACCCCGCCGACGGTGATCGACTTGCCGACCGGGTCGCGGTCCGGGAACAGGGTGTCGGCCGGGTCGGCGCCGAGCACGGCCACCCGGCGGCGGGTCTCGACGTCGGCGGCGCTGAAGAACGCCCCCCGGGACAGGGTCCGGTCGAACACCAGGGGAATGGTCTCGTTGGTCCCGTTGACGTTGACAGTGGCCCGGCGGGTCCCGACCCGGGCGATCTCGCCCGAGGCCACGGTGGCCGCGACGCGGCGCGGGTCGCCGATGGCGTCGCCGATGCGGCGGACGTCCTCCAGCCCGAGCCGGGACACGCTCGGAGCCGACCCGAAGGACAGGTTGCCGGGGGCCACGAACAGGATGTTGGAGCCGAGCGACTCGACCCCGGAGGTGACCTCGTCGCGGGCCCCCGAGCCGATGGCCACCAGCAGGACCACGCTGGCCACCCCGATGACCACCCCAAGCATGGTCAGCCCGGAGCGGAGCTTGTTGGCCCGCAGCGCCTCCCAGGCGACCCGGACCGCCTCGCCCAGTCTCACCGCGCCGGCTCCGTCTCGGTCACCAGGCGGCCGTCGCGGAGGGTGACCCGACGGCGGAGGCGGGCCGCCACCCCCGGGTCGTGGGTGACCACGACCACGGCCACCCCGCGGTCGGCGTGGAGGCGGGCCAGCAGCTCCAGCACCTCCTCGCCCGAGCGCGAGTCGAGGTTGCCGGTGGGCTCGTCGGCCAGCAGCATGGCCGGCTCGGTGACCAGGGCCCGGGCGATGGCCACGCGCTGCTGCTCACCCCCGGACAGCTGGGACGGCCGGTGCTGGAGCCGGTGCCCGAGCCCGACCGAGCTGAGGGCCTCGGTGGCCAGCCGGCGGCGCTCGGACCGGCCGAGCCCGCGGTAGACCAGGGGCAGGCCGACGTTGGCGACCGCCGGGGTCCGGGCCAGCAGCTGGAAGCTCTGGAAGACGAAGCCGACGACCCGGTTGCGGACCGCGGCCAGCTCGTCCTCGGAGAGCCCGGTGACGTCGCGCCCGTCGAACCGCAGCGTCCCCGAGGTCGGCCGGTCGAGCCCGCCCACCAGCCCCAGCAGGGTCGACTTGCCCGACCCGCTCGGCCCCATGATGGCCACCGAGTCGCCCCGCTCGACCACCAGGTCGACCCCGTCCAGGGCCCGGACCTCGACCCCGTCCAGTCGGTAGACCTTGGAGACACCGAGGGCCTCTACCACCGGGGGGCTCGGCTTGAGCCCCCCGGACCCCTCGACGACCGGTGGCTGGTCCATCAGTCGCCCGGCCAGTCCTGGCCGTCGCGCAGCCGCTCGGCCCCGCGGGACACCACCCGCTCGCCCTCGCGCAGCCCGGAGGCGACCGCCACCCGGTCCTCGCCGTCGGCCGCGACCTGGACCGGCCGCAGCCGGACCTTGCCGTCCTCGACCACGAACACGGCCTGCCCTCCGGCCCGGCCGACGAGGGCCGACCCCGGCACCGAGAGCTGGCCGGTGGCCCGGCGGACCTCGATGGCGGCGGTGGCCGTCATCCCGACACGGGGCGTCGGCTCGGCCTGGCCGGCCGGGCCGGCCTCGGCCTCGCCCAGGGCCAGGTCGACCTGGTAGGTGACCCCGCCGGCGGCCGACTGCCCGGAGGTCGGCGCGACCGCGACCCGCCGCACCCTGGCCCCGAAGGCGGCCTGGGGGAACGCGTCCAGCTCGACCCGGGCGGCCTGGCCCGGCTTGACCAGCGCGATGTCGGTCTCGTCGACCTCGGCCGCGACCAGCAGGCCGCTGACGTCGAACACGGTGGCCACGGTCTGCCCGGCGGTGACCTCGGACCCGACCCGCAGCGGCGGCCCGGTCGCGGCCGCCTGGGCCCCGCCGCCGCTGAGGCCCTGGAGGGCCTCCGCGGCGCCCTCGGGAAGCCCCTCGACCTGCGGCAGCGACGTGCCCCCGGACCCGGAGCGGCCCAGCTGCACCGTGCCGGCCAGCGGCGACCGCAGGGTGAGCCGGTCCTGCTGGTCTGTGGCCAGCTCCAGGGCCAGCTCGGCCTGCCCGCGCTGGGCCGCGGTGGCCGCCTCGATCGAGCGCCGCAGCGAGTCTGCCTGGGCGTTGGCCGCGGCCGCCGCCTCCTCGGCCGCCTGGCCGGCCTGACGCTCCAGCTCGGCCACCCGCACCTGGGCCCGGTCGATCCGGGCCTGGAGCCGCGCCCGCTGCGCCCTCGGCACCAGCGGCAGGGCCGACCGTAGGGCCGCGATCACCGCCGAGCTGGTCGCCGTGACCTGCGACTGCACCTGCTGGAAGGCCGACAGCGCCGCCCCTGTGGGCAGGGTCGGCGCCACCCCGCCGAGCGAGCTGGCCGCGTCCACCGCCGCCTGGGCCTGCCGCACCTGGTCGTCGACCTGCTCGCTGGACAGCTCGGCGACGAGCTGCCCGCTCCGGACCTCCTGCCCGTCCTTGACCACCAGCCGCTCGACCCGGGCCGCGGCCGGCGCCTTCAGCTCGGCCTGCCCGGCCGCCTGCACCGCCCCAGGCGCGCTGACCCGCTCCACCACCTCGGCCGTCCGCACCGGCTCGGCCGCGAACCGCCCGTCCTCACCCGAGTCACATCCGGCCAGCCCGAGCACGACAGCAACCACCAGGGCGGCGGCAGCCCCGGCCCGACCGTGCCGCATCCGCCACCCTTTCCTCGCCGACGACCACCCCGGCCAGCATAGATCCCACCGGTTGGTTCTGCGCCGGTCAGCGCTTCACGAGGTTGGAGAGGAAGAAGTAGAGGTTGGCCGGGCGCTCGGCCAGGCGGCGCATGAAGTAGGGGTACCACTGGGTGCCGTAGGGGAGGTAGACGCGGAGGCGGTAGCCTTCGGCGACGACCTGCTGCTGGAGGTCGCGGCGGACGCCGTAGAGCATCTGGAACTCGAAGGTGTCGCGGTCGCGGTGGTGGCGGCCGACCAGGGCCTTGGTGAGGCGGACCATGGCCGGGTCGTGGGTGGCGACCATCGGGTAGGGGTTGTGGCGGAGCAGGTCGTCGAGCATGCGGGCATAGGCGTGGTCGACGCTGGCCTTGGCGGGGTAGGCGACCTCGGGGGGCTCCTGGTAGGCGCCCTTGACCAGGCGGACCGGGATGCCGAGGCGGTTGAGGCGCTCCAGGTCGTCGCGGCTGCGGTAGAGGTAGGACTGGACGCAGACGCCGACGTTGTCGTAGTCGCGCTTGAGGGCCTCGACGATGTCCAGGGTGCGGCCGACGTAGACGGCCGCCTCCATGTCGACGCCGACCATGGCCCCGACCTCCTTGCCCCGGGCGGCGACCTTGGAGGCCTCCTCGAGGGCCAGCTCCTGGCGGATGTCCAGGCCGAGGGCGGTCAGCTTGACCGAGATGTTGGCGTCCATGCCGCGGTCCTGGATGCGGTCGATGGCGGCCAGGTACGAGCTGGTCGACTCGCGGGCCTGGGCCTCGGACTCGGTGTTCTCGCCCAGGTAGTCGAGGGCCACCGACATCCCGCCGGCGTTCAGGGCCCGGATCGCGTGCTCGGCCTCGTCGAGGGTGTTGCCGGCGATGAACCGGTCCGCGACGCGGCGGGCGATCGGGTTCGCGGTCACCTGCCGCTGCAGGAACGCCGAACCCGCCGCCTTCAGCAACGTCGCCTTCAGCATGGCTCCAACGATACCCCGGCCCGGGGCTAGACGACCTCGGTGGCCACGGGGACAAGGGGGCGCCCGAACTCGGCCTCGAACAGGTCGACGTTCTGGCCGGCGACCCACAGGTCGGGGGTGTCGCGGGCCCGCAGCTCGAGGCGGAGCTCGTCGCCGTCGTCGGCCAGCTCGACCTGCTCGACGACCTGGAAGTGGTCGGCGTCGAGGCCCTCGGCGACCCGCAGGATGGCGGCCAGGCGGCGGACCACGACCCGGTCCGGCTCCTCCAGGTCCATGTAGTCGCCGTGGCGCTCGGACGGCAGGGCCTTGCGGTGGTAGCGGGCCACGTTCGCCATCACCAGCAGCTCGCGGGGGCTCCAGCCGTCCAGGGCGGCGTTGCGGATGAGGTACAGCGAGTGCTTGTGCCTGGCCGACTGGGCGACGGCGTAGCCGACGTCGTGGAGCAGCCCGGCCGCCTCCAGTAGCTCGCGCTCGGCCGGGCCGAGGCCGTGGAGGGCGGTGGTCTGGTCGAACAGGGACAGGGCGAGGGCGGTGACGTGGCGGCAGTGGGCCTCGTCCCAGGCGTGGCGCCTGGCGAAGTCCAGCACCGAGCGCCGTCGCGGGTCGGGGGCCCCGGGCGGGCCGCCGGGCGCCGGGCCGAGCTGGGCCAGGGTCTCCAGGATCACGCCCTCGCGCAGCGCCCACGGGGCCAGGACCAGCTGGGGCAGCCCGAACGCCTGCATCACCAGGGCGGCCACCTGGGAGCCGGCGACCACGTTGCCAGCCCGCAGGCTGTCCAGGCCGGTCAGGCTCCGGCGGTCGCGGGCGGTGGTGCCGGCCAGGTAGCCGGCGACCACGTTGAGGGCCTCCCGGGTCAGGATGGGGGCGGTCTGGCCGTCGACCCCGGCGAAGCCGAACTCGTGCTCCGGGGTCGGGGCCCCGGGCAGCGCCCTGGCCACCGCCCCCAGGTTGCGGAAGGTCTTGGAGGTGGCGCAGGCCACCTCCCACGGCGCCTCCCGGATCCGGTCGGCCAGGGGAGCGAGCAGGGCGAGGGCGTGGACCCGGAGCGCGACCAGCTCGTCGGGCCGGACCGGGTCGGAGCGGACGAAGCGGCGGGTGAGCCGGGTCGCCCCCAGGGGAAGGCTCTCGGCCAGCTCGGGCCGCTCGCCCTCGCCGCCGGCCACCTCCAGGCTGCCCCCGCCGATGTCGAGCACCAGCAGCCGCCGGGCCGAGAAGGCCGTCCAGCGGCGGGCGGCCAGATAGGTCAGACGGGCCTCCTCGACCCCTGGGAGGACCTTGATGGTGACCCCGGTGGCCTCCCGGACCCGGCCGAGCACGTCCAGGCCGTTGCGGGCCTCGCGGATGGCCGAGGTGGCGAAGCCGGTGATGGCGCCGGCCCGCAGCCCGTCGGCGGTCGCCCGCATGCGGGCGACGCTGGCCACCAGCCGGCCGACGGCCTCGTCGGGCAGGGTCATGGAGGGGAAGGACGCCTCGGCCAGCCGCAGGGTGTCGCGCTCGCGGGCGACCACCGCGAAGGTGCCGTCAGGCCGTCCGTCGACCACCACCAGGTGGACGGTGTTGGAGCCGACGTCGAGGACGGCCAGCCGCACGCCGGGCTCAGCGCTCCGCCGGCTCGACCGGCTCGGCGGGCTCGGGCTGGGCCGGCTCGATGGCCTGGCGGGACGCCCGCCGGGCTGCGACGACCAGCGCCGCCACCACCGCGGCGGCGGCCAGGACCAGGGCGGCCAGCGCGAACGGGGAGACCGTGATCGCGTAGGTGACGGCCGCGATCACCGCGGCGGCGGGGATGGTGAGGACCCAGGCCCAGACGATGCGGCCGGCCACGCCCCAGCGGACCGCGGACAGGCGCCGGGTCGCGCCGACGCCGACGATCGCGCCGGTGATGGTGTGGGTGGTGGAGACGGGGATGCCGAGGGCGGTGGCCAGGTACAGCGAGCAGGCGGCGGCGGTCTCGGCCGAGAAGCCGCCCACCGGCTTGAGGGCGGTGATCCGCTGGCCCAGGGTCTTGACGATCCGCCAGCCCCCGGCCAGCGTGCCCAGCGCGATGGCCGCGTGCGCCGACAGCACGACCCACAGGGGCACCGGCAGGTCGCCGTCGGGCTGGAGCTGAAGGTAGCCGGAGCCGACCAGCAGGGCGGCGATGATGCCCATGGTCTTCTGGGCGTCGTTGCCGCCGTGGCCGAGGCTGAAGGCGGCCGCCGACAGCAGCTGGAGGCGCCGGAACAGCCCGTCGACCCGTGCCGGGTTGGACCGCCGGAAGATCCACATGCTGGCCAGCATCAGCGTGAACCCGAGGGCCATCCCGAACAGCGGCGACAGCGGGATGAACAGGATGGTCTTCTCGAGGCTGGTGGCGTCGAGGACGCCGAAGCCGGCCTTGGCGATGCCGGCCCCGGCGAAGCCGCCGATCAGGGCGTGCGACGACGAGGTGGGCAGTCCCAGCCACCAGGTGAGGAGGTTCCAGGCGATGGCCCCGATCAGCCCGGCGAAGATGACCGCCTCGGAGACCACCGCCGAGTCGACGGTCTTGCCGACGGTGTTGGCCACATGTGTCTGGAAGACCAGGAAGGCGACGAAGTTGAACAGCGCCGCCCAGATCACCGCCATCCGCGGGGTCAGGACCCTGGTCGAGACGACCGTGGCGATCGAGTTGGCGGCGTCGTGGAAGCCGTTGGTGAAGTCGAACACCAGCGCCAGCACCACGATCGTGATAACGGCGAGCAGGTCCAGGTCAGGCATGCTTGATGATGACGGTCTCCACCGTGTTGGCGACGTGCTCGAACCCGTCGAGCGCCTCCTCGAGCTGCTCGACGATGTCCTTCCACATCAGCACGTAGCGGGCCGGGTGCTCGGCGTCGAAGTTGTAGAGGTCGGCCCGGGCCCGGCGGTAGAGGCGGTCGCCCTCGTTCTCCAGCTCGTTGATGTTGATCAGGTAGGACCGCAGCGGCTCCAGCTTGAGCCCGCGCAGGCTGCGGATGCCGTCCAGGGTCGCCCTGGCCGCCCGGTCGATCAGCCTGGCCTGCTCGATGACGGCGTCCAGGGGCTCGGTCACCTTGTGCAGGACCATCATGTCGGCCGCCGCCTCCATGGCGTCGAGCACGTCGTCCAGCTGGCCGGCCAGGTCGTGGATGTCCTCGCGGTCGAACGGGGTGATGAAGGTGGAGTTGAGCCGCGAGTAGATGGCGTGGGTCAGCCGGTCGCCCTCGTGCTCGGCCTCGACCAGCCGCTTGGCCTTCATCTCCGGGTCGACGAAGTCCTCGACCATGTCCAGCAGCTGCCGGGCCGCGTCGGCAAGGTTGGCCGCGACCTCGTCGAACAGGTCGAAGTAGGACTCCTCGCGGGGAAAGATCCGCAGCTTCACGCGTCCTCCCATCTGTTGGGGAGCACGCAGAGGTTACACGTTCAAGCGTTAGCCGAACCGGCCCGTGACGTAGTCCTCGGTCCGCTTGTCGGCCGGCTGGGTGAAGATCGAGTCGGTTCGGTCGTACTCGACCAGCAGCCCGGTGCGGTCGCCGGTGCCCGGGGCGGCCTCGGCGGTGAAGAAGGCCGTGCGGTCCGACACCCGGGCCGCCTGCTGCATGTTGTGGGTGACGATCACGATCGTGTAGTCCCGCTTCAGCTCCTCCATCAGGTCCTCGATCCGCCCGGTGGACATCGGGTCGAGGGCCGAGCAGGGCTCGTCCATCAGGATCACGTCGGGTGAGACGGCGATCGCCCTGGCGATGCAGAGCCGCTGCTGCTGGCCGCCGGACATGGCCAGCGCGTTGGACTTCAGCTTGTCCTTGACCTCGTCCCAGAGGGCGGCGCCGCGCAGCGACCGCTCGACCAGCTCGTCCATGCTCTTGGGCTCCATGCCGATGACCCTGGGCCCGAACGCGACGTTCTCGTAGATCGACTTGGGGAAGGGGTTGGGCTTCTGGAAGACCATGCCGACGCGCCGCCGGACCTCGACAGGGTCGACGTCGTCGCCGTACAGGTCCTGGCCGTGGTACTCGATCTTGCCCTCGACCCTGGCCCCCGGGATCAGGTCGTTCATGCGGTTCAGGCAGCGGATCAGGGTGCTCTTGCCGCACCCCGACGGCCCGATGAAGGCGGTGATCTCGTTCCTGCCGATCTCGAGGTTGACCCCGCGCAGGGCGAGGAACTTGCTGTAGTAGACGTGGACGTCGTCGAGCCGGAACACCGCCTCGGGCGGGGTGTCGGGGGTGGCCTCGTGCGCCCTGGCGGCCTCCGCGAAGCTGGTCTCCCGCTGGCTCTCGCGCTGGTCCTCGTCCTGGCTCACCTGGGTCCGTCCTTGGGTCATCGGGTTCACCACCGGATCGTGTATCGGTTCCGTAAGAAGATCGCGACCGCGTTCATGGCCAGCAGCAGCGCCAGCAGGACGATGCTGGCCGCTGCGGCGGTCTCGGCGAAGGCCGGCTGGGGCCGGCTGGTCCAGTCGAAGATCAGCAGGGGCAGGGCCGACACGGGGTCACGGACGTCGTCGGGCAGGCTGAAGATCACGATCGGCAGGCCGATGACCAGCAGCGGGGCCGTCTCGCCGATGGCACGGGAGAGGGCGAGGATGGTGCCGGTGAGGGTGCCCGGCATGGCCGCCGGCAGGACCTGGCGGCGCACCGTCTGCCACTTGGTGGCGCCCAGGGCATAGGCCCCCTGGCGGATGCCGTCGGGCACGGCCCGGATCGACTCGCGGGCGGCCACGATGATCACCGGCAGGCTCATCACGGCCAGGGTCAGGGCTCCGGCCAGCAGGCTCGGCCCCATCCGCAGGAACCGGGCGAAGATGCCGAGGCCGAGCAGGCCGTAGACCACCGACGGGACCCCGGCCAGGTTGGAGATGTTGGCCTCGACGAGGTTCGTCACCCGGTTGCGGGGGGCGAACTCCTCCAGATAGATGGCGGCCCCGACGCCGATCGGGAAGCAGAACAGGGCCGTCAGGACCATCAGGTAGGCCGAGCCGACCAGGGCCGCCCTGATCCCGGCCCGGGCCGGCAGGCGGGAG
>JASLBL010000541.1 GCA_030146615.1 Actinomycetes bacterium
GCGGGCGGTGTCCCTGCACCCGGTGGTGATCATCCTCGCCCTCGCCGCCGGGGCCATCCTGGGCGGCATCATCGGGGCGTTCCTGGCCGTGCCGATCGCCGCCGTGGTCACCGCGGTCGGCACCTACCTACGCGGCGAACCCGCCGACCCGGGCGAGCCCGGACCCGAGGTGAGCGGCCGCCGTGCTTCACAACCGTGACGCGGCCGGGACGCCGCTGGCGGCCGAGCTGCAGCCAATGGTGACGCCTCCCCCTACTCGGGTCCTGGTGGGCTGCCGGGCCGGAGGGAGGATCGGCGGTCGTGGCCTGGTCGGGGCTGATCCGCCCACCCCAGCTGCAACATAGCGAGACCGATGCGGGCACCCAACGCACCGCCACCTGGCTGGAGCTGTTCTTCGACCTCGCCTTTCTCCTAGTCGTCGCCGAGCTGGCCGTCGGGCTCCTCAACGACCTCACCCCCCCACGGCGTCCTGGTGTTCGCTGGACTGTTCACCAGCGTGTGGTGGCGTGGGCCGGCTTCACCTTCTACGCCAACCGCTTCGACACCGACGACCTCGCCTATCGGCTGGCCAAGCTGGCCGCGGATGCTGGCCGTGGCCGGGCTGGCGGCCAGCGTCGCCGAGGCCACCTGGACCCGGGCCGCCCCAGTTCGCAATGTGCCACGCTGTCCTGCGCCTGTGCGGGGGGCTGTACCAGTTCCGACGCCGGCGCCTGAAGGCCCGTGCCGGGCTATCTGGCCGACGACGGCTACCAGGATCGCTCGCTGGCCTACCAGCGGCGGCCGCCCGGCTGCGTCTGCTCGACGGGCAGCCGATCGCCCGGGTTGCGGCCGAGGTCGGCTTCTACCGCAGGCCCACTTCACCCGCCAGTTCAAGCGCTACGTCGGCCACGCGCTGTCGACCGGGGACCGGCCCCGCCAGTGGGACCGCGGACCCCCGGCCGACAGCGTGCCGGCGGCGGTCGATGGCTCAGCAGCTCGACTTGTAGAGGAACGGCTCGACGTCCGGGTTGTTCATGTTCTCCTTGGTGACCACGACGAAGCCGGTGCCGATCTTCTTCTGGACCGGCTCGCCCTTGAGGGCGGCGATCGCCTGCTCGACCCCGGCCTTGCCGATGTCGGCCGGCTTCTGGGCGATCAGGGCCTGGACCGTTCCCTGCTCGAGGTCCTCGACCTGCTTGGGGCCGGCGTCGAAGCCGACGATCTTGACCTTCTCGGCGGCACCGGCGCTGCGCAGCCCGGTCGCGGCCCCCTCGGCCGAGAACAGGTTGGTGCCGAAGATGCCGACCAGGTCCGGGTGGGCGGCCAGGGCGGCGGTCGCCTTGGAGGCGGCAATCTCCGGCTTGTCGTTGGAGTACTCCTGCCCGATGTACTTGAGGCCGGGCGTTTTCTTAATCTCCTCCTCGAAGCCCTTGGCCCGGGCGTCGGTGGTGGAGATGCCGGGCTTGACGTTGATGACCAGCACCGAGCCCTTGCCGCCGGTCAGCTCGGCCAGGGCCCGGGCCGCCTCACGGCCGCCCTCCTCGTTGTCGGAGGCGATCTCCGACTCGGCCAACTCGGCGCCGTTCTCGGTGGTGGTGTCGACGAAGATCAGCTTGATCCCGGCCGCCTTGGCCTGGGTGAGCGGCGGGATCATGGCCTGGGTGTCGGTTGGGGCGACCAGGATGGCGTCGGGCTTCTTGGCCACCACGGCGTTGACGACCGGGGTCTGCAGGGAGGCGTCGAACTCGTCTGGGGCGGCGACCTCGAGGGTGGCCCCGGCGGCCTGGGCCGCCTCCCGGGCTCCGCACTCCATGGTGACGTAGAACTGGTCGCCCTTGACCCCCTGGATCAGGGTGAGGTTGTACTGCCGCTCGGCGCCGCCGCCGGCGCCTCCTCCTCCCTCGTCATCCCCACCGCAGGCCGCGAGCAGGAGCGCGAGCGCGACCGTTCCGACGAGCCAGCGTCTGCGCATGGTGCCTACCTCCTCTCGCCGCGCTCCTGCGCGCGGCGCTTGAGCTGATCGATGTAGACGGCGATGATCAGGACCGCCCCGACCGCGACCTGCTGCCAGAACGGCTGCACCCCGAGGATTACGAACCCGTTCTGAAGGATGGCCGGGATGAACACCCCGACGACCGTGCCCAGCACCGTCCCGATGCCCCCGAACAGGCTGGTGCCGCCGAGGACGACGGCGGCGATCGCGGCCAGGTTGTCGGTCGAGTGCCCGCCGATGGTGGTGGTGGCGAAGCGGGCCAGCGACACCATCCCGGCCAGGCCGGCCAGCAGTCCGGAGAGCGCGTAGACCTTGATGAGGTGCCGGTCGACGTCGATGCCGGCGCGCCGGGCCGCCTCGGCGTTGGACCCGATCGCGTAGGTGTAGCGACCGAAGCGGGTCATGGAGAGGATGACGGCGCCGACGGCGGTCACCGCCGCCGCGATGATGACGACGTAGGGGACGCCGGCGAGCTGCCCGATGCCGATGGTGGTGGTCAGCTGGAGGGGGACGCCGCGCACGTCGATCCCGCCGGTGATCAGCAGGGCCGACCCGAGCGCCATCCCGAGCGTCCCCAGGGTGACGATCAGCGGCGGCACCCTGGCCTTGGTGATCAGCACGCCGTTGACCACGCCCCAGGCCAGCCCGGCGAGCAGTCCGGCGGCCAGCCCGGCGCCGATCGCGCCCCAGCCCTCGCCCCCGATGGCCACCATCACCTTGGCCGCGATTACCCCGGAGAAGACCAGCACCGACCCGACCGACAGGTCGATCCCGGCCGTGATGATCACGAAGGTCATGCCGACGGCAATGATCAGCAGCCCCGAGGCGTCGGCGGCGATGTTGCGGAAGTTGAACACCGTGGCGAACTGCTGGAAGCGCAGGGCGGCGAAGCCGGCCACGATGCCGAGCAGGATCAGGAAGGTCCAGGTGGTGGTCTCGGTCAGCCGGCGCCGCAGCACGCCCCGCAGGCCGTTGCCCGCCGGCTCCGGCGCCACCTCGTCCGGGACCTCGGCCGGCGGCACCTGGCGGGTCTCACTCATCGTCAGGCCACCTCCTCGTTCCCGAGGGCGCCGGTCATGGCGGCGATGACCTGCTCCATGGTGGTGTCGGCGGCCCGGTAGCGGGCCACCCGGACCCCGAGCCGGAGCACCTCGATGCGGTCGGCCAGCTCCATCACCTCCGGCATGTTGTGGCTGATGAGGACGACCGCGATGCCCGAGTCCCGCACCCGCCGGATCAGGTCGCGCACATGCGCCGACTGGACCACGCCGAGGGCGGCGGTCGGCTCGTCCATGAACACCACCTTGCTGACCCAGGTGGCGGCCCGGCTGACGGCGACGCTCTGGCGCTGCCCGCCCGACAGGTTGGCCACCATGGCTCCGGTGTCCTGGAGCCCGACGCCGAGGTCGGCGAAGGCCCTGTTGGTCCGGTGGCGCATGGCCGCCTTGTCCAGGAACCCGAGCCTGCCGAGCAGCCCGGGGCGGACCAGCTCGCGGCCGAGGAACAGGTTGGCCGCCGGGTCGAGCTCGGGCGCCAGCGCCAGGTCCTGGTACACGGTCTCGATGCCGAGCTCGCGGGCCGCGACCGGGTTCGGGATGGTGACCTGGCGGCCCTCGAACCGGACTTCGCCGCCGTCGGGGGCCAGGGTGCCGGAGAGGATCTTGACCAGCGTGCTCTTGCCGGCGCCGTTGTCGCCGACCAGTGCCGCGACCTCGCCCGGGTGGACCGCGAAGTCGGTGCCCCGCAGCGCCCGGACGCCGCCGAAGCTCTTGACGATGCCGCTCGCCTCCAGCAGGGGTTCGCTCACCGCAGGCTCCTCTCTGGTGCCGCACGGGCCGACCCCGGCAGCTCGTCGATCCCTCCGTACCGGCCGGCGGCGATGCCGGCCAGGAGCGCGGCGCCGCGGGCGCCGGCCTGGGTGACCTGCGGCCAGTCGAACGGGCCGAGCACCGCCCGTTTCACCGACCGGGCGGCCGGGTTGCGGGCCCAGCCACCGGCCAGCACCAGCCGCCGGCTTGGCCCGGCGACCGACTCGATGTGGGCGCGCAGCTCGGCCGCCCGGTCGGCCACCGCCTCCAGCGCCGCCCGCCACACGAGCGCGGGGTTTGGATCGGCGCCGATCCCCTCGAGCGTCGCCCGGTCGCCGAACATGTCCCGCACGGCCAGGCCGCCGCTGCCGGGCGGGACGGCCGCCGCGGCCCGGTCGAGTTCGTCGCGGGCCTGGTCGTCGCCGACCCCGAGCAGGCCGAGAAACCGCTTGAGGGCGAGCCCGGCTCTGGAGGACCCGAGCAGGGCCTGGCGTCCGGGCAGGACGTGCCAGCCGACGGTGATCCGGGCCGCGACCAGCCGGCGGACGTCGTCTGGCGCGACCGGGGGCGGGACCGCCCGGATGAGGGCCTCGGCGGTGCCGCAGGAGTCGAACAGGTCCCCGGGGCGGGTGGCGCCGGCCCCGACCGAGGCGCTGAGGTGGTCGTGGCCGGCCACGGTGAGGGTCGCCCCGGCCAGGCGCGGGAGGCGCCCGCCGTCGGCCCAGCCGGCCGGGCTGCCCGCCTGGACGAGGTCGGCCAGCAGCCGCGCCGGCGCCTCGGCCCACGCCCGGGCCTCCTCCCACCAGGCCCGCCGTTCCAGATCGAGCAGGCCCGTCCGGGAGGCCAGCGACAGCTCGGCCACCTGCTCGCCGCCGAGGCGGTGGACCACCCATTCGGCCACGCCGAGCCAGCGCACGGCGTTGGCGACGTCTGGGTGGTTGGCCCGGAGCCAGGCGTACTTGGCGATCGACCACAGCGGGCGGACCGGCAGCCCGGTGCGAGCCGGGAACCGCTCGGCCCCGAGGTCGGCGGCGAGCCGGGCCGCCTCGGCCTCGCCCCGGGCGTCGTGCCAGGCGATCGCCGGGGCCAGCGGCCGGCCGTGGCGGTCGAGGAGCACGCCGGTTTCGGCCATGCTGGTCACCCCGACCCCGGCCACCGGCCCGTCGGGGGCATGCTCCAGGGCGGCCGCGGTCGCGGCCACCGCCGCCTCCAGCAGCCGCTCCGGGGCCAGCTCGGCCCCGGTCGGCACGACCGTCCACGGGGTCGGGGTCGCGCCGTGGGCGACCTCGGTCCCGTCGGCGGCGCGGACCACCGCCGCCTTGCACAGAGTGGTCCCGACGTCGATGCCGACCAGCAGCTCGTCGCCGCTCACGGGGCGCCTCCCGGGTCGGGGGGGAGGCAGCGGACCGCCTCGAGCCGGCCGCGCACCACACCCTGGCCGGCGGCGAAGGGGACCAGCACCGTGTCACCGCGGCCTAGCTCGAGGGAGCTGCCCCGCGTCTCCAGCTGGCCCGATCCCTCAGTGACGACGATGATCGAGAAGGCGGCCTCCAGAGAGACGGCCGGGTCAGGTCGCAGCCGCTCGGCCCCGAAGAACGGGTCGGCCTCGGCCGGGAACAGCCGCTCGGCCCCCGGCCGCACCGGCCCCCGCCCGCCGCGCAGCCGTTCCAGCCGCGCCGGGTTCCAGCCCGTGCGGTCGACACAGCCCAGGGCGAGGTCGAAGCCGAGCCCGAGATGGCCCTCGGCCCGGCCGTCGATGGCGAAGCCCTCCCACTCCAGCAGCACCGAGAAGTCGGTCGGCTCCTGGAGCTCGACCAGCAGAACGCCCCGGCCGATGGCATGCGGCATCCCGGCGGGGACGAGCACGGTGTCGCCGGCGGCCACCGGGACGGCGTTGAGGCCGGTCAGCAGCGCCTCGACCTGCTGGGCCTCGACCAGCCCGGCCAGCCGCGCGGGGTCCATGTCTTCGCGGAACCCCAGGTGCACGAGCGGGTGGGGGCCGTCGGCGCCGACGATCACCCAGGCCTCGGTCTTGCCCCACGGGCAGCCGAGGTGGCGGCGGGCGAAGTCGCGGTCCGGGTGACAGTGGACGGGCAGGCGCTCGCCGGCGTGCAGCAGCTTGACCAGCAGCGCCGGGTCGTCGCCGTAGGCCTCGACGTGGCGCCGTCCCAGGAAGCCCTCCGGGTCGGAGCGGATCGCCTCGCGGAGCGTCCGGCCGTCCTCCAGCCGGGTCAGACCCTCGTCGGCCGACCCGAACGCGGCCGTGGTCGAGCCGACCCAGTCCTCGGGAAGGAACGGACCGTCAGCCCCGGGCACGCGGTCGCGCAACTCGTCGATGGCCGACCCGCCCCGGTAGAAGCGGGGGAACCGGTTGGCGGCCAACGGGATCGGCTTCACGGCGCGATCGGGCCGGTTTGGAACGCCGAGGAACCACCCTGCAGCAGGGCCAGCTGGATCGGCATGTCGGCAGCAGTTTCCCACCAATCCAGTCGAAACAAAAGAAACCCGGTGATCCGGAGGCGGAGGGTCAGGGGCCGGAGCCGGCGGTCGCGTTGGCGCACCCCGAGCTTGCCGTAGGGATAGTCGTCCATGATCGGCCGACTGGCCTTGTCCAGCCGGGCGTCTCTGTGGCCGAGAGGATGACCGACGTCACCGCCGGGTGGTCGACCAGCCAGGCGAGCACCACCTGGGCCATCGAGGCGCGCGGGCCTCGGCGACCGACCGGACGGCGTCGATGACCCGCCAGGTGCGCTGAGAGTGGCTGCGCGGGGAGTAGGCCAGCAGTAGGCCCCCGGCCGCCCGAGCTAGGGAGGCTGGGAAGCTCTGGCTGTCGACTGCCTCCGCCGCTCAAGGCCAGCCGGCCGGCGGCCTCAGCTCGGCCGGATCCACCCATAGCTTGATCGCTTGAGCGTCAGCCGGCCCGCCCTCGCGGGTCCGCCGGCCGGGTGTCCCAACGCCACAGGTGCTCCAGCAGCAGATAACCCAGCTCCTCGGCGTGCTGCTCGGGTAGCCAGTGGCCAGCGCCAGCGAGGACCTCGAACCGGTAGGGGCCGCTCACCCACCGCCCGGTCGTCGTGGCCGCGCGGTACTCAAGCCAGCGCCGCCGACAGCGCCCCCGGTTCGGCCAGAGCTCGGGTATAGGTGTCGACCCACTTGGCCCCCAATCCGTCGCCCTGGCAAACGCCCGCGGGTGCGGGGTGGACACGGCCGTCAGCGTGGCTACCGTGGGGCTGTTGGCCAGCCACCCGCCAGGCCACCACCCCGCCCCCGTCATGGCCGACCAGGTGAAGGACTTCCGCGTCGAGCCGATCAGCAATGAATGGGCGATCATCGAGGTGACAGGTCATCTAGCCGACACCGAGGAGCAGGCAGCAGCCGAGGAGAGTTACTGCCTTAGGCTGGACGTTCGGTGAGCTCCGACGCGCTGGCCAGCTTGTCGACGAACGCCTAATCGCGACGACGGTTTGTCACCTTGGCTGGCCTTGCGCCACAGCGATGCGGTTGCGGCCTGCCGACTTGGCCCGATACAGCGCGGCATCGGCCTGCTGCAGCAGCTCCTCGGCTGTGGTTGCGTCGCCAGGACGATAGGCCGTGATCCCGGCGCTTAACGTCAGCACACCAAGTCCGGTGGCAGCGTGCTTGATGGCAAGCTGCTCCACTGCGCCGCGCACCCGCTCCACCGCGATCTGCCCGGTCTCGAGCGTCTGTTCAGGCAGCACGAGTAGGAACTCCTCTCCGCCGTAGCGGTAGACACCGTCGCCCAACCGGAGCTCCCCGACGATGGCGGTGGCTACCGCCCGCAGCGCCTGGTCGCCGGCCTGATGCCCATGGGTGTCGTTGTAGGCCTTGAACCGGTCGATGTCGCACATGGCCACGGCGAAGCCGTGGCCATAGCGTCGGCTGCGAGCCTGGAGGACCTCCAGGTCCTCCTCCAGCGACCGCCGGTTGGCGAGCCCGGTCAACGGATCGTGACGGGCCAGGTGGGCCAGCTGGGCGCGGTGGCGGGCCAGCTCGGCGTGCAGGTCGGTCACCCGCTGAGCCGCGATCAGCCTCGTCTCCAGGTCGAACAGATCGACCGGCTTGATGAGGTAGTCGTCGGCGCCGGCCTCCATGCCCCGGACGACGTCCCGGCGATCGTTCAGCGCTGTGACCAGGATGATGTAGGTGTAGTCGGCGCGGGTGTCGGCCCGGACCCGGCGGCACAACTCCAGTCCGTCGACCCTGGGCATGACCAGGTCAGTGATGAGCACCTCAGGCGTGTCCTGGGTGAAGCGCCGCCAGGCCGCCTCGCCGTCCTCGGCTGGCATCGCGTCGTGTCCCAACCGCGTCACTGCGGCCTCGATCAGGCGCCTGGAGAAGGGCTCATCGTCCACTACCAGAATTTTCATCTCACCGTCTGCCTGTACTCCTTGCCGCCGGTCTCGAAAGGGGGAAGCTCGCCGTCCCGGGAAGCCGCTGCCGCGCCGTGAGCGGACTTCGCACGGTCATGCACCCTGCGCGTTGGACCAGGCACGCGCCCAGCGTGTCATCTTGTCGATCTGGTCCTGTTGTTCGACCAGGAGTCGCTGGGCGAGCTCGCGGACTTGGGGCACGCTGCCCGCTCGGGCCTCGGTTGCGGCGAGCTTGCTGGCTGCGCGGTGTCGTGTGGTCATTACCTTGAGGAAGGCAAGGTCGAACTTGGCCTTCCCGGTCTGGGCCAGCCGGGTGAGGTCGGTTTCCTTGCGGCGGTTGGGGTCCTGCTGGGGGTCGTAGGGGGCCAACCCGCGGCTGGCCAGCCACTCCTGAAGCTGGGCGAGGTGGGATTGTCCTTGCCGGTCGATGGTGGTCGCTAACCGGGCCAGTTCCGGGCGGGTGATGCGGTCTTGGGCCAGGTTCACGATGGCAGTGGTCTGCAGCAGGTGGGGGACCATGTGCTGGGCGAACCACACGTCGGTGTGGTCGCTGGGTGGTGGCTGGTTGGCGTCGGAGGTAGCGCAGCCGGCCACCAGCACCGCGATGACCACCCAGCATCCGACCCTGTGTCGCACCATGGCCCCTTGGCTGTCGTCTGCCTGCAGCTGGCCGCCACGACCGTTCAGGGGCCAGCTCCTCCTACTCCTCCTATTTGGTGTCGACCCGTCGGCGCGTGGCTTGATGGACACGCCGGATCCGAGCCCGGCCGGCTGGCCAGGATCGCCGGGGACCAGAGGCAAGACCCGGGGGGATGGCTGCCGATGGAACTGGCAACTACATCGGTTGGGTCGAGCCAGGAATCTGGGGATGCGTCGGTTCTGGTTGTCGGTGCTGTTGGTGGCCATCTGCCTGCTCCCGGTGCGGGGCCTCGGCCCGCAGCCATGCCAAGGCGGCCCTGGACGGGGCCCTGGCCAACACCGCCAGCGCCCAGGCCCAGGTGCTGGAGGACTACTTCTCCCGGGCCCGCTCGATCGACCTGCTGACCGCCAAGAACCCGGCCTTCCGGCATTTTTACAGGATGCCGGGTGACCGCACGGCCAAGATCCGCGCTGGCGGGCCGGTCCTAAACGAGGCCAACGAGGCCCTGGGCAATCTGGAGGAGCTG
>JASLBL010000674.1 GCA_030146615.1 Actinomycetes bacterium
TGGGTCCTAGAGGTGATCGGGCGGCTGCTGGCGGCGCTCGGCGGGAGTGGGGCGGGCGGGATCGTCGGGTTGATCCTGCTCGGACTGGTGCTGCTCGGGGTCGGGGTGCTGGTGGCCCGGTTCTCCCGGGGCCTGACGCCCAGCCCCGAGGTCGCGGCGGCCGTCCCGGGTGGCCGGCGCCGGTCGGCGGCGGAGTGGCGCGCCGAGGCGGAGGCGCACGAGCGGGCCGGGGCCTGGCGGGAGGCGGTCCGCTCCCGCTACCGGGCGCTGGTCGCCGACCTCGCCATGCGCGGGGTGGTCGAGGAGGTCCCCGGGCGGACCGCCGGCGAGTACCGGCGCGAGGTCGGCCAGACCCTCCCCGACGCCGCCGGCGACTTCGCCGGAGCCACCGAGCTGTTCGAGGTCGCCTGGTACGGCCGCTCCGACACCGGAGCCAAGGACGCGGCCCACCTCCGCGACCTCTCCGACCGCGTCCTCCAGCGAGCGCGGACATGAGCGCGGCACCCGCCGGGCGGGTCGGGAAGCGAGTGCCACCATGAGCGCGACGCGTTCGGGGCGGCGTGCGGTTGGGAGGGCCCTGCCGTGGGTTGCCGTGGCGGTCGGGCTGGCGCTGGTGGTGGCGGTCGCGGGGCGGCCCGGGGAGGAGGGGAACCCGCTGGACCCGGCGTCGCCGGGGCCGCTCGGGACCAAGGGGCTGGTGGAGGTGCTGCGGGAGCTGGGCGGTCAGGTGCGTGTGTCCGCCAACCGGCCGGGGTCGGGAACCGAGACGGCGCTGCTGCTCAGCGACGACTTGACCCCGGAACGGCGGCAGGACGTGCTCGACTGGGTGCGACAGGGAGGGACGCTGGTGGTGGCCGACCCCAGCTCCAGCGTGACCGAGGTGGAGCAGGTCGGCTCGACCCGCATCGGCCTGTTGGATGCCGAGATCGAACGGCGCTGCGCGGAGCCCGCCCTGGCCGACGTCCGGCGGGTCGCGGCGCCCGGCGGGATCGTCTTCGAGGTCCCCGAGGGAGGTGGGGTCCGCGGCTGCTTCCCCCGGAACAACGGCGCCTGGCTGCTGATCCAGCCGCTCGGCAGCGGCACCGTGGTCCGCCTCGGCGGGTCCAGCGTGCTGGTCAACCAGGAGCTGGGCGAGGCCGACAACGCCGTGCTGCTGGCCGGCCTGCTCGTCCCGGTCGAGGGGACGAGTGTCCAGGTGCTGCAACCTCCCCTGCCCGGCGGCGGCAACGCCGGGCTCGGCGATCTGATCGCGCCCCGGGTCCGGCTGGCGCTGTGGCAGCTGGTCGTCGCCTTCGTGCTGCTGGCCCTCTGGAGGGCGCGCCGGCTCGGGCGGCCGGTCGTCGAGCCGCAGCCGGTCCAGCTGCCCGGGGCCGAGCTGGTCGTGGCCGTCGGCAACCTGCTCCAGCGGGCCAAGGGGCGTGGCCAGGCGGCCGGGCTGCTCACCGACGACCTGCGCCGTTCGATGGCCGAACGGCTCGGCCTGCCGCCCTCGGCCCCGCCCGACCTGGTCGCCGACACCGTGGCCGCCCGGACCGGGATCCCCCGCGAGCGGGTGCTCCGGACGCTCACCCAGACCACGCCTCGCGACGAGGCCGAGCTCGTCGCCCTCAGCCAAGCCATCGACACCGTCCGCCGGGAGGTCACCCGTGTCCGTTAGAGCAGTGATCGAGCGCGCCCAGAGGGGGCGGCGCCGGTGAGCGAGACGGGAACACCGCCGGGGGCACCGCAGGAGTCCGGGGCAACACCAGGGGCCCCCAGGGAGACCGCCGCGACGCCCGCGGGGCCGCGGGCGGCCGTGCTCCGGGTCAGGGACGAGATCGCCAAGGCGGTGGTCGGGCAGGACGGGGCGGTGTCGGGGCTGGTCGCGGCGTTGCTGGTCCGGGGTCACGTGCTGCTGGAGGGTGTTCCCGGGGTGGCCAAGACGCTGCTGGTCAAGACCCTGGCCCGGACCCTCGACCTGGAGTTCAAGCGGGTGCAGTTCACGCCCGACCTGATGCCATCGGACGTGACCGGGCAGGTCATCTTCGAGCAGCGCGACGGGTCGTTCCGGTTCCGGCAGGGGCCGGTGTTCACCAATCTGCTGCTGGCCGACGAGATCAACCGCACCCCGCCCAAGACCCAGGCCTCGCTGCTGGAGGCGATGGAGGAGCGCCAGGTGTCGGTCGAGGGCCAGGGGCACCCGCTGCCCGAGCCGTTCCTGGTCGTGGCCACCCAGAACCCGGTCGAGTACGAGGGCACCTATCCCCTGCCCGAGGCCCAGCTCGACCGGTTCCTGTTCAAGCTCCAGGTGGGCTATCCGTCGGCCGAGCAGGAGCAGGCCGTCCTGGCCCGCCACGACGCCGGCATGGACCCGCACGACCTGGCCACCCTCGGGGTGACGGCGGTGGCCGGCCGGCAGGACCTGGAGGCGGCCCGCAAGGAGGTGGCCGCCATCCCGGTCGAGGCGCGGGTGCAGGCGTACATCGTGGCCATCGCCCGGGCGACCCGGGAGTCGCCGTCGCTGGAGCTGGGCGTCTCGCCGCGCGGGGCGACCATGCTGCTGCACGCCTCCAAGGCGTGGGCCTGGCTCGCCGGGAAGCAGTACGTCACCCCCGACGAGGTCAAGGCCGTGGCCAAGCCGGCCCTGCGCCACCGGGTCGAGCTGCGGCCAGAGGTCGAGCTCGAGGGCGTCACCGCCGACGGCGTCCTCGACGGCGTCCTCGCCGCCGTTCCCGTCCCCCGGTGACCACGTCTTCGGCGCTGGAACCCGCCGATTCGGGGGGGCGGTGGGGGTGGCCGGTACTGACCTGGCGGCTGGTGGCGGCGGCGGCGGTGGGGTCGCTGGTGGTGCTGTTGTTGCCGGTCCGGCCGCCGTTGGGGCTGTGGATGGTGAACGGGGTGCTGCTGGTGGCGGCGGCGGTCGACTGGTGGCTGGCGGTCCCGCCGAGCGAGGTGGAGGTGGATCGGGAGCTGCCGGGGATCGTGCCGCTGGGGGCCGAGGCCCGGGTGGTGTGGCGGATCTCCCACCGGGGCTGGCGGACCCGCGGCGCACGGGCCCGGGCCGGGTCGGGCCGCGGTGACCCGCGCCCGTGGGACCCGCGTGGCCGGGGGATCCGGGTGCGGGTGGCGGATGAGCTGGCGCCGTCGTTGGGGGCGGGGACCCGGAGGGTGCGGGTGGTGGTGCCGCCGAGGGGGAGGGTGACGGCGGCGACGGTGGTGCGGCCGAGTCGCAGGGGGCGGTTCACCCCGAGTGAGATCGTGGTGCGGGTGGAGGGGCCGCTGGGGCTGGTGGCCAGGCAGGGGCGGCGGCGGGTGCCGGGGGTGGTGCGGGTGTACCCGCCGTTCGACTCGCGGGACGAGGCGGAGCTGCGGGTGAACAAGGCCCGGATCCTCGAGGTCGGGCTGCGGTCGGCGCAGGGGCGCGGTGGCGGGACCGAGTTCGACTCGCTGCGCGAGTACGGGGTCGACGACGAGTTCCGGCGGATCGACTGGGCGGCCACCGCCCGCTCGGGCAAGCCGATCGTGCGCACCTATCGGGCGGAGCGGAACCAGACGGTGCTGCTGCTGCTGGACAGCGGGCGGACCATGGCCGGCCGGGTCGCCGACGTGCCCCGCCTCGACCACGCGATGGACGCCGTCATGATGCTGACCTCGCTGGCCACCCGGCTGGGCGACCGGGCCGGGCTGGTCGCCTTCGACCGGGAGGTCCGGGCGGTGGTCGGGCCGGGGCACGCCAGGGACCAGCTCTCGCGGGTCACCGAGGCGATGTACCAGCTCCAGCCGCTGCTGGTCGAGAGCGACTACCG
>JASLBL010000241.1 GCA_030146615.1 Actinomycetes bacterium
TCACTTCCTCGGAGCGCCGGCGGCCCGGAGCTTCGGGCCGACCATGCGGTTCGTGTCGGGAAGCTGGTATGCAAGCCGAGCGCTGAGTCGCTCCGTCACCGGTGGTCGCACCACGCCTCCGGTCCAGCCATGACCGTGCCCGATCGCCCGGAGCCCCGGTACCGGGCTCACCGACAGGTGGTGTGCTCACCGACAGGTGGTGTAGGCGATGGCCGCCTCGCCGGCAGCCGGTCCGACCACCTGCCAGCCGTCCGGCGTCCGTTCGATCCGCGAGGCGGCGCGCCGGCGCCACCAGGCGCTGACGTCTCGGGGCAGCGCTCGCCAGGCGGTCGCATCGTCACCGAATCGTGCCAACAGCAATCGATATGCCGTGAGCAGCCGCTCGTCCAGGTAGTCGGGGTGGCTGATCACGAGCGCCATCCCGCCCTGCTCCCTGACGTGCTCGGCCTTCTCGATCCACAGGCTTGCGTCCGGCTTGTTGAGGATGACGAACATCGTGTGGTCTTGAGGGAGCGTGATCGGCAGCTCGACGGTGTCCTGGTTGAAGTACGGCAGCAGGCTGCAGCAGCCGCCCGACTGCGGTTGGAAGGGATCCGTGTCGGGATACGACGAGTCGTAGTCAAAGCCCAGCAGCGGCATCCATTCCCACACCCGGTAGGTGGCCGGGGCTCGGAAGCCCACCGCGTGCCAGCGGTCGGCGTACCGCCGGATGGCCGGCAGGCGTTCCTGGAACGTGGCCATCGACTCGAGGTCCCGCCCGTCATGGTAGAGGCCGTGGATCCCGACCTCGAACCCTTCGCGGGTCAGCTCGTCCACGAGCGCGTCGTCGGTGACGTAGCGTTTGGGCACGAGGTTCCAGGCCGAGCGGTATCCGGTGTCGAGCTCCAGATCGCGGAGCACATGGATCTTCTCGTAGCCGGCAGCCGTCTCGACGTCGTGGGTCAGGACGAATGCCCACGTGCAGCCGTTCGGCCACGGTGACAGGAACGGGACCGGTTCGCCGGCGACACGGGTGAAGTCGTCGAACAGCGTGGCGTAGAGATCGTGAAGCGCCGTCTCGACCGGCCATCGGGGGAACCGGACGCGCGCCTGCACGTTGCTGAAGGCTCGTCGCACCGAGATCTGGGCGCCACGGGGGAGCAGCGGGCGAGCGCGGTAGTAGGCGGCCACGGCCGCCCGCTTGACACGTGGGGCCAGGCTCCAACCCACCGCGTCCCGATACGCCTCGCTCCAGTAGTTCCGTATGATCTCACCCGGGTCATAGGGCAGGAAGACGCTGCCGTCCGCTGCCTGCCACTTGGCGGCGACCTGCACGCCTCGCCGGTCTCGTATGGGGGTCGACCGGGCCCATCGGATCCCGGTCTCGGCCAGCCACGAGCGGCAGAGAGCATCGGGCAGCAAGCGACCGTGGATCGGAATCGAGCCGAGCTGGTATTCGCCGCGGACGGTCGAGGCACCGAGCGGCGAGTCGGGTCGGCTCCCGTCCAGCAGCGGCCAGTGCAGCGCCCGGCCGGACGCGGCCGGAGGCGTCCAGCGCACCAGGCCGCACCAGCGCACCGGATGCTGGTGGGGAAGCCTGTCCGGCCAGGGGTCGATCGGTGCCACGCGGTAGGGTACCCGGAAGTAGTCGAAGAAGAGCACCGGAACCGAAGCCTCGAACACGGCCCCTCCTGAGGAGTTCATCAGCCGTTGCCGTCGCGGCCCTGCTCCTCCGGCGCGAGGTCTGCCGTGCGGCCCGGCACCGGTGCCGCGTCAGGGCGCCGAGCCGCCAGCACGTATTCCAGAACGCGCCGCCTGGGGTGGGGCGGGCCCCCGAGACGGGCGAGCGCGCGGCCGAGATTCGGAAACTCCCACGCTGCCCCAACGCGATGGTTGGCGCTGGCTACGCTGGTCGAACGTTTCGGCTCGCGAAGCCGCTCGAGCGCCGGCCTCGCGAGCCCGCTACCCTTCGGTCGGCCGCGCAGCACACGAAGTTGCTGCGCCGACCATGGCGCGACCTCCTGGTCCCCGGAGGCGCTGGCTCGGGACCATGCCGCGTCCGCGGCCAGGTGGTCCCCGCGGGTGTACGCCGTGAACCCAACCCGAGCGGCCTCCTCGGGACTGGTCTTGGCCACGATGACTTCCCAGGAGCCATGCGGGATCCTCCGGGCCGGACCAGCGATGTGCCAGTCGGCGTAGGTCACGATGTGGTCGAACGGGCGGAAGGACGGGAATCGTGGCCGTCCGATCGCGCGCAGCAGGGCCATCTGCGGCGCCACCTGCCGGCAGGCCCAGGCCAGGCCGTCCGCGTGCTGCGCGGCCGTTGGGACGGTGTCGAGATACCGGGGGCACAGGTCTCTCAGATCGGCCTCCGGGATGGGGCGCAGCATGCCAGCCCGGCGCCAGTCGACCGCTGCCTGAAGCAGCGCCCAGCCGATCGGGACGGCGGTCCTGCCGGCATCGTATGCGCGCTCCAGCGCCGCGGTATCGAGGAGCTCCTCGCCGATGCCCCGCACGAACGGCTGGCCAGGGTAGAGCCGCTCGGCCTCCGCTCGCTCCCGGCGGCTGAGGTGTGTCGAGACCAGGATCTGGTCGGCGTGCTCGAGGAGAAGCCGCGCTGCCCGACCGATCTGCCCTTCGGTGCCGAGCACGTCCTCTCGTCGTGTCAGGTTGACCGTGCCCACGATGACCATTCGACCGTCGCCCCGTTCGAGCCAGTCGAGCAGTCCTTGATCGAAACCGGTCACGTCGCCCAGAAAGCGGTCGAGCTCGTCCAGCCACAGCACCGGAGGATCTGGACTCCGGCCGAACGGCGGGTCCCCCAGGAGCGAGGTGAGGGCCTTCGTGCAGGCCGTGGGCACGATGAGCTTGGACGCCGGGAAGACGCGCCGGACGGCCTCGAACGCGGTACGTGACTTGCCGGCCTTGGACGCTCCAGTCACGAGCGCCACCCCTCGCTGGCGGAGCAACTTGTCGAGCAGGTGGTCCACGTCGCGGCCAACGTAGGGCGGAAACGGGTCACCCTCCAGGTGCTTGGATGGGGTAACGCCCACGATGCCGTACGGGCTCACCTCGGCCACCCTTGGGACGCGCCCTGAGCGGAAGGTGGCGACGGGTAGGACGCTCCTGGCAGGAGTGGTAGGCCAGCGCCGGCCGGTCATGCTGCCGGGAAGGCCTGATCGACC
>JASLBL010000050.1 GCA_030146615.1 Actinomycetes bacterium
ACCGCCACCAACCGGCCTCGCGCCCCCGGGGCCCGCTCCCGTGCCGCGCCCCGCCGGCCCCGCAACCCGCCAGGGCGACCCTGCGGGCGGGCGGACCGACCCGGCCGCCGGGTGGGGTGAGCCGGGCCCTGGGCGGGGCGACCCCGGGGCAGGGTGGTGCGGAACGCGTTCACGGCGGCTGTCTCGCCGGTCGGCTGGACCTGGTCGGCGGGGGCGGCGGCCGCCCGCAGGAGGCGGGCTACCTTGGCATAGCCTGGGGGGGCGTCGTCGGGGTCGAGGCGGCCGGAGAGGAGCCGCTCGGCGGTGTCGGCGTCGAGCGGAGGAATCGCGTGGGAACGTTCATCCGGCATCTCAGCCGAGAACACGCCGCCACCTCCCATCCCGTTACACCGCCACCCGCGCCATCGCCCTCGCCAACTCCGACCCGCCTCCCACGCTCCCCTTGGCCGCCGCCTCACACCCGACCCCGTACCCGCTTGTCCTGGGCGAGGTGCGCGGCCAGGCGGCGGAGCGCCCGATGGGCCAGGACCCGCACATGGCCGGGGCGTTTGCCGGTGATGGTGGCGACCTCGGCGACGTCGAGGCCGGCGACGACGCGGAGGAGGACGACCTCGGCCTGGTCGGAAGGCAGGGTGGCGATCAGGGTGATGGCGGCCTGGCTGGAGATGGATTCGACGGCGGTGGTGGCGGGGTCGTCGGGGGCTGGGAGGTGGGTGAGGGCGTCGAGGGAGACGAGCTCGTCGCGGTGGCGGGTGGTGCGGCGCCAGCGGTCGACGGCGCGGTGGCGGGCGACGGTGAAGACCCAGGCGCGGAAGGCGCGCTCGTCGCCGGTGAAGGTGGGGAGGCCCTTGACGATGCGCAGCCAGGTCTCGGAGGCCAGGTCCTCGCCCGATCCTGGGGCGAAGGCGTTCAGGTAGCGCAGGAGGCCTGGCTGGAGGTCGCGCCAGAGGGCACGGAAGGCCAGCTCGTCGCCGTCGGCGGCGGCGGCCAGCACCGCCTTGAAGGAGGGGCCGATCATGGGGCGATCACGCTGCCCGTTCTCGCGGGGTAGTGTCAACCGGGCCGCTTCTGCCCGCTCGGTGCAACTCGTCCGCTCCGGGTGAGATCATGCCTCGCGCGACGAGCGACCGTAGCGGCAGACCCCGACGGAAGGAGGCACCCTGACCGGGACCGTGCTGGTGGCCGACGACGACGCCGACATCGTCCGCTTCGTCGAGGTCAACCTCCGCCTCGAGGGCTTCCAGGTGGTAACGGCCCGAGACGGCCAGGAGGCGCTCACCAAGGCCCTCGACCTCCAACCCGACGTCGTCCTGCTGGACGTGCTGATGCCCCGGATCGACGGCTACACCGTGTGCGCCCGGCTGCGGGCCGACCAGCGTGGGGCCGCCATCCCGGTGATCCTGCTGACGGCCAACTTCATCACCGCCGACCAGGAGGTCGCCCGTCAGGCCGGGGCCGACGACTTCGTGGTCAAGCCGTTCGACCCCTACGAGCTGATGGCACGGGTCAAGGCGCTGATCCCGGCTCGGTGAGGGCGCGCCGGAGGACCTTGCCGACCATGGTCTTGGGCAGGTCCCGCCGGAACTCGACGGTGGCCGGCACCTTGTAGGGGGCCAGGCGCTCGCGGCAGAACGCCCGCAGCTCCTCGGCAGTGGCCTGCCGCCCCTCGGCCAGGACCACCCAGGCCTTGGCCACCTCGCCTTTGGCCTCGTCGGGCACGCCGGCCACGCCGACCTCGGCCACCGCCGGGTGGGCGGCCAGCACCTCCTCGATCTCCCGCGGCCACACCTGGTAGCCGTGGGTCTTGATGAGGTCCTTCATGCGGTCGACGATGAACAGGTAGCCGTCGTCGTCCAGGTAGCCGAGGTCGCCGGTGTGCAGCCAGCGCTCGCCGTCGTGGGTCCTGACGGTGGCGGCGGTCTCCTCCGGGTCGTCCCAGTAGCAGGCCATCAGCTGCGGGGCCCGGATCAGGATCTCCCCGATCTCGCCGGCGGGCAGGCCGGCCCCGCTCTCCGGGTCGATGATGCGCATCTCGACGTCGGGCAGCGGCGTGCCCACCGAGCCGATCTTGTTCGGACCCTCGACCGGGTTGACGGCGCAGGCCAGCATGGCCTCGGTCAGCGAGTAGCCCTCGACGATGCGCCCGCCGGTCAGCTCCTCGAAGCGGCGCTTGGTCTCGGCCAGCAGCGGCGCCGCCCCCGAGAAGCAGACCTTGACCGAGCTGAAGTCGACCTTGCCGGCCCGCACCTTCGGGTGGTGGAGCAGGGCGTTGAACAGGGTCGGCACGCCGCTGAAGGCGGTCGGGCGGGTCTTGGCGATGGTGTCGAGCAGGTCGTCCAGGTCGCGGGGGTTGGGGACCAGGGCCATGGCGTTGTGGTTGCGCAGGGCGACGCTCTGGATGCCGATGTTGGCGAAGGAGTGGAACAGCGGCAGGGCGGCCATGATCACGTCGTCCCAGGGGGTGGTCCCGGCCTGGAGCCAGGTCCCGAGCTGGCGGCCGGTGGTGGTGTAGTGGCGGTGGAGGCCGACCACGCCCTTGGGCGTGCCGGTGGTGCCGCCGCTCATCAGGATCACCGCCGGGTCGTCCGGTCCCACCGGCACCGCCGGCCGGGACGCGTCCTTGTGCCGCTCGAGCAGGTCGCCCAGCCACAGGTCGCCTTCGGCGATCTTCACCCGGTGCCCGTCCTTGCGCTCCTTGGCCAGGGTGAACAGCACCCGCAGGAGCGGCGGCAGGTACTCCTTGACGTTGGTGGCGATCACCCGGGTCAGGGCGGTGCCGGGCTGGGCCGCCTTGACCCGCCCGTAGAACGGGGTCAGGACCACGATCGTCTCGGCCCCGGTGCGGCGCAGGGCGCCCTCCAGCTCCTGCTCGGTGTAGACCGGGTTCAGGGGGACCAGGACCGCCCCGGCCTTCCAGGCGCCCAGCTCGCAGATGAGGAACTGGGGGCAGTTGGGCAGCAGCAGGGCCACCCGGTCGCCCCTGGCCACCCCGAGCCCGGCGAGGGCGGCCGCGAACGCGTCGCTGCGCCGGTCGAGCTCGCCGTGGCTGATGGTGCGGCCCTTGAACAGCAGGGCCGGGGCGTCGGGCCGCTCGGCGACCGCGTCGGCCAGGTCGTCGAGCAGGGTCCGTTCCGGGTACGGGGCCAGCGTCCCCGGAACGCCCTGGTCGTAGTGGTCAAGCCAAGGAGCCGCTCCCATGCGTCGCCCTCCTGCCCGGAATGCCGCGAACCTGCGGGCTCAGCCTACCCGGACAGCGACTCCACCGGCTGGGCCACGGGCAGGTAGAACCCGCCGTCGGCCAGGGACTTGGCCAGCAGCTCGGTCATGGCCCCGGTCGCCAGCGGCCGGGCGAACAGAAAGCCCTGGCCGTCCTGGCAGCCGAGGGAGGCCAGGTGAGCCGCCTGCTCGGACCGCTCGATGCCCTCGGCGACGGTGTGGAGCTGGAGGGTGTGGCTCAGCTTGACGATCGCATGGGCGAGGGCGGTGTCCTCCCGGCCCTGGCCGATCCCGTCCACGAACGCCTTGTCGATCTTGAGCATGTCGATCGGGAAGCGGCGCAGGTAGCTGAGCGAGGAGTAGCCGGTGCCGAAGTCGTCGATGGCCAGCAGGACCCCGAGGCCCTTGAGCTCCCGGAGCCGGCCGCTCATGGCCTCCTTGTCGGTGACCAGGACGCTCTCGGTGATCTCGAGGGTGAGCTGGCGCGGCGACAGCCGCGAGGTCTCCAGCGCCTGCACCACCTCGCCGACCAGGCCCTGGTCTTCGAGCTGGCGGCCGGACAGGTTGACGTGGACCGACAGCGGCGGCGCGTCCGGGAACTGGTCGTGCCAGCGCCGGGCCTGGAGGCAGGCCTGGAGCAGCACCCAGTTGCCGATGGGCCCGATCAGCCCCTGCTCTTCGGCCAGGGGGATGAACGCCGGCGGGGGCAGCAGGCCCTTGGTCGGGTGGTCCCAGCGGACCAGGGCCTCGACCCGGGTGATGCGGCCCGAGACCAGCTCGACGATCGGCTGGTAGTGCAGGACCAGCTGGTCGCGGTCGGCCACGTGCCGCAGCTCGGCCTCCAGCTCCAGGCGTTGGAGCATGTCCTCGTGCATGTCGGGCCGGAACAGCTCGTAGTGGTCCTTCCCCCCGGCCTTGGCCGCGTACATGGCCACGTCGGCGTTGCGGAGCAGCTCGTCGGCCTCGTCGACGCCCGGCCGGCCGGTGGCCACGCCGAGGCTGGCCTTGATCGGGATGGTGCGGCCGTTGAGGCCGAACGGCTGGTGCAGGGTGTCGAGCACCCGGCCGGCGACCGTGGCCGCTGCCTCGGCGTCGGTGACCCGCTCCAGCAGCACGGCGAACTCGTCGCCGCCGAGGCGGGCCGCGACGTCGGTCGGGCGCAGGCAGCCCTGGAGCCGACGGGCCGCGGCCACCAGCAGCTGGTCGCCGGCGGCGTGGCCGAGGCTGTCGTTGACGTGCTTGAAGTCGTCGAGGTCGATGAACAGGACGGCCAGCCCCCCCAGGCCGGCCTGGGCCAGGGCGTGCTCGACCCGCTCGGTGAACAGGGTGCGGTTGGCCAGGCCGGTCAGCCCGTCGTGGAACGCCTGGTGGACGAGCTGGGCCTCCAGCTCCTTGCGGTCCGAGACGTCGCGGGTGGTGAGCACCAGCCCGCGGACGTTGGCGTCCTGGAGCAGGTTGGCGGCCACCGTCTCCGAGTGCAGCCAGGTGCCGTCGCGGTGCCGCACCCGCCAGGTCTCGGCCGGAGTCACTCCCGGCCGCAGGGCCGCCTCGGCCACGAACCTGGCCACCCGCTCGTGGTCGTCGGGATGGACCAGGGAGAGTGGGTCGCCATCGACCAGCTCGGCCGGGTCGTAGCCGAGCACGCGCCGGACCGACTCGCTGTGGTAGCGGACGCTGCCGTCGGCGTCGACGATGCTGATCACGTCCGAGGAGTTCTGGACCAGCGACCGGAACCGCTCCTCGCTGGCCCGCAGCGCCCGCTCGGCCGCCTTGCGCTCCTCGACCTCGGCGGTCAGGGTCTGGTAGGCCCGGGCGAAGTCCTTGCGGACCCGCTGGCGCAGCGACAGGGCGAGGGCCAGCCCGACGATCAGCACCAGCCCGCTCAGGCCGACCAGGAGGCGCTCGGAGCTCCGGCGGGCGTCCAGGGTCGCGCTCAGGGCGCCGAAGAACTCCTGCTCCTTGGCGTCGTAAAGCTGCTTGATGCGGACGGTCAGCCGCCGGACGGCCGGGCGCAGCCTCCTGACCTCAGCCCGGAGACTGGCCTCGCTCGGGTCGGCCTTCGCCCTGGCCATGGCCTGGTCGATGGGCACGAGGTCGCGGTTGATGCTGGCCAGGGTCGCCTCGACCATCGGGTCGTCGTCGCCCAGGCCCTCCATCAGGTACAGCTGGTTGCCGAGCAGGGAACGCGGGACCTGGGTCCCACGCAGGTCGCGAGTGGTCGGCAGCTCCTCGATCGCGACGTTGAGCAGCAGCGCCTCGCGCTGGACGTTGACCAGGTTGCCGGTCAGGAGGTCGACCTGCCGAGGATGGCTGTCGAGCGGTTGACGTTGGCGTAGGCCTGGAAGATCAGCACCTCGACGACCAGGATGAGCGCGACCAGCACCCCGCCGTCGGCGAGCCCCTAGGCGACCTTCATCGAGGCGACGCTCCAGATCCACAGGTCCGGGTTGCGGCCCAGGCTGGAGCTGTCGGGGAACACGATCCGGATCGGGCCGGAGCGGTCCACCGGCATGTGCTTGCCGTCGGCCTTGGTGGCCAGCAGCATCTGGGAGCTGCGCACGTCGGCCATCTTGAAGTCGACCTTGTAGTCGTCCAGGGCGGTCAGGCTGACCTTGCTGGCCGACTCGGGGACGCCGGCCACGGCCAGCAGGTCGGACAGCAGCACGCCCTCGAACATCACCCGGCGCTTGAGGAACGGCTCGGCCGCCTCCAGGCGGACCCGGCGCATCTTCTCCAGGCTGGCCAGGTCCAGCTCCAGCTTCTTGCCCTTGTTGGCGGTGCCGATGTCGCCGGTCACGGTCAGCACGACCTCACCCTCGGGGGCCGAGATCCTCTCGCCCACGGCCAGGCTGCCGTCGTCGACCACCTGGGGGGTCGACGCGTTCGGGCTCGCCGTGCTCGGCGTCGCCTCGTCCTTGGCGCCACAGGCGGCCACCGCCAGCGCCGTCGCCAGCGCCACCACGATCAGCCGAATGCTCCGTCCCACAACCACCCTCCCGTCGGGCCCGCCGATGAACACTCCGCCTTCTGTTTCGGCAGATCGCGGGCGCGGATGAGCGAGAGTCCGGGGAGGTCAGGCGCCGGGCGCCCCGGCCAGGTTCTGGAGCCGGACCTTGGAGTGGGCGACCAGCCGGCCCTGCTCGTCGCCGATCTCGACCTGCCACAGCTGGGTGGTGCGCCCGCGGGACAGCGGGGTCGCCTCGGCCCGCAGCTCGCCCCGACGGACCGCCCGCAGGAAGTCGGTGTGGTTGGAGACGCCGACCACCTTGCCCTGGTCGCCGAACCACAGCGACGCGCCGACGCTGGCCGCGGTCTCGGCCAGGGTGGCGTAGACCCCGCCGTGCACCAGGCCGAAGGGCTGGTGCAGGTCGGGGGTGACCGGACAGGTCAGCACCACCCGGTCGCCGGAGGCCTCCCCGATCCGCAGCCCGACCAGCTTGATGAAGCCGCGCTCGAGGCCGGCGTCGTCGGATGGGCCGGGCGAGGTCATGGGCGGCTCCCGGGTGGGCCGGACCGGCGCAGGGCGTCGGCCAGGTCTCGCTGGATCACGGTCAGGGTGAGGTCGCTGCGGGTCCGCTCGATGATCGAGCGGGCCACGTCGGTGGAGCGCCGCAGGTTGCCGGTGATGGCGTCAGGGTAGTCGAGGTCGGCCAGCAGGGCGTGGATCTCCTCCATGGCCGCGAACAGGGCCGACGCCCGGGCCACGTCCCCGGCCCTGAGCACGTCCAGCAGGTGGCGGCGGAGCTCGCCGACCGTCTCGGCCAGCCCGTTGAGGTACGGGGCGTCGCCGACCCCGACGTCCTCGGGCGGCGGCAGCGGGTCGCCGGCGACCAGGGCCCGGGTGGCCAGCGCCTCGGCGTACTCCTTCTGGGCGTCCTCGAGGAACCCGGCGTAGAGCACGTCGGGATGGGCGGCGAGCACCGAGGCGGCCACCTCGAGCAGCTCCCTGGCCTCGGCCAGCAGCTCGCCGGCCCGTTCCAGCTCGGCCCGGTGGGCGGCCCGGATGGCGTTGGCCGAGCAGCGCACCGCCTGGCGGGCGTTGCGGATGCCGACCTCGCGAGCCCGGTGCTTGGCGTCCAGGCGGGCCCGCAGCCCTCCGGCGGCCTCGCCCAGGCTCATTCGGTGGACAGGGGCACCTGGCCGCCCCACGGCGCCGGGGTGGCCCAGCGTTCCCGCCGGCCCCGGGCCCGCCTGGACGCCAAGCACCGGGCTCGCGAGGTCGGCATCCGCAACGCCCGCCAGGCGGTGCGCTGCTCGGCCAACGCCATCC
>JASLBL010000083.1 GCA_030146615.1 Actinomycetes bacterium
CGGCCGCCGAGGCCTCCTCCGGCCAGGCCGCCGAGGCGGGCGCGCCCCCGGCGACCAGGACCGAGGGGCCCCAGCCCGAGCAGGGCCAGGGCGGCGAGCAGCAGTCCCAGAGTGACCAGCAGGCCCAGGGCGGCCAGCCCACCCAGGGCGAGCAGCAGCAGGGCGGCGGCGACCGTGGCCAGCGCCGCGACCGCGACCGGGACCGCGACTGGGGCGGCCAGGGCGGCGGCAACCGCTGGGACAACCAGCAGGGCCAGGGTGGCGGCCGGCGCCGCAACCGCAACCGGAACCGGAACCGCAACCGCGGCGGCAACTTCAACGACCAGAGCAACGTGGCCCTGCTGGAGCGGCCCGACTACCGCGACCGCCAGCAGGCCGACGACCGGCCCGAGGTCAGCCGCACCGGCACCCTCGACATCCGCTCCCAGGACGGCTACGGCTTCCTGCGGGTCAACGGCTACCTGCCCGGCTCCGAGGACGTCTACGTGCCCCTGTCGATGATCCGGCGGATGGGCCTGCGTCGCGGCGACGAGATCGAGGGCACGGTCAAGCTGCCCCGCGACTCCGAGAAGTACGCCGCCCTCTCCCGGGTCGACAAGGTCAACGGCCTGGAGCCCGAGGAGGCGCGCAACCGCCGCGACTTCAAGGACCTGACCCCGCTGTACCCGCTGGAGCGGCTGCGCCTGGAGCACAACCCGACCGAGATCTCGACCCGGATCATGGACCTCATGTGCCCGATCGGGAAGGGACAGCGCGGGCTGATCGTCTCCCCGCCCAAGGCGGGCAAGACCACGCTGATGAAGCAGATCGCCAACGCCATCAGCGAGAACAACCCCGAGGTGTACCTCATCATCCTGCTCACCGACGAGCGGCCCGAAGAGGTCACCGACATGCAGCGCTCGACCAAGGCGCACGTGATCTACTCGACCTTCGACCGGCCGAGCGAGGAGCACTGCCAGGTCGCCGAGCTGACCATCGAGCGGGCCAAGCGGCTGGTCGAGTACGGCCGGGACGTGGTCGTGCTGCTCGACGGCATCACCCGGCTGTCCCGGGCCTACAACCTGGCCACCCCGGCCAGCGGCAAGATCCTCTCCGGTGGTGTCGACTCCTCGGCCCTGTACCCGCCCAAGCGGTTCTTCGGGGCCGCCCGCAACCTCGAGGAGGGCGGGTCGCTGACCATCCTGGCCACCGCCCTGGTCGACACCGGGTCGCGGATGGACGAGGTCATCTTCGAGGAGTTCAAGGGCACCGGGAACATGGAGGTCCGCCTGGACCGCAAGCTGTCCGAGCGCCGCATCTTCCCCGCCCTGGACGTCGACGCCTCCTCGACCCGCAAGGAGGAGCTGCTCCTTACCGAGGAGGAGCTGGTCGTGGCCTGGAAGCTGCGGCGGGTCCTCGGCGCCCTCGATCCCGCCCAGGCTCTCGAGCTGGTGGTGGACCGGATGCGCCAGTCCAAGACCAACGGCGAGTTCCTCCGCCACATCCAGCGGGCCAACATCAACTAGCGAGGGGTCTGGAATGCGGGAACGGCGCAGGTCGTTCCCGGTATAGGATCAGGCACCATGAGAAACGCGAGGAATGCGAGCGTCTATGAAGCAGGGCATCCACCCCGAGTACCAGACCACCGCCGTGCGCTGTTCGTGCGGCGAGGAGTTCACGACCCGCTCCACCGTCTCGGAGCTGCGGGTCGACATCTGCTCCAAGTGCCACCCCTTCTACACCGGCAAGCAGAAGCTGGTTGACACCGGCGGCCGGGTCGAGCGCTTCGAGCGCCGCTACGGCAAGCGCAAGGCTCCAGAGTCGACCACGAACGCCTAAGCCGCGCTAGCCGACGACGTGAGCGACGAGCCAGCCAAGTCCAAGCCCAAGCCGTTCTACTACGGCGGCCAGGCCGTCCTGGAAGGCGTGATGATGCGCGGCCAGGCGGCCTGGTCGCTTGCCGTGCGCCGGCCCAAGGGTGAGATCTACCTCGAGCGGCACGACCTGCGCCCGCTGGCCAGCCGGGTGCGGCTGTTCAAGCTGCCGTTCTTCCGCGGGATCGGGGTGCTTGGCGACTCCCTGGCCATCGGCGTCAAGGCCCTGGCGATCTCCGGGAACCAGGCCCTCGAGGAGGAAGAGCAGCTCACCGACAAGCAGATGGGCTGGTCGCTGGGCATCGGGGCGGCGTTCTTCACCGCCCTGTTCATCCTCGCCCCGGCCGCCGGGACCAACTGGCTGTCGGACCGTCTGCCTAGCAACCTGATCTTCAATCTGGTCGAGGGGCTGGCCCGGCTCGCCTTCTTCCTGCTCTACATCCTGGCCATCTCGATGCTCAGGGACATCCGGCGGGTGTTCCAGTACCACGGCGCCGAGCACATGACCATCCACTGCTACGAGGCCAAGCTCCCGCTGGAGCCGGACAACGTCAAGCGGTTCCCGACCCTGCACGTCCGCTGCGGGACCAACTTCCTGCTGATCCTGTTCGTGGTCACCCTGATCCTGTTCACGGTGCTGTTCTCGGCCATCGGCCGCCCGCCCCTGTTCGTGCGGGTGCCGCTCCAGATTCTGGCCGTGCCGGTGATCGTCGGCATCGCCTACGAGGGCATCCGCCTCGGGGCCGGCCGCGAGCGCTCCAGGCTGGTCAAGGCGCTGATGCAGCCCGGCCTGTGGCTGCAGATGCTGACCACCAAGCCGCCCAGCCCCGACATGATCGAGGTCGCCATCCGCTCGCTGGAGCAGGTGCTGCCCCCGGCCGAGCGGGCCCGGGTCGCGCCCCTGCCCTCCCCGCTGGTCGCCGGCGCCGGCGCCGTCGTCGAGGACCGTCTCGCGGCCCCGGAGGACCTGCCGAGGGGCGGCTGACCCATGTTCGAACGGCTCGACGAGATCGAGCGCACCTACGAGGACGTCGAGCGGCAGCTCGCCGACCCCGAGGTCATCGCCGACCACGCCCGCCTGGTGGAGCTGTCGCGGCGCCACGCCGAGCTGGGCGAGGTCGTCCGCGCCTACAAGTCGTGGCGGTCGGCCGGCGAGGACCTGGCCACGGCCCGCGAGCTCCTGCGCGACGAGCACTCGGCCGACGGCCGGGCCATGCTCGAGGAGGAGATCGCCGGCGCCCAGGCCCGCCAGGCGACCCTGGAGGAGCAGCTGCGGCGGGCCCTGGTCCCCAAGGACCCCAACGACGACAAGGACGTGATCGTCGAGGTCCGGGCGGGCACCGGCGGCGACGAGGCCGCCCTGTTCGCCGGCGACCTGTACCGGATGTACGTCCGCTGGGCCGAGCAGCACGGCTACAAGGTCGAGGTGCTGTCCCAGAGCGAGTCCGACCTGGAGGGGGTCAAGGAGGTCGTGTTCGCGGTCAAGGGCAAGGGCGCCTGGTCGCGGCTGAAGTACGAGGCCGGGGTGCACCGGGTCCAGCGGGTGCCGGTGACCGAGTCCCAGGGCCGCATCCACACCTCGGCCGCCGGGGTCAACGTGCTCCCCGAGGCCGACCCGGTCGAGGTCACCGTCGACTCGGGCGACCTCAAGATCGACGTCTACCGCTCCACCGGCCCGGGCGGCCAGTCGGTCAACACCACCGACTCGGCGGTCCGCATCACCCACCTGCCCTCGGGCATCGTGGTCGCCATGCAGGACGAGAAGTCCCAGATCCAGAACCGCGAGAAGGCCATGCGGGTCCTGCGGGCCCGGCTGCTGGACCGGGCCATCTCCGAGCAGCAGGCCCAGCAGAGCGCCGAGCGCCGATCCCAGGTCCGCACGATCGACCGCTCGGAGCGGGTCCGGACCTACAACTTCCCCCAGGACCGGGTCACCGACCACCGCATCGGCCTGTCCGTCGGCGACCTGCCCGGGGTGCTCAACGGCGGCGGGCTGGACCGGATCATCGACGAGCTGGCCACCAGGGACACCGAGACCGCCCTGGCCGCCGCCGAGGCCACCGCGTGACCGCCACCTTCACCAGCATGCGCGAGCTGCGCGCCTGGGCGACCCGCGAGCTGGCCGCGGCCGGCTGCGTCTCGGCCGCCGCCGAGGCCGACTGGCTGCTCGAGGAGGCGGCCGATGACGACCAGTTGCGGGCGATGGTGGCCCGGCGAGTGGCGGGGGAGCCGCTCCAGTACGTGATCGGCTGGGCGCCGTTCGGGCGCCTGCGCCTTGGCGTCGGGCCGGGCGTGTTCGTGCCCCGGCCCGAGACCGAGGGCCTGGCCGACCGGGCGGCCACCCGGCTGCGGGCCGCCCCGGTCAGACCCGTCGCCGTGGACGTGTGCGCCGGGTCGGGGGCGATCGCCTGCTTCCTGGCCACCGAGGTCCCGGGGGCGCGGGTGCTGGCCACCGAGCTCGACCCGGGGGCGCTGGCCTGGGCGGCCGGCAACGCCGAGCGGTACGGGGTCGAGTTGCTGGCCGGCGACCTCGACGCCCCCCTGCCGCCCGAGCTCGCCGGACGGGTCGACGTGCTCTGCGCCAACGTGCCCTATGTGCCCAGCGGGGCCATCGCCACCCTGCCCCGGGACGTCCGCGACCACGAGCCCCGCCTCGCCCTCGACGGCGGCCCCGACGGCCTGGACGTGCTTCGCCGCCTGGCCCCGCGGGCCGGGCACTGGCTGGCCCCCGGCGGCTGGCTGCTGTGCGAGATCGGCGAGGACCAGGCCGAGGCGGCCGCCGCCCTGCTGACCGCGGCCGGGCTGACCGAGGTCGCCGTCCACCCCGACCTGGCCGGCCGCGACCGGGTCCTGGAAGGGACCCGGCCGTGAGCGTGCTCGACCAGGGGGCCGACGACCCGCGGATCATCCCCGTCTCCGACGACGAGGAGCAGTGGCCGGGCCTGCTCGAGGTCGGCGGCGAGATCGTCGCCCGAGGCGGCCTGGTCGTGCTGCCCACCGACACCCTCTACGGCGTCGGCTGCGACCCGTTCAACCCCTCGGCCGTCGACGCCCTGTTCAAGGCCAAGCAGCGCGGCCGCGACCTGCCCCTGCCGGTGCTGGTCCACACCTGGCGCCAGGCCATCGGCCTGGTCGACGAGGTCACCGACCAGGCCCAGGCGCTGATCGCGGCCTGGTGGCCGGGGCCGCTCACCCTGGTCCTGCGGGAGGCCCCCGGCATCGGCTGGGACCTCGGCGAGTCCCGGGGCACGGTGGCGGTGCGCATGCCCAAGCAGACCTTCGCCCTCGCCCTCATCCAGCGCACCGGCCCGCTG
The DNA here is from genome assembly GCA_030146615.1 of Actinomycetes bacterium. GTDB lineage: Bacteria > Actinomycetota > CALGFH01 > CALGFH01 > CALGFH01 > CALGFH01. Next base: position 5,168 of record JASLBL010000083.1, read on the forward strand.
GCCGTGTCCAGCGCCAACCGCTCCGGCGAGCCGACCCCGAGTGAGATCCCGGCGGTCGTCGAGCAGCTCGGCGACCACGTCGGGGTCTTCTTCGACGCCGGACCGGCCCCCGACGGGCCGGCCTCCAGCATCGTCGACCTCACCGGCGAGCGGCCCCGGCTGCTGCGCGAGGGCGCCATCCCCGCCGACGAGCTGGAACGAGTGCTCGAGGAGCCCTTCGACGATGCCACCTGACCCAAGCGGCGCCACCGAGCCGTTCGGCGTGCTGTTCGTCTGCACCGGCAACATCTGCCGGTCGCCCACGGCCGAGGCCCTGGCCCGCCGCGAGCTGGACCGCTACCCCGGGGTCCCGCTCCAGGTGTCGTCGGCTGGCAGCCACGCCCTGGAGGGCAACCCGGCGGCCAGCCGCTCGATGCTGGCCGCCTCGACCAGGGGGGCCAGCCTGGAGCGGCACTTCGCCCGGGAGCTGACCAGGCGCCGGGTCCGGTCGGCCGGCCTGATCCTGTGCATGGCCGCCGAGCACCGCCCCTTCGTGCTCAGCTACGACCGCTCGGCCGCCAACCGGACGTTCCTGCTGGCCACCTTCGCCCGCGTGGCCACCCAGTGGGACTGGCTGGCCGGCTCCCCGGCCGAGCTGGTCGCCCTGGCCGCCGAGCATGCCCGGGAGCAGGACGGCGACGACATCGACGACCCCCTCGGGCATCCCGCCGAGGCCTACGCGGCCTGCGCCGAGCGGCTGGACGGCCTGGTCACTCCCGTGATCGCCGCCCTCGTCAAGACCATGCCCGTCGGCTCCAGAGGCGCGCCGTGATAGGTTGCTGAGTTCGTGGGAAGTCTACGAGCCTACGTTCTCGTCGCCGTCATGGCGGCCGGCCTCACCTACTGCCTGACCCCGCTGGTGCGGGCGGTGGCCCTGCGGATCGGGGCCGTCGACCGGCCAGGTGGCCGCAAGATGCATGTCATCGTCACCCCGACCCTGGGCGGGCTGGCCCTGTTCTTCGGCTTCATCGGCGGGCTCGCCCTGTCGTCGCTGCTGTTCCCGGAGCTGTTCGTCTCCTCCGAGGCGGCCGGCATCGCCATCGGGGCCTCCCTGATGGTCGGCATCGGTATTGTCGACGACCTCAAGGGCCTGTCCGCCCCGGTCAAGCTGGCCGGCCAGATCCTGGCCGCCACCACCATGACCCTGGCCGGGGTGCAGGTGCTGTTCTTCTGGCTGCCGTCGGTCGGCCCCCTGGACGAGGGCGTCATCAGCCTCGCCCCCGAGCTCGGCATCCCCATCACCGTGCTGCTGGTGATCGTCACCGTCAACGCCATCAACCTGGTCGACGGCCTCGACGGGCTGGCCGCCGGCCTGGTCGCCATCGGCGCCATGGCCTACTTCGTCTACAGCTACCGTACCGGGGCCACCGGCCTGATCGCCCAGGACTCGCCGGCCCCGCTGCTCAGCGCCCTGCTGTTCGGGATCTGCGTCGGGTTCCTGCCCCACAACTTCAACCCGGCCCGCATCTTCATGGGCGACACCGGCTCGATGCTGCTCGGCACCCTGCTCGCCGGGGCGACCATCACCGGCATCGGCCGCACCACCCAGCCCCAGGCCGGCGACCAGTTCGCCCTCCTGATCCCGGTGGCTATCCCGATCCTGGTCCTGGCCCTGCCCTTCCTGGACACCCTGCTCGCCGTCGGCCGCCGCATGCGCTCGGGCGCCGGCATCATGACCGCCGACAAGCAGCACCTCCACCACCGCCTGCTGGAGATCGGCCACTCCCACCGCCGCGCCGTCCTCATCCTCTACGCCTGGAGCGCCCTGCTCGCCGGCTCGGTGGTCGCCCTCTCCTTCACCGGCCCCCGCCGGGTCCTGCCCTTCTTCCTGGTCGTGGTCGCCTGCGGCATCTTCGGCCTCCTGTCCCCCCGCTGGCGCCGCGGCCCGGTGCCCTAGCCGGCTACAGGTCGGCCACGGCGTACAGGCGGTCGCTGGCGTGGCTGGCGGCCAGGACGGTGCCGCGCCCGGCGGCCGCGGTCACGGCCAGCACCTGCTGCTCGCCGGCGCCGGGGGTCAGGTCCCGGCCCGACCAGGCACCGCCGCGGTAGACGGCCACGAAGGGGTGCTGCCGGAAGTCCCGGTAGGCCACGAAGATCACCCCCTGGGAGGTGGTCACCCTCGGCTGAACCCCTGGCGTGACGAACTCGCGGCCGCGATAGGCCCCGGAGGAGTTGTTCAGGTAGACGATGTGGGACCCGTCCCGCTGGAAGGCGAGGTGGTTGTTGCCGGCGCCCGACCGGAACGCGTCCGGGTTGAGGTCGACATCGCCGGCGAACGACAGCCGCCGGAACGTCCAGTTGCCGGTGCAGTCCGCCGAGCCGGTGCGGATGTGCCCCCTGAGCCCTTGGGCCCCGTCGTTGCGCGAGAAGAACAGATCGGCTCCGCTGGCCCCGGCGCTGGCCGGCTCGAGCACGATCGAGGGCCGCTCGTCGTTCCCGGCGAAGGTGATCTGCTCCTTGACGATCGGGTCGATGCAGTCGCCGGCGCCGATGGTCTTGCTCTGGAACAGCAGGCTCGGGGCGAACTCGCCACCGGGGCCGACCTGCTCGGTCCAGACCGCCCACCACTGGTCGGTGAAGGCGACCAGGTCGCCGGAGGTGAGCGCGCCGCCGCCCTGGGTCGCGGTGGACACCCGCTGGACGTTGGCCAGCCCGCCGGTGTGGGGCCGCTTGGCCACCCAGACGCCGCTGGAGGACTGGTACAGCAGGAAGGTCGAGCTGCCGTCGTCGGCGGCGGCCAGGACCCGCCCCCGTAGCGGGCTCTGGGCTCGCGTCCAGCTGCCGCCGCTGCCCTGGAAGTAGAAGATCAGGCCCGTGTCGGCGCAGCTCCCGCCGTGGAAGGACACGAACCCGCGGGTCAGGCCGCCGGCGGTGACGACCGCGTCGGCCGTCACCGCCTCGAAGTCGCAGCCGACCTGGACCACGGTGACCGGCCCGACGGCCGCCCTCGCGGGGACTGTCACCGCGCCCGCCAGCAGCGCGATGGAAACGATTAAAAGGAGGCGCCGTCGCATTCGCACCATCTCCCCCCTTGGGTCAGGTAGGGAAGGATTGTAACAAGGCAGGCATCGCGGTCCGGTCACGACCGGACAACGACTGTGCCCTTGAGGTCCTTGACGACGGCGCTGACCTTCTGGACGGCGTCGCCGAGGGTGATGGTGCAGCCGATGGTGCCGCCGATCTCGACCACGCGGACCTTGGGGGCGCCGGGGGCGCCGCAGCGGACGGTGGCCGTGCGGGCGGCTGGCTGGAGCTTGCTGCGGATCAGGCTGACGATACGGGTGACGTCGATGATCGGCCTGGCCGGCTGGAGGGCGAAGCGGCCGCCGGTGCCGGTGGCGTCGACGTCGCGGAGGGTGACCCTGTAGGGAGCCTCGGTGCCCTCGATCCTGACCGTGCAGGTGAACACCGTGCCGTTGGCCAGCCGGACCTGGTCGGGGCAGCGGGCCGTGCCCACCCGCAGTCGGGGGCTCTTGCGCTTCTGGGTGCTGACCAGCAGGCGCTCGACGTCGGCGGTGCCCACCAGCTCGTCCCGGGCCCGGGCCGGCGAGGGCCGCTCGGCGGCGCAGGCCGCCAGCAACACAAGCAGGGCGATGGCGACGAGGCGTGGTCTCACCTCCCCAATCTCGGCACGGCCTCGGGGCCGCTGAAGGGGCCTTGGCGGGCTTGGCACGACGGCGGTCGGGGCTGGTAGATTCACCGTCCACTTCCACGCCGGGGCCGGTGCCGCGACCAGCGGCGGGTACGCCCTGCGTGGACTGAGTCGTCTGGGGAAGGCGGGTGTGCGATGACCGAGGAGGTACGCATGGCCCGCGTGGCCGCGCTCGCCACCGCCGCCGCCGCCCCCGTCGTGCTCGGCCTGGCCTGGTGGGCGGCCGGCGCCAAGGGGGTGCTGGGGGCCGGGTTCGGGCTGGTCCTGGCCATCGCCTTCTTCTCGGCCACGCTGCTGGCGGTGGGGGCGGCCGGGCGGGTCCAGCCCGAACTGATGCTGCCGGCGGCGGTGCTCACCTTCGCCTTCAAGATGATCGTGATCGGGCTGCTGCTGTTCCTGCTCAGGGACACGACCGCCTTCGACCGGGAGGCGTTCGCGCTCTCCCTGGTGGCGGGGACCGTGATCTACCTGGCGGCCGAGATCCGCTTCGCCATGCGGGCCAAGATCCCGTACGTCGTCACCGACGAGAAGAAGGCGGGGTCGCGGTGATACATTCGCCCGCCCATGAGCGAATCCGGCCCGGAACGGGAGCCCTCCGGCCGCGGTGCCGAGATGGTCTGGTCGATCATCGGCACCCTGATCGCCGGCGTGCTCGCCTGGGGCGGGATCGGCTGGCTGCTCGACCAGTGGCTCGGCACCCGGTTCCTGGTGGCGATCGGTGTCGTGGTCGGCATGGCCGGCTCCTTCTACCTGATCATCAAGCGCTACGGCAGCCTCTGAGGGAGCGACCGTGAGGGTACCGACGCTTCCCCTGGCCCAGGAGCGGGAGGGCTTCCACGCCCCCGGCATCGAGATCTTCGAGTGGCCGGACATCGTCCATCTGGAGGCCGCCGGCATCGACCTGAGCATCAACCGCGTCGTGCTCCAGATGTTCGTGGTCGTCCTGCTGGTCTGGGGGCTGTTCTTCTTCGCCTTCCGGCGGCCCAGGCTGGTGCCGTCGGGGCTCCAGAACGTCATGGAGTCGGTCGTCGACTTCGTCCGCAACCAGATCGTGCTCGAGGTCATCGGCCGCGACGGGCTGCGCTTCCTCCCGTACCTGGTGACCCTGTTCGTGTTCGTCTTCCTGGGCAACCTGGGCGGCATCATCCCGCCGATCCTGTTCCCCTTGAACGGTCGCATGGCCCTGCCGGCCGTCATGGCCATCTGCAGCCTGCTGCTGTTCATCAGCGTCGGGATCGCCACCCAGGGCTTCGGCCACTACTTCAGGAACGCCCTGTTCCCGCCGGGCATCCCCTGGCCGATCTATGTCCTGCTGACGCCGATCGAGTTCATCTCGACCTTCGTCGTCCGCCCGGTCACCCTGGCCATCCGGCTGCTGGCCAACATGATCGCCGGCCACCTGATCCTGTCGGTGTTCTTCGTGGCCGCCGGCTACATGCTGACCTCGATGAACATCAGCGCGCTGTTCGGGGCCGGGGCGCTGATCTTCTCGGTCGCCCTGATCGCCTTCGAGCTGTTCGTGGCCGGCCTGCAGGCCTACGTCTTCACGATCCTGTCCGCCGTGTACATCGCCGGAGCCTTGGAGCCCGAGCACTAGCAAAGGAGCAGACCCCGAGATGACCCTGGCACTGATGCAGAACATCCTGGCCGCCGAGCAGACCGTCAGCGGCAGCGTCTCGATCATCGGCTACGGCCTCGGTACGCTCGGGCCGGGCATCGGCATCGGCTTCCTGGTCGGCAAGACCGTCGAGGGCATCTCGCGCCAGCCCGAGTCGGCGGGCCAGGTGCGCACGCTGATGTTCATCGGCCTGGCCCTGGTCGAGGCCCTTGCCCTGTTCGGGTTCGCCCTGGCGTTCGTCGTCCAGTAGCGGGGAGGCCACGTGCAGCTTGCCTATGTCGTGGCCCAGGAGGCGGCCGAGCACGAGCAGAGCCCGATCCTCCCGGCCTCGAACGAGCTCATCTGGGGCACGATCGCCTTCCTGATCCTGCTGTTCCTCATGTACCGGACGGTCTTCCCCTCGATCAACCAGGCCTTCAAGGACCGCCGGGCCAACATCGAGGGCAAGCTGGAGCAGGCCGAGAAGGAGCGCGAGGAGGCCGAGCAGCTGCTGGAGCAGTACCGGCGGCGGCTGCGCGACGCCGAGGACGAGACCCAGCGGATCCTGGAGGAGGCCCGGTCCAACGCCGAGCGGGTCCGCAGAGAGCTGCTGGCCAAGGCCGAGGCCGACGCCGGCCGGGAGCTCGACCGGGCCCGGCAGGCCATCCGGGCCGAGCGCGACCAGGCGATCCGCCAGCTCCGCAACGAGGTCGGCACGCTCGCCGTGGAGCTGGCCACCCGGGTGGTCGGCGACTCGCTGGACCGTGACCGCCAGCTGCGCCTGGTCGACGAGTACATCGACGAGCTCGGCAACCAGGCCCAGGCCGGCGCCATGACGGCCCGGCGCGAGGATGGCGATGGCGACCGAGGTTAACCAGGCGCTGGCCGCCCACGCCCAGCAGCTGCTGGACGAGGCCGCCGGGCGCGGCCAGCGGGCCATCGACCAGGTCGAGGCCGACCTGGAGGAGGTCGCCCGGCTGCTGCTCCACCAGGTGCGGCTGCGCAAGGCCCTGGCCGACCCCGGGCTGCCGCCCGAGCCCAAGCGGGCCCTGCTCACCGAGCTCGGCCAGGGCCGGCTCGACCCGACCAGCGTCGAGCTGCTGGCCACCGCGGCCACCAGGCAGCGGGTCCGGCTGCGGGACTTCCCGCCTCTCCTGGCCGGGCTGGCCGCCATGGCCGCCTTCACCGCCGCCGACAAGGCCGGGGAGCTGGAGCAGCTCGAGGGCGAGCTGTTCTTCCTCGCCACCGTGGTCGAGCAGCAGCCGCAGGTGCGCTCGGCCCTGACCAACCCCGGCCTGCCCGTCGAGAACAAGCGGGCCCTGGTCGCCGACCTGCTCGACGGCCGGGTCGGCCGGCGGACCGCCGCCCTGGCCGACCTGCTGGTCGAGCTGTACGAGGGCCACGAGCTGGACACGGTGGCCAAGCGGTGGGCCGAGGAGGCGGCGGCCCGCCGCAACCGGGTGGTGGCCGAGGTCCGCAGCGCCGTCGAGCTCGACGACCGGCGCCGGGTCCGGCTGGCCGAGGCCCTGACCCGCGTGCTCGGCAAGCCGGTCGTATTACAAACCACCGTGGACGAAGCTATCTTGGGCTCGGTGGTCGTCCGCGTCGGGGACGAGCTGTTCGACGGCAGCATCCGCAGCCGCCTCGAGCAGGCCCGCGAGGCCCTTGGCGTCGCCTAGTCATGGAGGGTGAGTTCCACAAGCCTCGCGAAGCGCGGGGGGTTCGGGGGCGCAGCGCAGCGCAGCCCCCCGATGGGCAGATGACGGCGTGAAGCGCGAGACCGTGGAGGAGAGAGCACCACGATGACCGAACTGAGCATCAGGCCCGATGACATTGCAGCAGCGCTGAAGCGCCACGTCGAGTCGTTCCGGCCGACCGTGACCCGGGAGGAGGTCGGCCGGGTCACCCAGACCGGCGACGGGATCGCCCGGGTCGAGGGGATGCCGTCGACCATGGCCCTGGAGCTGCTCGAGTTCCCCGGCGGCCTGCTCGGCATGGCCCTCAACCTGGACGTGCGCGAGATCGGCTGCGTGGTCTTCGGCGACGCCTCCGGGATCGAGGAGGGCGACGAGGTCAAGCACACCGGCCGGGTGCTGTCGGTGCCGGTCGGCGACGGCTTCCTCGGCCGGGTGGTCGACCCGCTCGGCCGGCCCCTCGACGGCAAGGGCGACATCGAGGCCGAGACCACCCGGGCCCTTGAGCTCCAGGCCCCGTCGGTGGTGCAGCGCCAGCCGGTGAAGGAGCCCCTGGAGACCGGCATCAAGGCCATCGACGCCATGACCAACATCGGCCGGGGCCAGCGCGAGCTGATCATCGGCGACCAGAAGACCGGCAAGAGCGCCGTCTGCCTGGACACGATCATCAACCAGCGCCAGCACTGGGGCACCGACAAGCAGGTCAAGTGCATCTATGTGGCCATCGGCCAGAAGGCCACCACCGTGCGCGAGTTCGTCAGCGCCCTGGAGGAGAACGGCGCCCTCGAGTACACCGTGGTCGTCAGCGCCCCGGCCGACCTTCCCGCCTCCTTCAAGTACATCGCCCCCTACGCCGGCTCGGCCATGGGCCAGCACTGGATGTACAAGGGCGAGCACGGCCTGATCGTCTTCGACGACCTCTCCAAGCAGGCCGAGGCCTACCGCGAGATCTCCCTGCTGCTGCGCCGCCCGGCCGGCCGCGAGGCCTACCCGGGCGACGTGTTCTACCTCCACTCGCGGCTGCTGGAGCGCTGCGCCAAGCTGTCGGACGAGCTCGGCGGCGGCTCGCTGACTGGCCTGCCGATCATCGAGACCAAGGGCAACGACATCTCGGCCTACATCCCGACCAACGTCATCTCGATCACCGACGGCCAGATCTATCTTGAGGCCGACCTGTTCAACCAGGGCGTGCGGCCGGCCATCAACGTCGGCACCTCGGTCTCCCGGGTCGGCGGCAGCGCCCAGATCAAGGCCATGCGCCAGGTCGCCGGCACCCTGCGCATCGACCTGGCCCAGTACCGGGCCCTGGAGGCGTTCGCCCTGTTCGCCTCCGACCTGGACAAGGCGTCCCGGGACCAGCTGGAGCGGGGCGCTCGCATGGTGGAGCTGCTCAAGCAGGGCCAGTACCAGCCGGTCCCGGTCGAGAAGCAGGTCGTGTCCATCTGGTCCGGGACCAGCGGATACCTGGACGACGTGCAGGTCGAGGACGTGCGCCGCTTCGAGGCCGAGCTCCTCGAGTACGTCGAGGCCAACCACCCTGAGGTCCTGGAGCACATCCGCGAGCAGGGCACGCTTCCCGACGAGGTCGAGCAGCAGCTCAAGGAAGCGGTCACGGAGTTCCGGCGCCGCTTCCGGCCGTCCGAGGGCGCGCCGCCGTTGCGTGAGGCCGGGGCCGAGGCGATGGAAGAGGAAGACATCGAGCAGGAGGGCGTCAAGCGCTACAAGCGCCCCAGCCGGCCACGAGAGTCCTAGAACGCCATGCCAGCGCAGCTACGGGTCGTCCGCCGCCGGATCCGGACGGTGCAGTCGACCATGAAGATCACCAGGGCCATGGAGCTCATCTCCGCCTCCCGGCTTGCCAGGGCCCAGGAGCGGGTCGCCCAGGCGCGCCCCTACACCGACGAGATAACCGCCGCGCTGGAGAGCGTCGTGAGCACCGAGGTGCTTCTTTCCCACCCGCTGCTGGAGCAGCGGGTGGAGTCGCGAGCGGCCGCAGTGCTCGTGGTCACCTCCGACCGCGGCCTGTCCGGCCCTTACAACGGCAACGTGCTCCGCACCGCCGAGGAGCTGCAGGCACGCCTGCGAGACGACGGCATCGAGCCCAAGCTCTACGTCACCGGCCGCAAGGGCCTCGCCTACTACCGTTTCCGGCAGCGCCCGATCGAGCAGGCCTGGACGGGCTTCTCGGACCGTCCTTCCTACGAGGACGCGCGGACCGTGGTCGATCTGCTGGTCGAGGAGTTCACCTCCCTCCGGGTCGACCAGATCCATGCGGTGTTCACCGACTTCGTCTCGGCCTCGACCCAGCGGGCGGTGGCTCGGCGGTTCGTGCCGCTGGTGATCGAGGAGGTGGAGGAGGGGCCGCCCGAGCCGATCCCCCAGTACTTGTACGAACCGAGCCCGGAGCGGCTGCTCGACGCTCTGCTGCCTCGCTACATCGAAGCCCGGGTGTTCACGGCCATGCTGGAGGCGACGGCTTCCGAGCACGCGGCCAGGCGCCGGGCGATGAAAGCCGCCACCGACAACGCCTCCGAGCTGATCGAGGTCCTGACCCGCCAGTACAACCAGGCGAGGCAGGCCGAGATCACCCAGGAGATCATGGAGATCGTCGGGGGCGCGGAAGCCCTCCAGAGCAACAGGAGCTGAGACGACATGGCCACGGTCGCATACGAGCGGGACACCGGCCGCAGCGGAGGCGGCACCGGGCGGGTCGTCCGGATCATCGGCCCGGTGGTGGACGTCGAGTTCGCCCCCGACGAGATGCCCTCGATCAACAACGCCCTGACCGTCGAGCGGACCCTCGACGGCGAGAAGACCACCATCACCTGCGAGGTCGCCCAGCACATCGGCGACGCCATGGTGCGCGCGATCGCCATGTCGCCGACCGACGGCCTGGTCAGGGGGACGCCGGTCACCGACACGGGCTCGCCCATGACCATGCCGGTGGGGGAGAACACCCTCGGGCACGTCTTCAACGTGCTCGGCCAGGCCCTCGACGACCCCGACTTCGAGGCCGAGGAGCGCTGGCCGATCCACCGCCACGCCCCCACCTTCGACCAGCTCGAGCCCAAGACCGAGATGTTCGTGACCGGCATCAAGGTCATCGACCTGCTGGAGCCGTACGTGGCCGGCGGCAAGATCGGCATGTTCGGCGGCGCCGGGGTCGGCAAGACGGTCGTCATCCAGGAGATGATCCACCGGGTGGCCGAGGAGCACTCGGGCGTGTCGGTGTTCGCCGGGGTCGGGGAGCGGACCCGCGAGGGCAACGACCTGTTCCTGGAGATGAGCGAGTCTGGCGTGATCGACAAGACGGCGCTGATCTTCGGCCAGATGGACGAGCCGCCCGGGGTGCGGCTGCGGGTCGGCCTGGCCGCCCTGACCGTCGCCGAGTACTTCCGCGACCAGATGGGCCAGGACGTGCTGCTGTTCATCGACAACATCTTCCGGTTCGTGCAGGCCGGCTCCGAGGTCTCGACCCTGCTTGGGCGGATGCCGAGCGCGGTCGGCTACCAGCCGACCCTGGCCGGCGAGATGGGCGAGCTCCAGGAGCGGATCACCTCGACCCGGGGCCACTCGATCACCTCGCTGCAGGCCATCTACGTGCCCGCCGACGACATCACCGACCCGGCCCCGCACACCACCTTTGCCCACCTGGACGCGACCACGGTGCTGGCCCGCGAGATCGCCTCCCTCGGCATCTACCCGGCGGTCGACCCGCTGGCCTCGACCTCCCGCATCCTGGACCCGCGGTACGTGGGCGACGAGCACTACCGGGTCGCCCGCCGGGTCCAGGAGATCCTCCAGCGCTACAACGACCTCCAGGACATCATCGCCATCCTCGGGGTCGACGAGCTGTCCGAGGACGACAAGGTGATCGTCAACCGGGCCCGGCGGATCCAGCGGTTCCTGTCCCAGCCGTTCTACGTGGCCGAGCAGTTCACCGGCGTCCCCGGCAAGACGGTCCCGCTGGACGAGACCATCGCCTCCTTCGACGCCCTGGCCAGGGGCGACTACGACCACCTGCCCGAACAGGCCTTCTTCAACGTCGGCGGGATCGAGGAGGCCGAGGAGAAGGCCAGGCAGCTCGGCGGGAGCTCCTAGCCGTGGCCGGCCTGGAGGTCCACCTGGTCACCCCCGAGCGGGAGGTCTGGGCCGGGGAGGCCGACTTCGTCGCCGCCCGCGCGGTCGACGGCGACCTCGGCGTGCTCCCCGGCCACGCGCCCCTGCTCGCCGCCCTGGCCGTCGGCCCGGTGTTCATCGACGCCGGCGGCAACCGCTCCGCGGTGGTGGTGGACGGCGGCTTCCTCCACGTCGCCCACGACGACGACGTCACCCGGGTCGACATCCTGGCCGAGCACGCCCTGCTCTCGGACGAGCTCGGCCAGGACGACGCCGAGACCCACGAGCGCCGGGCCGAGGAGCTACGATCCGAGGACCGCCTGGACGAGGCCAGGGAGGAGCAGGCCAAGGCGGCCGTGCGCCGGCGGGTCGCCGAGAACGGCTAGAGCCAGCCGTTGCGGCGGAAGGCGCGGTACAGGACGATGCAGGCCGCGGCCATGACGGCCAGGGCCAGCGGGTAGCCGAAGGCCCAGGTCAGCTCCGGCATGTGGTCGAAGTTCATGCCGTAGATGCCGGCGATCATGGTCGGCACGGCCACG
>JASLBL010000087.1 GCA_030146615.1 Actinomycetes bacterium
TGGCCGCCGAGGCCGAGGTCATCCTCGGAGAGCTCAGGTTCCGGTACGGCGATCACGATGGCGCGTTCGCCCGCTTCGAGCATGCCCTCGCGCTGCTCGCCGATGCGGCACCCTCACCCTCCAAAGCCTACGTGCTCAGTACTCTCTCCCGGTTTCACATGGTCGCCAATGAACCCGACACAGCGATCCGAATTGGCAGGCAGGCGCTGAGGATGGCCGAGGATCTCGGCCTTGACGAGGTACGCGCCCACGCGCTGACCAACATCGGATCCGCCCGTGTCGCACGTGCCGACGCTGGAGGGATCGACGATCTTGAGCGCAGTCTGGCGATCACCCTTGCGCGGAGCTCTCCAGAAAGCGTGCGGACCTACCTCAACTTGGGGACGAACCTCGCCGATCTCGGGGATCTCCGACGGGCATTCGCCGTTCATGCAGAGGGCCGTCGGGCGGCGGAACGGTTCGGCGACAAGGCGGGCATACAATGGTTCGCCGCTGAGCGTCTCTGGGAACTCTACTGGCGCGGCGGGTGGGATGAAGCTGTCGCCACGTCGAGCGCGTTACTCGCCGACGCCGAGGCCGGCTCGCCACGCTCGCACTCCGAGCCTGGAGCACGGCTCGTCCGTGGCTGGATCGCGCTGCCCCGCGGGCAGCTAGATGAGGCGCTGGAGGATGCCACAGGGCTCCGTGACTTCGCTCGAGAGGAAAAAGACCTGCAATCGATGTTCCCCGCGCTCGCCTTGCGTGCGCACATCCTTACCTCAGCGGGACGGTACGAGGAAGCCCGGGCAGATGCCGCTGAGCTTGTTCGAATCTGGCAGCAGAGTGACGTCAGCATTGGGTCGTACTGGACGGCGGACCTTGCCTTCGCCGTCTCACAGCTCGGGAGGGACCAGGATCTCCTGGCGCCGCTCATGACCGCCCCGCCGACCCCCTGGGCGGAAGCGGCAGGAGCCGTCGCCACGGGGAAGTTCGAGCAAGCGGCAGCCCTCTACGCCGAGATTGGCAGCCTCCCCGACGAGGCGCTTGCGCGGCTCTGTGCCGCCAGGCGGCTTGCGGCCGCCAGCCGACGCGACCAGGCCAGCGCCGAACTCGACCAGGCGCTCGCCTTCTACCGACGCGTCAAGGCCGAGCGGTACGTCCAGGAAGGCGAGGACCTGCTGGCGGCGATGGGCTGATTCATCGTGAGAGTCGACCCCGGATGTCCCGCTCCCGGCGGACGGCCTCGTCGGCAGCCTGGTCTACCGTGATGAGTTTCTTGTGCTCGACGACGCCGAGAATACTGCTGACCGCCTTGATGGTGATGAAGTCATCAAGGCCTTCCACAAGGGCATAGGCTACCGGCCTGTCGACGTCGAAGTAGAGAGCCTCGAACCGAGCCCCTGCCTCCTGGACGACAGACCGCACGTACCCCTCTAGGCCTCTCGGGTCGTCACGGTACGGCTCGAGTTCCGGCGGTGTCGCAGTGGATACCGCTAACCAAACTCTGGGCATGGCCGCACCTCCAGGCTTTACCGACGAAAGGCTCCGGGATACTCCCCGACCAGTACGCTCCATGCAAGCACCCACCTCGGCGCAGGCCACGAGTGACTGGGCGATAAGGTGAATTGGTGAGGCCCTTGCTGCAGGTTGTGGGCGCGGTGGCCCGGAACCGGGCGCTGGCGGCGGTGATGGTGGCCTATGGGGTGTTCAGCGCCACCCAGAATGCGGTCTGGATCGCCATGCTGGTCTATGCCTATGACCGCGGCGGAGCCGGGACCGCGGGTGCCGTGGCGGTCGCCCAGCTACTCCCGGCGGCCCTACTGGCCCCGGTCGCAGCGGCCGTTGCCGACCGGCGCTCACCGGTCGGGGTGCTGGTCGGGGGCTACCTGGTCCAGGTGGCCGGGATGCTGGCGACCGCCGTGGCGATCGGGTTGGAGGCGCCGCTGGCGGCCTATGCGGGGGCCGTGGTTGCCTCGGCCGCGGTGGCCACGACCAGGCCGGCGCAGACGCCCCTGGTCCCCGGGTTGGTCCACAACGCCGAGCAACTCACCGCCGCTAACGCCCTGACCGGCTGGATTGAGAGCGCCGGCGTGGTCGCCTCCAGCGCCGCCACCGGGGTCCTGCTGACGGTGGCCGGACCCGGGTTGGTGTTCGCGGTGGCCGGTGCCGCCGGTCTGATGTCGGTCGGGCTGGCCGCCACGGTCCGCGGGACAGGGGCCCTGGCGGTCGACGAGTCGGCTGGGCTGGCCGGGACCCTTGCGGGCTTTCGGGTGCTGGCCCGTCAGTCCGCCCCGCGGCTGCTGGTATCTCTGCTCGGCGCCCAGTGGGTGGTCATCGGCGCCCTGGACATCCTCTTTGTCGTCCTCGCGGTGGACGTGCTCGACCGCGGCCAAGGCTGGGTCGGCTACCTCAGCATGGCCTACGGCGTCGGCGGCGTCCTGGCCGGCCTGGCCGGGATGGCCCTGGTGGGGCGGCGCCGGCTCAGCATCCCGATCCTCGGCGGCGTGGTGCTGATCGGCGCCGCGCTGGGGCTGAGTGCCCTGTCGACCACCGCGGGGGCGACCGTGGTGCTGCTCACCGTGGTTGGTGGCGGCCGGGCCCTGTTCAACCTGGCCACCCGCACCCTGCTGCAACGGGCCGTCCCGGCAGAGGTCGTCGGCCGGGTCTTTGGCGTGGCCGAGGGCTTGGCCATGGCCGGGCTGGCCGTGGGGTCGGCGCTGGTGCCGCTGCTGGTGGCCGTCGGCGGGACGGTCACGGCCGTGGTCGGGACCGCGGCCATCCTTCCAGTGGTCACCCTGGCGGGCGGTCGAGCCCTGTTCAGGTTGGACGCGGCCGCCCAGGTGCCCATCGTCGAGATCGCGCTGCTGCGCTCCCTGCGGATCTTCCATGCCCTTCCGGCCCCGGCGCTCGAGGGCCTGGCCCGCTCCCTAGAACCGGTCCAGCTGGTGGCCGGCGAGGTCCTCATCCGCGAGGGCGAACGGGGCGACCGCTTCTACGCCGTCGCCGACGGCCGGCTCCAAGTCACCATCGACGGCGCCCTTGTCGCCACCAACCGTCGCGGCGACGGCATCGGCGAGATCGCCCTGCTCTATGGGGTGCCGCGCACGGCAACGGTGACGGCCACCTCCCCAGCGACGGTGCTCGCGCTCTCTCGCGAGGACTTCCTCAACGCCGTGACCGGCCATACGCCCACCGCGCGAGCGGCCGCCGCCGTCGCCGACGAGCGGCTCGACCATGACCACCGCCGGGAACGACTGAAGCGGGATGGCAAGTCCGACAGCGCCTCGGCCTAGCACGCCTGGTTGCTGACAGGTCGGCGCTGGTGGTCGTGGCCCTGACCGACCTGGCTATTGTGCTCGGACATCGTGGTTAGGAGGCTCTAGACGCTGTTACCGCCACAGCCATCGGCTAGCTGCCGGGGGTCAGCTCGGTGGTGCCGGTGACCACGGCCACCAGGCGGCCGCCGTGGCGGACGTCAGCCGTCCCGATGGCCAGCCGGCGTCCGCGGTGCAGCACCGTCCCGGTCGCGACCAGCTGTTCTCCGTCCGGGTGGACCGGGCGGAGGAGGTTGATCTTCATGTCAAGAGCGGCGAAGCCGGTACCACGCTCGGCCGTCGTCTGGACGGCGGCAGAGGAGGCCGACATGCCCAGTAGAGCGATGGCGCCTCCAAAGACGGCACCGTACTCCTGGCTCAGCCAGCCGCTGGCCGGCATGGCGAACACCACCCGGCCCGCCTTCGCCTCGAGCAGGCGGATGCCCATCAACCGGTCGATCGGAGCCCGCGGGAGCTCGCCGTGAAGGGTAGCCTGAAGGATCTCCAGCCCGGAGATCCCCTCGGACGCCGCGTAGGGATGGAACCCCACCGGTCGCTCCCATGGGTCGGGTGTTAGCCACCTCGGCTCTTCTGGGGGCTGCAGTCCGGTGACCGTGACCGACTTGTCGTCGGGCGGAAAGATCAGGCAGCGGGCCGTCCCGTGTGCGACCAGCCGACCCTCCGCCGAACGGATCCCGACCTCGGCCAGCCCCGTGTCGCCCTCAGTCGCGATCAAGCGACCGATCGCGGTCAGCTCTCCTCCGCCGCCGGGCGGCGCTCCCAGAAACGTCATGGACAGCTCGGCGGTCGTGCACGGCGTCCGCGGCGGCAGGGCGGACTGCACGGCGCCGAACAGTGGCGCACCGGCCAGGAACGCCAGCACGCCGGGGTGGACACGGCCCTTGGGGCCGAGCAGCCAGTCCGTCACCGGCAGCGCATAGGTCACAACGCCCTTCTCGGCGGCGACGAGGCGGCGTCCGGTGAGCCGGGCGATGGGCGGTCGCGGAGACCTGCCGTCCAGCCAGGTCCGCAGTCCTTCGATGCCGGACATGGCGCGCAGCGCGGGATCACCGGTCCCGCCTCGCACCGGCTCGCTGGGAATGTCGCCCCTGGATGCGTCGGTGTCCTTCAGCACCGGGCCTCCCTGGTCGAGCATGGTCAGGGCAGCACAAGACTCCCATAGGAGAGCGCTTAACTGAACGTCAAGAGAGCACTTAACTTCAGCATCTACGGTTGGAGCCGACCTGCAACAACGGCCGGTTAGCACAGCGCTTCCCTGCTATTTGCTGACACGGAAGAGGTCACAGGTTCAAACCCTGTCGCGCCCACCATACCCCTTCTGACCAGCGGAAACGCAGATCATCTTCGTGTCCGGGGCCGATCTGGGCGGCCGCATAACGGATGGACACCTCTTAACTGTGTTACTTCTCGGGGCATGGATCCTGCCGCGCCCAGCCTGCTGCTCCGCTCGTTCGAGCGGCACCTGCGGGCCGAGAACCGCTCCGACCAGACGGTGGCCACCTACCTGATCGCTCTCCGCCAGGCCGAGGCGTTCCTGGCCGTCCGGGGCACCACCCTTGCTGAGGCCGGCCGGGCCGACCTGGAAGCCTACCTGGGCGACCTGCTCACCCGGCGAGCCGCCGCCACCTACTACAAGGTGCTGAAGCTGCTGTACCAATGGCTCGAGGACGAAGACGAGCTCCCGGCCAGCCCGATGGCCAAGATGCGGCCGCCGATCGTGCCCGACCGGCCCGTGCCCGTCATCCCCGATGACGGCCTGCGGCGGCTGCTGGCCGCCTGCGCCGGCAGGGGCTTCGAGGCCCGCCGGGACGCCGCCATGATCATGCTCCTGCTCGACACTGGCGCCCGCCGGGCCGAGCTGGTCGACCTCAAGCTCGCCCACGTCGACCTGGATCTGGACGTGCTGCTGGTGCTTGGCAAGGGCCGCCGTGAGCGCGCGCTACCGTTCGGGCACAAGGCCGGCGCCGCCCTGGACCGCTACCTGCGCGCCCGGGTTCGCCACAAGGACGCCGCCCTCCCCTGGCTGTGGCTCGGGCTGCAGGGCCGGCTGACCAAGTGGGGGTTGGTGCAGATGCTGCGCCGCCGCGGCGAGGAGGCCGGCCTGCCCGGCCTGCATCCCCACCAGCTGCGCCACACCTTCGCGCACCAGTGGCTGGCCGAAGGCGGCGGGGAGACCGACCTGATGCGTCTGGCCGGCTGGAAGTCCCGCGCCATGCTGCAACGGTACGGCGCCTCGGCCGCCGACGCCCGGGCCCGAGAGGCGCATCGCCGCCTCTCCCCGGGCGACCGCCTCTAGGTCGACCTCGTCGTCCAAGCTGCATGACGGCGAATGAACTGCACCATCAATGTCCGCGAGTGCCCCGCTGTTATCCCCTACGCTCGGCGACCAGGTCGTCGGCCAGCTCAGGCCGTGGACTCCTCCCGGAGCTCGTCGACAAGTTGCCGGATCTTGGCCTCCGGGTAGCGGCGGTGCCCACCCAGGGTCTTCATGAAGGGCAGCTTGCCCTCCTTGGCCCAGCGCGACACCGTCTTGGGTGACACGTGCAGGATGTCGGCGACCTCGGCCGCCCGAAGGTAGCTGGGTGTGTCGGCGCCCTTGCGCTGCGCTGCCACGGCGCGTCCCCTTTCTCGAGTCCGAACCACCACAGCCCCCTTAGGGCCCGGGACGGACCAGCTGGTTGTCGGTGAGGACGTGCGGCGGAGACGGTCGGTCACCTGCTGGTGGTCGAACAGAGCAAGTATCGGGAGCAGACCGAGCGGTCGCCATAGCTCGATTGGGCTGGTTTCGCGCATCTCGACCTAGTGCCGCAGTACGGAAATTCATTCATGCAGCGCTCATGGTCCATAGAGCGGAGCACGCCAAGCGGTCGCGTCGAACCCCTGCTCCTCTTGTCTCCGCGGACGACAGCCAGACCGCACCGCGCGTCCACGACCAGCAGGCCAGCGGCTCGCCGGTGCTCAGCCCGCACCTCGGGTTGGGGTGGGCCGCCCAGTCGCCGCCATGGCGTCGGGCCTCGGCTGGGAGCTACCCGGCCCGCGCGCCGCCGGTCGCCGCAACCAGATGTAACGCGCTCGTCACCTGCCGGCATGCTGCCGTTTTCACGCCGATGGCAGGCTTTGACCGAAAGGATCGAAGCGGTTCCCGGCCGAAGGAGGCGAGGAGCAGCCAGGAGGGTAACGAAATATGCGCATGGCTGGACCGGACGACGACTTCACCCTCGGCGTCGAGGAGGAGTACCTGCTCGTCGACCCCGGCACCCGCGAACTGGTCCCGGCCAGCCCCAAGGTGCTGGCCTGCAGCCAACCGGAGCTCGGGGAGCTGGCCGTCCAGCACGAGCTGTTCCTGGCCCAGGTCGAGATCGGCACCCCGGTGTGCTGCACGCTCGGCGAGCTGCGGGAGCATCTGACCGGGATGCGCCGGCAGCTCGACGCCGGGGCGCGGGCCAGCGGCTGCCGGATCGCCGCCGCCGGCACCCACCCGTTCTCCAGCTGGAAGTACCAGCAGGTCACCCCGCGCCGCCGCTACCTGGAGTTCGTGGCCGACTACCAGCAGATCGCCCGCGAGCAGGTCTTGTGCGGCTGCCACGTCCATGTCGGCATCGCCGACCCTGAGGCGGCTATCCAGACCATGAACCGCGTCCAGCCCTGGCTCACCCCGCTGCTCGCCCTGGCTGGCAACTCCCCGTTCTGGCTCGGCGGCGACACCGGCTATGCCAGCTACCGCACCCAGCTCTGGCGGCGCTGGCCGACCGCCGAGTCGGCCGGCACCTTCGCCTCCCGGGCCGACTACGACCAGCTGGTGGCCAGCCTGGTCGAGGTCGGCGCCATCCAGGACGCCACCCACATCTGGTGGGACGTGCGGCCCTCGGCCAAGTACCCCACGATCGAGTTCCGGGTGACCGACGTGGCCACCACCGTCGACGAAGCGGTCATGCTCGCCGGCCTGACCCGAGCCCTGGCTCGGACCGGCCACGCCGTGGTGCTCCGCGGCGACCCGGCTCCGGTCCCCCGCCCCGCGCTGCTGCGGGCGGCCCGCTGGCGCGCCG
This sequence comes from Actinomycetes bacterium, assembly GCA_030146615.1. Classification (GTDB taxonomy): domain Bacteria; phylum Actinomycetota; class CALGFH01; order CALGFH01; family CALGFH01; genus CALGFH01. The sequence continues at coordinate 7,361 of JASLBL010000087.1, forward strand.
CCCAGGCCGTGGCGGGCGG
>JASLBL010000155.1 GCA_030146615.1 Actinomycetes bacterium
CGGCGGCGGGCCCGACGCCCCTGGGGTCCTGGTCGGCAGCGGGCCGGTGCGGGCCCTGGCCCCGGTCCCGTCCCCGCGCGCCCTGCTCGTCCTGGCCGCCGGGGCCGGTGCCGTCGGGGCGTCGCCGCCGGGCCGGATCGCCTCCCGCGCCTCGGTCCTGGCCGCCTCGGTCCTGGCCGCCTCCGCCTGGGCCGCCTCCATCCGGGCGGTCTCGACCCGCATCGCCTCGGCGCGCAGGGCCTCGGCCCGGTCGGCGTCGGTCCTGGCCCCGTCGGGGGCCTGGCCGCCGTCGGGGCGCTGACTCCCGTCGGGGCGCTGGCTCTCGTCCGGCCCCGGGCCCTCGCCGGGGCCGGGGATCCGGGTGGCACCGGCACCGGTGAGGGTGCCGGCGCCGTTCCCGGTGGGCTCGGCGGCCCGGCCGTTGGGCTGCTGGGCGGCGTGGCGCCGCAGGGGCAGGTGGTCGCCCCGGACGCTGTCCTCGAACCAGTCCGACCTGGCCGCCTCGAAGATGGGCAGGTGCTCGCCGTTCTCCTCGGCCGCCGGCTCGGCCGGCTTGGTCGAGGGAACCAGCTCGGCCGGGCCTCGCCGGCTCGGCGCCTCGATCGCCTCGGGCATGGGCGCCCGCACGGCCACCGTCGGCGGCAGCAGCACCAGCGCGGTGATGCCCCCGTACCACGAGTGCCGCAGCTGCACCTTGATGTTGTAGCGCTGGGCCAGCCGGGCGACCACGTACAGCCCGAGCATGCGCGACAGGGCGAAGTCGACCATCGGCGGGTTGGCCAGCCGCTCGTTGGCCTCGACCAGCTCGTCGTCGCTCATGCCGAGGCCGCGGTCCTCGATCTCGAGCACGTAGCCGTTGCTGACCTGCTGGCCGGCCACCTGCACCTTGGTGCCGGGCGGCGAGAACGAGGTGGCGTTCTCGATCAGCTCGGCCAGCAGGTGGACGACGTCGCTGACCGCCTGGCCGGCGACCCCGATGTCGTCGATCGGCAGCAGCTCGACCCGGTTGTAGTCCTCGACCTCGGCCAGGGCCGCCCGGACCACGTCGACCAGCGCCACCGGCTGGCTCCAGCGGCGGGCCGGCTCGGCCCCCGAGAGCACGATCAGGTCCTCGGCGTTGCGGCGCATGCGGGTGGCCAGGTGGTCGAGCTTGAAGAGGTTCTCGAGGGCGTCGGGGTCGGCCTCGGTCCGCTCCAGGTCGTCGATCAGCTCCAGCTGGCGGTCGATCAGGCTCTGGCTGCGCCGGGCCAGGTTGAGGAACATGTCGCCGATCGACTTGCGCAGGGCGGCCTGCTCGGTGGCGACCTGGATGGCCACCCGGTGGACCGAGTTGAAGGCCGCCGACACCTGGCCGATCTCGTCGTTGGACTTCACCGGGACCGGTTCCGGGGCGACGTCGAGGTCGCGTGGGTCCTTGGTGTGGTGGAGCCGGTCGACCAGGCCCGGCAGCCGCTCGTCGGCGACCTCGTTGGCGCTGCGGGTCAGCGTCCGCAGCGGCCCGACGATGGAGCGGACCAGCCACAGGGACAGGCCGACGGTGATCCAGAGCACCAGGGTCAGCAGGACCGTGTACAGCAGGGCCTGCCGGCGGGCCGTGGCCTGGGCATCGGAGCTGGCCGCGGAGACGTCGTCGGCCAGCCGGCCCTCGCCGGTGCGCAGCAGGTCCAGCTTGGCCGTCATATAGGTGAACCACTGCTTGGGGTCGAGCTGGACCGGCTGGCTGGGGTCGCCGGCGAGGACCTGGCTGCGGAGCCCCTCGACCCGGGTGATGTCGGGGCTCTGGAGGGTCCGGTCGAGGAAGGCCCGCTGCTCGGGCGTTGCCGTCGCCTCGAACTGGGTCCGCCAGGCCGCCTGGGCGCCGACGATCGGAGCCAGCTCGCGGAAGTCGTCGGTGTCGAAGCGCCCGGCCGAGGCGACCGCGTACAGGCGGCCCCGCTCCAGGCTGGTCGCCTCCTTGAGCCGGGCCAGGGAGACGAAGGTGCCGACGTTCTGGATGAGCTCCCGGTCGTCGGTCTGGCTGGCGATCTCGAGGTTGACGGCGAGCAGCTTGCCGATGACCTCCGAGTAGTAGTCGAGCGTCCGGTCGACCGTGGTGCCGTCGTTGTTCTCGATCTGGTCGCGCTGCTGGCCGAGCTGGCTGAGCTCGGCCACGGCGGCGTCGACCCGCTCCCGGAACGCCGAGCCCTCGTCGCCCAGGTTCCCCACGTCCCTGCGGAAGGTCTGGAGCGCCTGGTCGACGGCGATGTGCTGAGCGACCACGCCGCCGTAGCCGGCGTCGCGGCCGCTCCCGACCCAGCCGGCCGACAGGTCCCGCTCCCGCTGCAGCTCGTGGACCAGCGTCGAGAGGCTGACGGCGAAGGCCGTCTGGTCGTTGACCCGGTCGGCCTGGACCCCGCGGGCGACGTTGGCCCCGATACCGAGGGCGGCCAGGACGGTGAGGGCGACCAACGGGATGACCAGCACCGCGATCAGCTTGGACCGGATCTGCATGTTACGGATCATGTGCTGACCTCTGCGTCGTTGCCTGGGAGATGGACTCGAGGCAGATGGGTGCTCGTCACCGCGGCGGCCGGCGGTCTGCGCGCCCGTAGGCGCACGGCATTCCTGCTCATAGAACGGCCCCGGGGAAGGGACGGGCTGGCTCGGTCATACAGGGGGATCACACGGGAATCTACCTGGGGCAGCGGGTCCTCCACAACCTGCGTTTCTTACCACCGGCACGAGAAGACGGGCAACAGGGTGCACCCGCGCATCCGCCGGCCCGTCGGGGTCCGGTGCTACGATCGGACCGCTTCCCCACGCCGCCGCTGGGCCTATACCGGGCCGGGAGGGACATGCTCGACGCCGACCATCCACGCGAGGCGTGCGGGGTCTTCGGAGTCTGGGCTCCGGGGGAGCAGGTCGCCAACCTCGTGTTCTACGGGCTCTACGCCCTCCAGCACCGTGGTCAGGAGTCCGCCGGCATGGCCGTCGCCGACGGCC
>JASLBL010000259.1 GCA_030146615.1 Actinomycetes bacterium
CGGGCCGCTGCCCGTGCACGGGCGTGGGCGGCGGGCATGGACCCGGGCTTCTACGTCACCGGCAGCCGGCGCCGCACACTCCGCATCGCCGAGGGCTGGCCCTGGGCCGCCGATCTCGTCGCCGCCTTCGACCGGCTCCACGCCCTACCGCTCCGAGCCTGAACCCCACCACCCGCGACCACCGGCGGTCGCAGCCCAAACCACGCCAGCCAACCCGAGACCCGCACGACCCCCGCTCGACGCGGCCCGGAGCCCCCTCGCCCAAACCGACCGAACCGCCGCCGGCCGGTCCAACCCCAACCGCCCGTCCACCAGGTCTATTGAAAGATCCGGGCTAGTGGAGGACCAGCATGATGTGCTCGGCGTCGCCGTAGGTGACCGTGCCGGTCCGTTCGAAGCCGCACTTCTCCAGCAGCCGTACCGATCCGGTGTTGCCGGAGAAGGGGTCGGCGTAGAGGGGACGGGCCTCCTCCCGCTCCAGGAACTGGGTCAGCGCCCGAGTGCCGATGCCCCGACCCCAGTACTGGCGTCCGAACCAGTACCCGACGAAGCGCCGGTCCTGGTCCCACCAGGCCACCACGCTGCCGGCCGGTTCGCCGTCGACGGTGACGGTCTGCACGAAGACCGTCGGGTCCCCGAGGACCTTGGTCTTCCAGTGGGTCATGAAGCGTTCCCGGTCCCGGGACGGGAAGTTGGCCAGCCGGACCGCCTCCGGGTCCAGCTGTTGCTCGAAGAACACCTCCAGGTCCGGCTCCTCGACCTCCCGGAGCCGCACGTCGTCGCTCATGCCGGCAAGTCTGGCACCAGGTCCCGACAGGTGGGTACGGCCGTGTCGTGAGTTGGGTAGTCGATGCTCATGTGCGGCCACGGCCGCCGCTGGTGTCGGGGGGAGCCGATACGGGAACCGACACCGGAGTGATGACGATCGACTTCTTCGGCGTCACCGACGTCGCCGAAGCGGTCGCCGTCACCGACGAGGGCCGGCCAGTAGACCGCTTCATCCCGAACAGGAACCGGGTCGAACCGGTCCGGCGCACCACGAGCTCGTACAGCAGCAGGGTCACGACCAGCGAGGCCAGGGCCACGGTGGTGAACTTCTGCCACACCCCGAGGTTCCAGCCCACCACCACATAGGCGACGGCGACGATCACCGTCTGGTGCAGCACATAGAACGGGAACGAGGCCTCGCTGGCATAGCGGAGCCCGCGGATGGGGGAGCCGAGGAGCGCCTTCCCGGCGCCGAGCAGCGCCAGCACCCACAGCCAGGTGTTCGCCTCCTCCAGGACCGAGAACCCGACGTCGACCGGCGAGCCGTCGCGCCATCCGTCGCCGGTCCCCGAGCTCCACACGAGCATGACCATCGTCATCGTGACCACCGCCGCGGCCAGCAGCGGCCGCCAGAACCGCTGCACCACGGCCTCGGCGCGCTCGTCGGCCAGCAGCAGGAAGCCGGCCACGAACAGGGCGAGCGAGTACCAGGGGTTCTGGGGGCCGTCGTTCGGCGCCGGCAGCTCGTTGGCGGCCACCAGCACGAGCGGCATCGCGAACAGGAGCCAGCGGGTGCGGGGCCGGCGGCCGTGCCAGCGCACGAACAGCGGCAGGGCGACCAGGGAGAAGATGAACAGGAACCCGATGAACCACAGGTGCGCCGGCGTGAAGCTGCCGTCGTAGCCGGTGAGGTCGCCCTCGACCGTCCAGTAGTCGCCGAGGAACGACGCGACCGACCCGTCGTCGCCCCGGAACCGGCTGGCCAGGAACGCCTGCGGGGGGACGATCAGCAGCACCCCGAACAGGAACGGGATCAGCAGGCGCCGGGCCCGCTCGCCGATGTACACCTTGGCCCCCCGGTGGCCAAGGGCCAGCCAGGTGGCCGCGCCGGCCAGCACGAACAGCAGCGGCATGTGCCAGGGGTTGAGGAACGCCACCACCGCCCAGGAGAGTGCGTGGCTCGTCTCCGGGTTCTTCACGTAGAAGGGGTCGAAGACGTCGAACAGGCGGGCGCTGTGGAACACGATGAGGAGCAGGACGGCCAGCACGCGCAGCGCGTCCAGGTCGTACCGCCGGCCGACTGATCTGGCTCTGTCCATGAACCCTCTCCTGTCTGCTCACGACGCTGCCATCGTGGCTGGAGAGGGTTCCGGCGGCATCGCTCCCGAGGCCGAGTTCGACCTCAGCCTCGAGAGGGAGCTGCGCCACACTGGGCAGGTTCGGTGTCACGTAGACTCCCTGGATGAGGGTCCGCGTCCTGAGCATCGCCTCGGCCGGCGTGAAGGGCTGACCATGCTCCGGCTCCCCGGCGCCTGGATATGGGACTTCTGGCTGGCCGACAACGGCGACCGCTACCACCTGTTCTTCCTGTTCGCCTCCCGGGCCCTGCAGGAGGAGCAACGGCGCCACCGGCGAGCCGCGATCGGCCATGCCGTGTCCGATGACCTGAAGAACTGGGTCCAGGCGAGCGACGTGGTCGCCTCCGCCGACCCGCCGGCGTTCGACGACCTGGCGACCTGGACCGGCAGCGTGATCCAGGGCCCCGACGGCCGCTGGTGGTTGTTCTACACCGGCGTCACCCTGGTCGACGACCGGATCCGCCAGACGATCGGCGCGGCCACCTCGACCCACCTGGAGACCTGGCACAAGGACCCGGCCTCGCCGCTGGTCACCGCCGATGGCCGCTGGTACGAGCTGCTGGGCGGCGGCGAGTGGCCCGAGGAGGCCTGGCGTGACCCCTGGGTGCTCCCGGACCCGGACGGGGACGGCTGGCACATGCTCATCACCGCCCGCTCCAATCAGGGTCCAGATGACGACCGCGGCGTCATCGGCCACGCGTTCTCACCAGACCTGCAACGGTGGGAGGTGCGGCCGCCGCTCAGCAAGCCGGGCTCGGGGTTCGGCCACATCGAATGCCCCCAGGTCGCCACCGTCGAGGGCCGGCAGGTCCTGGTGTTCAGCTGCCTCGACGCGCAGTTCTCTGCCGCGCGCCGCGGTACCGGGGCGACCGGGGGGATCTTGTACGTGCCCATCGACTCGCCCACGGGGCCGTTCGACATCGCCGCGGCCCGCCCCCTCACCAGCGACGCCTTCTACTGCGGGCGGATCGCCCATGACCGCTCCGGGCAGCCGGTCCTGCTGGCCTTCCACTACTTCGACGAGTCTCGGCAGTTCCTGGGCGAGCTGTCGGATCCCATGCCGGTCGGCTGGGAGAACGGCGAGCTGAAGGTCGTCCCCGCCGCGACCGAGGAAGACGCCGAGCGCGGGTAGGCGGGAGCGGATTGCCGGCCGTCGCCTCCAACGGTGACACGGCCCGCTTGGCCCTGGTGCCGTTCCTGGGCCCCGCACGTGCTGCTGTCGATGATCCTGATCGGCGCCCAACCCGCTCCGCGGTCGGGAAGGCCCATCGCCATCCAGCTCGTCCACCAATTAATCGCGGGGGCCCCGGCGTTAAGCGCCGATTAATCGCCGCTTAAGCGCCGCCAGGTAGAACGGTGCTGGCCGCGCGACCAGAGCATCATCTATCGGGATCCACCCACCAGGAGGGGCATCCATGCCAGGTCCTTGGGACGCCAGTATCAAGCTGCTGTACCCCGTCGACCAGGGAGAGTTCTTCACGATCGACGACATCGACAACAACACCCCCTACGACGTGATCGCCAACGTGGAGATCGGCGAGAACCTCAACGAGAACGTCGACGACTTCGTGCTGCGCGTCGCCGTCCGCAACCTGACCACGTCGACCACGGTCCAGATCCAGGAGCTCAAGGGGGCGCTGACCCCCGCCGACGACACCACCTTCCGGGCCGAGGAGCGGGTCAGCTTCAACCCGCCCAACCAGACGCCGGGTGACGTCCTCCAGGCGGTGGCCTCCTACCGGGTGAACGCCGGTTCCAACTCCGACTTCTCCAGCGCCGAGAGCGTCACCTTCACGGTGAGCTAGACGGCCGGTCCGGCGGCGGCCCCGCGCCGCCGCCGGCCGTCCCGACCCTTCCAGGAGGAACCCGATGTCGGGCACCTGGGACGCCACCATCTTGTCGGTCTACGTCGCCGACACCGGGGAGCCGTTCGCCGTCGACGCCGTCCCCAACGGCGAGAAGTTCGACGTGATGGCCAACGTCAGGATCGGCAGGAACCTGATGCAGTTCGTCGACCACTGCGACCTGTTCGTGTCGGTCCGCAACCTGACCCGCTCGACCACCACCGCCTACCAGCACCAGCACTTCACCCTGACCCCCCAGAAGCTGGCCCTCAGCGAGGCCTTCCGGGTGCAGTTCGCCTCCGGATGGACGGCCGGCGAGGGCGACGTGCTCGAGGTGCTGGCCACCTACAAGGTGACCTCGGGCATCAATTACGACTACACGATGACCCGCAGCACCCCGTTCATCGTCCTCGGGTCGAGCCCGGCGGCGGCCGGTCCAGGCGATCAAGGACGAGAGGGCCGCTGAGCGGCCTCCACGTCCTCGGCCAGCTCGTCGCGCACGTCGCGCACGTCGACCAGAGCGTGGCGGGCGTCGAGGTCAGGCCCGCCTCGTCGATGACCTGGGGGGCGGCGGCGATGCTGCCCACCGCCTCGTCGATGTCATGTACATCGCCGGTGGTGCTCTGGTGGATTCGGCCTCCGGCAACCTGTCGGATCCCGAGGCCGACCTGTGCCTTGCCGACCCCGGCTTCGACACCGACCTGTGCGTGGCCACCGACGTGCCCACGTTCACGCGGGTGTACCTGGGTCATGTCAGCCTCGCCGAGGCGCTCGGTGACGGGTCGGTGACCCTGGTGGGCCGCAGCGACCTGCGCCGCGCCTTCAGCGGCTGGATCGGCCTGAGCCCGTTCGCCAGCTCGCGCGCATAGCCGACCGAGCGCCCCGGGCCGGAGCACGCTCCGGCCCGCTGGGCTGCCCGTGGTCAGTCCGGGGCGATGTTCTGGTTGCTGCGGAACAGGTTGTCGGGGTCCCATGCGCGCTTGAGCGCGGCGAGCCGGCGGTACTTGGCCTCGCCGTAGGCGGCCCGGACACGGTCGGTGCCCTCCCGGTCGAGGAAGTTGACGTAGACGCCGTTGGCGTGGGGTCGCATGGCCGCCCACATCCGCCGGGTCCAGGCGGCCTGCTCGCGGAGGCCGTCCCCGTCGGTGGCCACGGCGTTGATGTTCAGGGCGTAGCCGGCGCCTCGCCCGGTGAAGGCGGTCGCCTCGTCGGGGACGCGGCGCACGGCTCCGCCGAGCTGGAACATGATGGTGTACGACCGGGGCGAGCGGTGGCGCCAGGCGTGGTCGACCAGGGTGTCGATCGCCTGGTCGCCGAGCTCGTCCAGGTAGTGGGACCTCCAGTAGTAGTGGAGGCCGTGCGGCACCGTGGCGTCGAAGGTGGCCTGGTGGGCGCCGTAGGGCTTGACCGTGACCAGGTCGAGCAGCGGCGGGGCCAGCCGCCGCACCGGCTCCAGCAGCCGCTCGCCGGCGGCGGCGTCCGCTCCGCTGTAGCAGCAGACGATCGTCACCACCGGCACGCCGTGGAGCCGCTCGGGAATGACCGGGAGCGGCGGGGCCATGCGCAGGCTCACCACCGTGCTCACCTCGTCGGGGGTGCCGGCCGCCCAGTCGCGGTAGCCGCGCAGCACCTGGGCCGCCTGCTCGGCCGGGTACAGGACCGGCCCGGCCAGCACCTGCGGCCCAACCGGGTGGAGGCGGAACTGGAAGGCGGTGACCACGCCGAAGTTCCCGCCGCCGCCCCGGACCCCCCAGAACAGCTCGGGATGGGCTTGCCCATCGACCCGGAGCAGTCGCCCGTCGGCGGTGACCAGCTCCACCGCCAGCAGGTTGTCGCAGGTCAGGCCGTGCTTGCGCATGAGCCAGCCGATCCCGCCGCCGAGCGTGAGGCCGGCCACACCCGTGTGGGTGACGATCCCACCGGTGGTGGCCAGCCCGAAGCGCTGCGTCGCCTGGTCCAGCTCGCCCCACAGCAGACCCGCCTGCGCCCAGGCGCTGCCGCCGGCCGGGTCGACCCGGACGCCCTTCATCGGCGACACGTCGAGGACCACCCCGCCGTCGCAGCTCGCCGTGCCGGCCACGTTGTGCCCGCCGCCGCGGATGGCCAGGGGCAGGTCCCGGGAGCGGGCGCGCTCGATCCCGGCCCGCACGTCGGCCGCTCCGGTGCACCGCGCGATCAGGGCCGGGCGCTTGTCGATGGTGGCGTTCCAGAGGCGTCGCGCCTGGTCGTAGCCGGCGTCTCCGGGGCCGAGCAGTTCGCCCCGGAACCCTGTGATCTCGGTGAGACCCGCCATGCGCAGCGCACTCCTCCCTGGACCGGCCCACCAGGAAGCCTGGCCCGAGGGGCAGGCGGCGTCCAGTACAGGGAATGAACTACACGACCGCCGTGCAAGGCCGCGACGGGAGTGTTGACCGATGCCGGTCCCTCAGAGCTGACCTCTCAGACACCTTCCGGCTTCCGGCCCATGCCGGCGACCTGATCCATCTCGGCGGGGAGGCCGCGTCGGACCTCGAAGGGATCGGGCCGCCACAGCGGACACGACACCACGCCGGGCTCCACGAGCTCCGTCCCCTCGAAGAAGTCGGCGATCTGCTGAGCGCTGCGGAGCCGATAGGGCATCGCGCCACTCTCGTTGTAGCGTCGCTGGGCCTCCACACCCGCCTCGCTGAGGTCGTTGGTCCCCTCACAGATCGTCAGGTAGCTGCCTGCCGGCAGGGCGCCCAGGAGTCGCCGCAGGATCGACCGCGCCTCGTCATCGTCGTCGATGTGGCCCAGGATCCCCAGCAGCATCAGCCCGATCGGCCGGGTGAAGTCCAGGGTCCGGGCGGCGGCCGCCAGGATCGTGTCCGGGTCGCGCAGGTCGGCGTCGACATACGCGGTGACCGCTCGGGTGCTGGTGAGCAGGGCGCGGGCATGGGCCAGCACCACCGGATCGTTGTCGACGTAGACGACCCTGGTGTCCGGCGCCACACGTTGGGCGACCTCGTGGGTGTTGTTGAAGGTCGGCAGCCCGGTGCCGATGTCCAGGAACTGCCGAACCTGCGCCTCCCCGGCCAGGTACCGGACGGCCCGGGCAAGGAACTGCCTGGAAGCACAGGCGACGTCAACAATCTCGGGGTAGATGGCCCGATACGCGTCACCGGCCCTGCGGTCCACCGGGTAGTGGTCCTTGCCCCCCAGCCAGTAGTTCCAGATCCGCGCCGAGTTCGGCACCGAGGCGTCGATCTCGGACGGTTCCGTTCGCTGGCTGGAGGACGGGGTGTCGGTCACAGCGGCTCTCCTGGGTTGCGTGGCCCGGGCGCCACGCAACCTTAACCTTCAGGCGCCGGACCGCGCCGCTACTTGCCGAACCCCGCGGTCAACCCGCTGACGAGCTGGCGGCGGCCGACGACGTAGAGGACGAGGATCGGCAGGGTCGTGAGGACGACGGAGGCGAGGACGGCGGGCACGTTGACGCTGTACTGGCCCTGGAACGTCCACAACGCGAGCGGCAGGGTGCGCTGGGTCGGGCTCTGGGTGAGGATCAGCGGCAGGAGGAACCCGTTCCAGATCGCCAGGCCGTTGTAGATGCTGACGGTCACCAGCGCCGGCCGGGTCAGTGGAAAGGCCAGGTGCCACAGCGTGCTCCACTCGCTGGCCCCGTCCACCCGCATCGAATCGAAGAGCTCCTTGGGGACGTCCCGGATGAAGTTCGACAGCACGAGCACCGACAGCGGGATCGCGAACGCGATCGACGGCAGGATGATCGCCAGCAGGGTGTCGTACATGTGCAGGCGGATGACGATGAGGTAGACGGGGATGATGGTCGCCTGCAGCGGGATCGCCAGTCCCATGAGGAACAGCGAGTTGACCGACCGCAGGAGCCACAAGTCGCCGGCCCGCACGATGGCGTACGCGGCCATGAAGGAGATGAGGACCGCGGGCACGACCGCCCCCAGCGTGACGATGACGCTGTTGACGAAGTAGCGGACGAAGTCCGCCTCGATGACGAACTGGTAGTTGTCCAGCGTCGGCGCGCTGGGCGGCGCGAGCGGGTTCGTCAGGAAGTAGTTGCTCTGCGTCTTGAAGCTGGTGATCACGATCCAGTAGATCGGCACGATGACGATCAGGAGCCAGACCCATCCTGCCGCTCCACCTAGCCAGTTGGGGCGAGCGCCGCGGCCGCGCGGGCGGCGCTTCTGGTCCCCTGCGGCCTGACGGGTCCCGGCGCCCAGCGTCGTCGCCACGTCAGGCCCCTTCGAGCTGGCTCGCGCTCGAGCCGCCGCCGCCGATCCGGCGCAGGAGCAGCGCCAGGGCGAGGCCCACGAGCACCAGGATCACCGCGATGGCGCTGGCCGGGCCCATGAGGTTCGCCTGGAAGCCCCGCTTGTACATGTCCAGCGCCAGCACCCGGGTGGCGTCTCCAGGTCCGCCCCCGGTGAGCACGAAGATGAGATCGAAGAACGTCAGCGACCCGACGACCATGAGGGTCGACGAGGTGATGATCGTGTACTTCAGCTGGGGCAGGGTGATCCTGAGGAACGTGCGGACGCGTCCGGCGCCGTCGAGCTGGGCCGCCTCGTACATCGACTTCGGGATCTGGCGCACGGCGCCCTGGTAGATGAGGGTGTGGAACGGGATGAACTGCCACGACACCACGAAGATGATCACGCCCATGGCGAGCGTGTCGTCCCCGAGCCAGTCCTGGGTCAGCAGGGGGACGTGCAGCCCGGCGCCGAGCCCGAAGTTCGGGTCCAGCAGCGCCTTGTAGGTGATGGCGATGGCCGCCGAGCTCAGCAGCAGGGGGATGAAGAACAGCACCGCCAGGAGCTCACGGTAGCGCTGATGGCCGGCGAGGAACACCCCGAGGAGGATGCTCAGCGGGGTCTGGACCAGCCACGAGAGGACGATGACGACGAACGTCACCCAGAGCGCGTGCGGCAGGCCCGGGTCGGTGAGGACCGCTCGCCAGCTGTCGAAGCCGGCGGGGCGGATCACACCGATGCCGTCCCATGACGTGAAGCTGAGAAGCAGGACGCCCAGGAGCGGCAGGATGCCGAACGCGGCGAAGAAGAGCAGGGCCGGGAGCGCCATCCACGCGACCGAACCGCTCCGCCCGCCCTGCGAGGTGGTGCGCCGCGTCCCTGGCACGGCGGGCGGAGCGAGCGTGGTCACTGCCCGATGACCTGGTTCATGCTCGTGGCGAACTGCTGTGGTGTGATCGACAGCTGGAAGAGCTTGGCGATGTTGTCGAGCAGCCGCTCGGCGGCGGTGGGGCTGAGGGCCTGATCCCAGGACTGGGCGAAGACCTTCGCGTTGCTGGCGGTGTCGTAGACGAAACCGAGGAACTCGGCGTCCTTCGAGGAGCTGAGCTGGCTGTCGGTGCCCTTGACGATCGGCACCGCGCCGGCGTCGGTCCACTCCTTGACCTCGGCGTCGGAGAGCACCTCGGTGGAGAAGAACTTCTTGGCGAGCTCCTTCTCCCCGCTCGTGGCCTTGGACGAGATCGACAGGTACTGGCCGGGGTTGCCGACCGTGTTGCTCAGGTCGCCCTTGCCGCCCTCGACCGCCGGGAAGTTCATGTAGCCGAGGTTGCCGCCGCTGACGAAGTCGCCACCGTCCTGGGACATGCTCCCGTAGGTCCAGGTGCCGTGGAGCATCATCGCGGCCTTGCCGGTGTACAGCAGCGCCTGGTCGGCGTTGGAGTCGGCGGTGATCGAGGAGAAGCCCTTGACGAAGCCGTTGGCCTTGATGAGCTCCTGGGCCTTGGTCAGCCCCTCGATGGCCGCCGGGTTGGACCACGCGTCCTTCTCGCCGTCGAAGACCGCCTGGAACACCTCGGGGCCGCCGATGCGGTCGAAGAGGAACTCCAGCCACATCATGTTCGTCCACCGCGACTGCCCGCCGAGGGAGATAGGGGCGACGCCGGCGTCGTTGAACTTCGGCACCAGGCTCATGAGGTCGCCCCAGGACTCGGGCGGCTGGGCACCGACCTTCTCGAAGACCGTCTTGTTGTAGAAGAGCACGATGGGCTGGACCGTCTCCGCCGGCATCGCGTAGATCTTGCCGTCGATCGTCGCGGCCCCGAAGGACGAAGGGAACAGGCGGTCCTTGACCGCGGCGTTCTCGGCGAACCACGAGGTGAGGTCCTCGACCTGGCCGGCCTCGACATAGCTGCGCAGACCGCCGCCGCCCCAGCCCCAGATGATCGTGGGCGCCTGGCCGGCACCGATGGCCGTCTTGATCTTCGTCTTGTAGGCGTCGTTCTGGAAGGTCGTCGCCTTGATCTGGGACTCGGGGTTCGCCTTGTTGAACCGGTCGACGGAGGCCTGGCGGATCTGCTCGCCGGGCGCACCGGTGAGGAACCAGTAGGTGGCCGAGCCGGCAGCGGCACCGCCGCCGCCCCCGCCGCTGCCTGTGTCGCGGGGGCCGGAGCTGCCGCAGCCGGCGAGCGCCAGGCCGGCGCCAGTGCCCGCGACCAAGCCGAGGAAGTGACGCCGAGACATCGTCCTGGAGTCCACGGTCATCTCCCGTACTCGAGAGCCGCGGCCTCCCGCGGCCAGTCGGTCGTCTGAACGCGGTTGCGACCGGCCGTGGGGCCCAGCACGCTCGTGCTCTCCTGCTCGGTTCGCGCCAGGAATCTGCACTTTCGACCGTGACCGCGCAAATTACGGTAGAAAGGTCGATGAGGCATGTCAAGAGGCTTGCCAGCCGACCCGGTCGGATCGAAACTTTCGAACAGGAGGCCCTCGTGACGACATCGGACCCGACCCCCGTGGCGGACCGGGTGACGCCTCGGTGGCAGGACCCGACGCTTCCGACGGCCGACCGGGTCGAGCTTCTCCTCGAGCAGATGACCCTCGAGGAGAAGGTGGCCCAGCTCGGCAGTCGGTGGATCGGAGGCGGGCTGCCGGACGCCGAGGCCGACGCCGGCCAGGCACCGGCCGCGGACCGCGACGCCAACCGCACCGTGGCACCGATGCAGGACGTGTTCGCAGCCGGGAGGACGCTGTCGCTCGAGGAGGCGAGCCGGCACGGGCTCGGCCACCTCACCCGGGTCTTCGGCAGCGCCCCGGTGACCGCCGTCGACGGCGCGGCGGAGCTCGTGCGGCAGCAGCGGGTCGTCCTCGACGCCTCCCGCCTGCGTATCCCGGCGCTGGTCCACGAGGAGTGCCTGACCGGGTTCACGACCTTCGGCGCCACGGTCTACCCTGCGGCGATCGCCTGGGGGGCGACGTTCGACCCGGGCCTCGTCGAGCGGATGGCGGCCGCGATCGGGCGGGACATGGCGGCCGTCGGCGTGCACCAGGGGCTCTCGCCGGTGCTGGACGTCGTGCGGGACTACCGCTGGGGCCGCGTCGAGGAGACCATGGGCGAAGACCCCTACGTCGTCTCGGTGCTCGGTGCCGCCTACGTGCGGGGCCTCCAGAGCGCCGGCGTCATCGCCACCCTGAAGCACTTCGCCGGGTACTCCGCCGCCCGGGCGGGACGGAACCACGGACCCGTGCCGATGGGCCGGCGCGAGCTCATGGATGTCATCCTGCCGCCGTTCGAGACGGCCGTGGCTCTGGCCGGCGCCGGCTCGGTGATGAACTCCTACTCCGACGTGGACGGGGTCCCGGCGGCCACGGATCACTGGCTGCTCACCGACCTGCTGCGGGAGGAGTGGGGATTCGCGGGCAGCGTCGTCTCCGACTACTGGGCGGTGCCGTTCCTCGCGACCATGCACCGCATCGCCGCCGACACCGACGAGGCCGGCGCCCAGGCACTCGCCGCCGGCATCGACGTCGAGCTGCCGGACACCGTCGGCTTCGGCCCCGGCCTCGTGGAGCGGGTACGGCGGGGCGAACTGCCGGAGACCCTCGTGGACCGGGCCGCCCGGCGGCTCCTCACCCAGAAGGTGCAGCTCGGGCTGCTTGACGCGGACTGGACGCCGGAGGGCTCGGTGGCCGCTGCGGCGGCCGTCGACCTCGACTCGCCCGCCAACCGCGCCCTCGCCAGGGAGATGGCCGAGCGTTCGGTCGTCCTGCTCGAGACCGGGCCGGCGCTGCCGCTGCTCGGCGACGGTCGCCCGGCGCTCCGCCGGGTGGCCGTCATCGGGCCCTGCGCGGCGGACCCGCGGGTGTTCATGGGCTGCTACGCCTTTCCCAACCATGTGCTGCCGCGCCACCCGGGCCTCGGCCTGGGGCTCGAGGTGCAGACCGCGGTCCACGCCCTGCGGGCGGAGCTGCCCGGTGTCGAGATCGTCCACGAGCCGGGCTGCCCGGTGCAGGGAGATGACCGGTCCGGCTTCGGGGCCGCGCTGGCCGCCGCTCGCCAGGCCGACCTCTGCGTGGCCGCGGTCGGCGACCTCGCCGGACTGTTCGGACGCGGGTCGTCCGGAGAGGGTTGCGACGCCGAGGACCTCCGGCTCCCAGGGGTGCAGGCGGATCTCCTGAACGAGCTCCTGCAGACCGGAACGCCGGTGGTCGTGGTGGTGGTCTCCGGCCGTCCCTATGCCCTCGGCGACGTGCATGGCCGCGCCGCCGGCCTGGTGCAGGCGTTCATGCCGGGGGAGGAGGGAGGGCCGGCGATCGCCGGCGTCCTGTCCGGCCGGATCCAGCCGAGCGGGAAGCTGCCCGTGCAGATCCCGAAGCATCCCGGCGGGCAGCCCGGCACCTACCTCCAGCCTCCCCTCGGCAGTCCGGAGAGCGCGGGGATCAGCACGCTCGACGCGACCCCCCTCTACCCGTTCGGCTACGGCGGCTCCTACACGACCTTCGAGGTGGATGCTCTAAGAATCAGCGATGCCGAGGTGCCCACCGACGGCGCGTTCACCGTCTCGGTCCGGGTCCGCAACACGGGCCCGCGGGAGGGGGACGAGGTGGTCCAGCTCTACCTGCGCGACGTCGTCGCGCAGGTCGCCCGGCCGGTGAAGCAGCTCGCCGGGTTCGCCCGCGTCGGGCTGGCGCCCGGCGAGGGGATCGACGTGAAGTTCCGGGTGCATGCCGACCGGACCGCCTACCCGAACCGGAAGTTCGAGCGGATCGTCGAGCCGGGGGACATCGAGGTGATGGTCGGGACATCGGCTGCGGACCTGCCCTGCCGCGGTCGTGTGCGGCTCACCGGCTCCCTGCGAGTGGTCGGCCACGACCGCCAGCTCATCACGTCGGTGGAGCTCAGCCCGGTCGCAGGCGACGCCGTCGCGTAGAAGGAGAGAAGGGGAACACCGTGGCGTCCAAGGATCGGCGAGCCACGCTGGCCAGCGTCGCGGCATCGGCGGGCGTGTCCGTCGCGACTGTCTCCAAGGTGCTCAACGGCCGTGACGACGTTGCCCCGGCGACCCGTGCGCTCGTCCAGGACCTCCTCCACGAGCACGACTACGTGGCCCGCCGCGTCAAGCCGGCGCCGTCCCCGACGATCGAGCTGTTCTTCCACGGCCGGCTCAACGCCTATCACACCGAGGTGTTGCAGGGTGTCGTCGAGGCCGGGGCGGAGGCCGGCGTCGCCGTCGTCGTCAGCGTGCGTCCCCGCGAGCAGCGCAGCTCCGGGTCGAACCGTCCAGCCGCATGGGCCCGTGAACTGGCCACCGCGGGTCGCCAGGCGGCGATCGTGGTCACCAGCGAGCTGGCGGACGCGGACCTGACCACCCTGTCCCGGGCTCGCATGCCGGTCGTCGTCATCGACCCGCTCAACCTGCCGAGGGCGGAGGTGACGAGCGTCGGGTCGACCAACTTCGCCGGCGGGCTGGCGGCAACGCAACACCTGCTCGACCTGGGACACCGCCAGATCGCCTACCTCGGCGGTCCGGCAGCCGCCGTCTGCAACCAGGCACGGATGCACGGCTACCGCGGCGCCATGGAAGCCGACGGAGTGCCCGTCCCCGACGGGTACGTGCGGACGGGACGGTTCAGCTACGAGCACGGGATCGCCGGAGGTGCCGCGCTCCTCGACCTGCCCCAGCCCCCGACCGCGGTGTTCGCGGGCAGCGACGAGACCGCGCTGGGAGTGATCGAGGCCGCCCGGGGCCGGGGCCTGCGGGTTCCCGAGGACCTGAGCGTGGTCGGCTTCGACGACACCCCGGTCGCGCGGCTCGCCGCACCCCCGCTCACCACGGTTCGCCAGCCCCTGCGGGAGATGGGCGCCGTCGCCGTCCGGACAGCGCTGGGGCTGGCGGCCGGCGAAAGGGTGTACTCCCACCATGTCGAGCTCGCGACCGAGCTCGTCGTGCGACAGTCGACCGCATCGGAAGGGCCTGCCGTGTAGAAGCACCCGCGGCGGTCGGTAAGCGGCGGACAGGCCGGGCGGGTCCTCCCGCCCGGCCTGGGTGCCGCGATGGTCAGCCGGCGGCGACGCAGGGCTTGGTGAAGTCGAACTTCTCGGCGGTCGGGCCGACGAAGAAGTCCTTGTGGACCGAGGAGCCGAGGGGCGCGTTCTCGTCGGGCTTGGAGATCAGGGCCTGGCGGACCGCGGTCTGGTTGGGCTCGCCGTTGTAGGACTTGTTCGGAAGGGCGCCTTCGTAGTCGACGGTGACCTGGGTCACGGCGGCGCGGACGCCGGCGCGGGTGAGGTCGCCGTTCTGGACGGCCCGCTCGAGGACCGCCTTGAGGGGGTAGGACCAGATCCAGCCGAAGGTGTAGCCGTCGTTGGCCGGGGTCTTGCCGCCGGCGGCCTGCTCCATGGCCTGATGGGCGGGGGTGTCGCTGCCCCACGGGCCCCAGGGGGCGACGAGGTGGTACAGGGCCTTGATGGCCGGGGCGGCCTCGCTCTCGAGCAGGGCCGGGTTCCAGGTCGGGACCGACCCGACGAAGCGGCCCTTGAAGCCCTGGGCGGCGGCCTTGCCGACGATCTCGGCCATCTCGGCCGGGCCGGTGGCGATCATCACCACGTCGGGGTCGGCCCGCAGGATCCGCTCCACGACCGCGTCCTGGTTGCCCGCCTGGGCGTTGGGGGTGGTCTGGACGGCGTGGGCCCTAGCCTGGAAGCTGACCCCGTTGGCCCTGGCCCACTCGGCCACCCCGGCGGCCGAGTCGCCGCCGTAGTCGCCCGGGTAGTGGACGGCCATGACCGTGCCCGGCTTGCCGAACTCCTCCGTCGCCCAGTCGAGGCCGTTCATGGCCTCGGTGCAGTAGCTGTAGCC
>JASLBL010000161.1 GCA_030146615.1 Actinomycetes bacterium
GCCGGGGCCGCCGACGGGGCGGCCCCGGCCGGCGAGCCGGGCGGCGCGGCCGGCGGGCCGGAGGGAGCAGGCGGGCCGGAGGGAGCAGGCTCCGCCTGCTCGGCCAGCTGGGCGGCCATGTGGGTCTGGAGGTCGGCGATCTGCCGGCGGAGCTGCTCGGCGGCGTCCTCGACCGACAGCTCGACCCCGCCGACCTTGACCGTGAAGGCGCGGGTCCGCATGGCCTTGCGAAGGTCGGCGACCACACCCGGGATGTGGGGGATCACCCTGATCAGGAGCACGGCGACCAGCAGCGGCCAGAGCAGGCTCCCGATCGCCTCGATGACCCTGGCCGCGGTCATCCGCTGCCCACCTCGGTCCCTCCTCGCCTCGGATGCGGGAATGTCGCGACCGGCGGCCGAATCCTGATCGCGCCTGCACCGGCGGTCAAGCGGGGCCGGTAATTCGGGTGCGGCCGGGCATCCCGGCGGCCCACACTGGGCCCATGGACCTCGACCTGCTCGGCTGGGACGGCGACTTCGCCGCCCAGTTCGCGACCTGGGCGGACGCCGGCCACCGGCCCGGCCGGGTGATCGCCGCCCACCGGGGCGGCGACCTGGTCGCGACCGCCGACGGCGAGCTGCTCGCCCAGGCCACCGGCCGCCTGCGCCACCTGGCCGGACCGGGCGTGGCCGGCCTGCCGGTGGTCGGCGACTGGGTGGCGGTCGGCGGCGGCCGCATCCACGCCGTCCTCCCCCGCCGCACGGCGGTGACCCGGCGCATGCCCGGGTCGGCGACCGTCGAGCAGGTGCTGGCGGCCAACGCCGACCTGGTGATGGTGGTCGTGGCCCCCGGGCGGGACGCGAACCCGCGCCGGGTCGAGCGCCTGCTCGCCCTGGCCTGGGAGAGCGGCGCCCAGCCGGTGGTGGTGCTCGGCCGGGCCGACCTCTGCCCCGACTGGGGCACCGACGTCGCCACCGAGCTGGCCGGCCTGGCCGCGGTCGCCCCCGGCGTCCAGGTCCTGGCGCTGAGCTGCTACACCGGCGAGGGGGTGGACGAGATCGCGGCCATGCTGGCCCCCGGCCGCACGGCGGTGCTGCTCGGCTCCTCCGGGGTCGGCAAGTCGACCCTGGTCAACCGTCTGGCCGGCCGGGACCTGCTGGCCACCGGCGAGATCAGGGACGACGGCAAGGGCCGGCACACCACCACCACCCGCCAGCTGGTCGTGCTGGCCGACGGCGGCCTGGTCATCGACACCCCGGGCCTGCGCGAGCTCGGCCTCTGGACCGGCGGGTCCGGTGCCGCGGCCGCCTTCGACGACGTCGCCGCCCTGGCCGCCGACTGCCGCTTCGCCGACTGCCGCCACCAGACCGAGCCCGGCTGCGCCGTGCTGGCTGCCCTGGAGGACGGCCGGCTGCCGGCCGAGCGGTTCTCGGCCTGGGAGAAGCTCCAGCGGGAGCTGGCCTGGGTCGAGCGGCGCACCGACCCGCTGGCCGCCGCCCGGCGGCGCCGCCAGGTCCGGGCCATCAGCAAGTCGGTCCGGGCCGACAACGTCCACCGCGGCCGCGACTGAGGCGGCTCCCCGACCGCCGCGCCGTACCCCTAGATCACAGGATGGACGCGAACTAGTTCGCACTCTGGATTCGCGGTGCGCTCGGTGCGAACCTCTCCGACGGGACGGAGTCCGCCGGAGGCGGCATCCATGCCCGCCAAGCGTCGCGTCCGTCAGCTCACCATCCTGCTCGCCCTGGTGGCGCTGCTGGCACCGCGCCCGGACCCGCCGCCGGGACGGCCGGCGCCCAGGCGGCCGGGGCCAGGCTGGCCCGGCCCGGCGCCGTGGCCCCGGCCGTCCTTCCAGGTCGTGTCCATCCGTGGCGACGTCCACGTGATCCCGGGCGACGTCCACCACCCGCTCGGCCGGCTGCTCGACCTGGACCTGTTCAACGTCTCGGCCCTCCAGCGGAGGGGCTACGGCGACGCCAGGGCCTCCAGCCTCCCCCTCATCGTGCAGCGCCACACGGCCAGCCGGCCGCCGGCCCTGGCCGGGGTGACCCGCGTATGGCTGGACCGGCGCTTCCGGGCCACCGAACATCACCGCCCCCGGGGTCGACATCGTCGCCGCCCGGGCGGCCGGGACCACCCTGGGCGAGCCGGTCGGCCAGTGGTACACCCGGGCCACCGGCACCTCGATGGCCACCCCGCACGTGGCCGGGGCGGCCGCGATCATGGCCCAGCGCTCGCCCGGCTGGACCTCGGCCCGGATCAAGGCGGTGCTGATGGGGACGGCCAACCCCCATCCCGACCTGAGCGTGGACGCCGGGGACAGCCGCGTCCAGCAGACGCTGATCCGGGCGTTCCCGGTTCGCTGAGGGTGCGGTGGCGCTCGCCCTGGCCGGGCGGCGCTAGGCGTCGGCCCGTTCCAGGCCGGCGGTGGCCGCCCCCTGCTGGAGGGCCTCCAGGCCGAAGGCGTCGACCGGGCCGAGGGCGCCGGTGGCGGGCACGCCGTGCGCGGCCGCACGCTGGGCGCTCCAGGCCAGCAGCCCGGCCGTGAGGGTGTAGGGATCGGGCCCCTCCAGCCGGACCTGGGCCAGCTCCCGGTCTCCGGCGTCGCTGGCGATGGCCACGACCAGCGACCGGCAGCGCCGCCTGGCCGCCTCGTCCGGCCCCTGGCCGGTCGTCCCGGCCAGCCTCGTGGCCGCCGCCCGGGCGAGCGCCCGTAGCCCGGGCACCCGGGTCAGCGGCGCCCCCACGGCCGAGAACGCCTGCACCGCCCGGGACCGCCGCCCGAACCACCCCAGGTAGACCTCGACGTCCCGGAGCCGCGGCGCGATCCGCGGCAGCGCCAGGTGCTCGCTGCCCCCGTAGGTCACCCCGAGCCAGTCCCGGCCGCCGATCGGGAACGCCCGCACCCGCCGGGCGAGCCGCTCCCGGCGCAGCTTCCCATCCCGCCAGGCGAACCCCGGCTCCAGCAGCAGCCCGGCCCCCGACGCTGTGGTCCCGCTGCTGAATCCCCCCTTGCCGGCCACGAAGTACCCGACGGTGACCCGGGCCACCCGCCCGGTCCCCGGGCCGGAGGGCGCCGCCCGGTCCGGCAGGAGCA
Organism: Actinomycetes bacterium; assembly: GCA_030146615.1. Taxonomy (GTDB): domain Bacteria; phylum Actinomycetota; class CALGFH01; order CALGFH01; family CALGFH01; genus CALGFH01. The sequence goes on from JASLBL010000161.1 coordinate 3,080, forward strand.
GCGGCTCGCCCGCCTCGGCCAGGGCGAGGGCGCCGGCCAGGTTGCCGGGGACGAAGTCGTAGCCGAAGGCGGGGACCAGGGCGCAGCGCCCGGCGGCCCGTGGCCCGTGGGTCTCGAACACGCGGCGGAGGAATGGCGGCTCGCCGGTCGCGTCCAGGTAGGTGGCGCCGGCGTCGACCGCCGCAATGACCGCCGGCTCGCCCCGGGTCAGGAACGGGCCGACGGTGCTGACGAGCACGTCGCCCGGGCCGACGAGGTCGCGGACGGTGTCCGGCCGGGCCGTGTCGGCCTCGGCCACCGGCAGGCCCCCGAGCCGGGTGGCCAGCGCCTCCAGCCGGGCCCGGTCGCGACCGGCCAGCACCGGCCTGACCCCGGCGGCGGCCATGGCCTCGGCGGTCAGCCGTCCGGTGTACCCGGTGGCCCCGAACAGCACGACCCGGGCCACGTCACCCTCGGACGGCATGGCGAGTCAGTCGTTCCCGCCGCCGCCGTCGTCGCCGAAGCGGAAGCCGACGACGATGGTGACGGTGGAGCCCCGGCCGACGGTGGAGCCGGCCGGCGGGGCCTGGATGACGACCCGGCCCACCTGCTGGGGGTCGCGGACGGGGGCCTGCTGCTGGTTCACCTGGAGCCCGGCCGCCTCGAGCTGGGCCCGGGCGACCCGGGCGCGGCGGCCGATCACGTCGGGGACCTGGACCTGGGCCGGCTGCGCCTGGGTGGTGGGGGGCGCGGTGGTCGGCGGCGCGGTGGTGGTCGGCAGCCGCGAGGTGGTCGGGAGCTGCGAGGTCGAGGTCTGGAGGGCGGTCGTCGGGGGCCGCTCGGCTGTGGTGGCCGTGGGCAGGGTCGGGGCCGACTGGGTCTCGGGCAGCTCGGCGACCAGCCGCGACACCGTGAACGCGACCCCGACGGCCAGGGCCACCACCCCCAGCGGCACCAGCACCCAGAGCCACCAGCGCCGCCGGCCCGGCGGCGGCTCGGCGTGGCGGGCGGCCCGGCCGGGGGCCACGGTCCCGCCCATGGCCGAGG
>JASLBL010000276.1 GCA_030146615.1 Actinomycetes bacterium
CACCCAGCCCACCAGCGGGTGGTCGAACAGGTCAGCGAGGGCGAGAAAGCGGACCTTGCGGCGGCCGCAGTCATACACGGCGACCGCGAGGACAAGCGGGTCAAGGAACGAGACATGGTTGGCGGCCAGCAGGACCCCACCGTGTGCCGGGATGCGCTCGGCCCCGACGACCCGCAGGTCGGCCAGCAGCCACACCAGCAGCCGTGCCAGCGGCGCCAGGAGGTCGTAGACGCGCTCGGGTCGCCGCCAGCGACCTGCCGTTGCCGTTGGGCCATCACCCCCCACGGGGCAGGGATGCCGGTCTGCTCCGGCCGATCGCACCGCGGTCGGTCGCGACCGACCCACGCCTCGCACACATCGATCGCTTGGACCAGCAGGCCACGGAGCATCCCGTCGGCGTCCGACACGCGGGGCTGCGAGATGCCCTCCACGGCATCCTGAACGATGGTGGGCGCGGCCTGCCGGTGAAAGCCCTTGGTGGAGGGCCGGACCCCGCTGGTGAACCGGTAGGCCCACTCGGCGGCCTGGGGGACGTCCGCCAGGGCCGATCGGCTCTGCTCCTCGAGGGCTCCTGCCGCTCGCCCGTCCAGCTCGGCCAGGACGCGTTCGCACGTCAGCACCGAGACCGCCAGGACGCGCTGCCGCTCGGCCACCACCACCGGCAAGGCCATGGTGGCGGACCCCAACGCGATCCGCGCGTCGATGTGCAGGTCGTCGCCGGTCAGCCCGATCACCGACGGGATCAGGTGGGCCAGCCGTTGGCGGCCGGCATCGGAGGTGTGGTCGTTGACGTGGCGGGCGACCGCGGCCAGCAGCGGGTGGGTGCAGGCGGGGTGGTCGCTCCAGCGCTCGCCGGCGAGCAGTGAGGCCAGTTCCATGAAGCAGGCACCCGTGCGGGGGTTGCGGTGCTTGCCTGGAGAGAGGATCGGGAGCAGGTCGGGCGGCTGAACGTCTTGGGCCGACATGCGGGCCCCCAACGCAGCTTCGGGCCTGGTACCAGGCAAGTCTGCGCCGTTGCCGAGCGCCGCGCCAGCGCAAGCCGCGCTTGCCGCTGAGACCGCTTGGGAAGAGGAGGCCGTCCTACCGGGTTTGGCCGGGCGATGACCGGCAGGCTGGTGTGGCGTTCCAGCCGCTCAGGAACCGGCTTGGTATGGCGTAAGCTCCCGCCGTGCCCCTTTTGGACTTGGTGCCGCGATCCTTCGGTGAATACGAGGCCGCCGGTGGAGGACGCGGGCTCCAGGCCGCCCTGGCCGCCTGGCCGGTTGCGGTGATTCAGGAGGTGGCACGAAGCGGGCTCCGCGGCCGGGGAGGGGCAGGGTTCCCGACCGGTGACAAATGGCGGGCGGTCCGGGCGGTCGGGGCCGGCTCCCGCTACGCGGTGTGCAACGCCGCCGAGGGGGAGCCGGCCACCTTCAAGGACCGGCTGCTGCTTCGGACCAACCCTTACCAGGTCCTGGAGGGCCTGGCCATCGCCGCCTACGCGGTCGGCGCCGAACGCGGCTATGTTGGCCTGAAGGAGTCCTTCACTCCCGAGATCCAGGCCCTGACCCGGGCGCTTGGGGAGATGGAGGAAGCGGATGCGCTCGGCGGCGTTGCCGTGGAGGTCGTCCTGGGCCCGGATCTGTATCTGTTCGGGGAGGAGACCGGGCTGGAGGAGGTGATCGAGGGACGCCCACCCCTGCCCCGGGTGGCTCGCCCCTTCATGCAGGGACTGTTCGTCAGGCCTCCGGCCGACAACCCCACCCTGGTCAACAACGTCGAGACCTTGGCGAATGTGCCCCACATCCTGGCCGACGGGCCCGACTGGCTGCGGGCCAACGGCACCGAAGGCGCTCCGGGCACGATGGTCTTCACGATCTGCGGGGATGTACGGCGGGAGGGGGTGTTTGAGCTGCCGCTGGGGTCGCCGCTGCGCTACCTGGTGGAGGAGTTGGCCGGCGGCCCGCCAGACGGCCGGGTGGTGAAGGCGGTCTTCCCCGGCGCCTCCAACACCGTCATCTCCCCAGGGCAGCTGGATGTGCCGCTGGACTTCGACTCGATGCGGCAGGCGGGGTCGGGCCTGGGCGCGGGCGGGTTCGCGGTGTTCGACGACTCGGCCTGCATGGTGCAGGCGGCCTGGCGGTACTCGCGGTTCCTGTTCGTGGAGTCCTGCGGCCAGTGCCCGGCTTGCAAGTTCGGGACCGGCGTGGTCACCCAGACCCTGGCAGCGCTGGAGGCGGGCGGCGGATCGGATCGGGACCTGGAGCTCATCCTGGTCCGGGCAAGGGGGTCCACCGGCGGGCAGAAGTGCGCCCTGCCGACCGGGGAGAGCCTGCTCATGCAGAGCCTGGTCCAGGGGTTCCAGGCCGAGTTCGCCAGCCACATCGGCAGGTCGTGTCCGCTGCCCCGCGAGCTCCCCTTCCACAAGCTCGTCGACTGGGATGCCACCACAGGACGGTTCGCCTACGACCTGGCATACGCAGACAGGCAACCCGACTGGACCTCCCCGTCCTGACCAGCCCTTCCCCAACGGCGGGTCTCGTCGCGCAACGTGCCCAGCTCATGGCTTGACCCTCGGTGGTCGCTTCCTCGGCTGTTGCCGGAGCGCCCGTTCAAGCAGGTCTTGGTAGACCTTGGGGTCGAGTGAGACCAGCAGGTCAGCCAGTTCCTCATCAGAGAGGTTGCGGACCTATGTCAGCGGAACGACCATGACCGGCCGCTGGGCGTGGTGGGTCAGTCGGGTCGACACCGACCCTAGCAACAGGCGATGCACGACGGTATGTCCTTGGCTGCCCACGACGATGAGGTCGGCCCCCTGCTCGCC
>JASLBL010000324.1 GCA_030146615.1 Actinomycetes bacterium
ACACAAACACCGGCACCGGCCCGCCGGCGGGCAAGCGGCCGAGCAGCGCGCGGACCTGCACGGCGGCTTGGTGGTCGGTGTCGTCCAAGGGGTGCAGCCGGGCCGCGTCGACCGGGGCGGTCCAGGAATCGCGGTCGAAGCTGACCTGGGCGATCCACTGGAAGGCCCAACCGGCGATGATCGGCTGGCCGGCCGAGTGGCGCGAGGGATGGTAGTAGTAGCCGCGCTCGGGCGAGCACTCGGCGTCGCAGCGCGGCCAGGTGGTCACATCCACGGCGAACACCAGCGGGCCGGCGGGCGGCAGGGAGCTGGCGAGCAAATCGCGCAGCCGCTCGACCTTGATGCGGCCGCTGGCCAAGGCGGCATAGGTGCTGCCCCAGCCGCGCCGGTGGACCGGCTCCAGGCTCAGGTGCGGCAGCGACGGGACCGCCTGGGCGCACAGCAACGCGTCGCCGAGTTCGAACAGCGCATCGGCGCGGCGGGTGAAGCAGGCGTGTAGCTCAGCCCGGAAGTGGCCGAGCCGCACCAGGGGGGAAGTTGGCATCGGCATGGCCGCGCAGCCTGACAGCCGCATCGGTCACAAGCAACTTGACCAGCGCAAACCCCTCCGCCGGGTTAAATCACAAGCTAAGGGCAGCCTCTTGTTCGATGAGGCTGCAGCACGCCAACTGGTCGATCAAGCTCACTCCATCGAACCCGAACTCTGCCAAGAACCTCATGGCATGGTTCCAGCGGCAGAGCTGCTGGGAGGAGGCAGGCTACGGTGCGCTATAGCGTGACGATGCGTCTCACCGCAGCAGAGGACCATGACAACCTTGAGTCGTCCATTGACCGGATCATGGAGGAGCTGGTTCGGCTCACAGAGGTCGATCTCACGGTCAACGCCGCCGAGGAGGACGTCACGAAGGTGGCGGTGACGGCGATCCGAACAGCGATCCACGCGGCCGGCCAGGGCACCCAGGCTGGCCAGCCTTCGAGGAGGCATAGGAACTGTCTGCCGAGCGAGTCACAGCCTCGGCCTGAGGACGGCCTCCATGGTCCATGAAGAGGCCCCCCGGCCGGGTGCCGGGGCCTCTGGCATCGGGTCGCGCTAGATGGACCCGAGGCCACATTCAGGCGGCAGGACCTCTTCGAGCGGGACCGCCCAGCGGACTCATGCGTCGCGTCCGTCGCGCACCCCGGCTCGACGGGCAGGTTGAGGGCGCGGGCTTCGTGGACCGGGCGTGAGACTTCGCTCGCCGCCGGGTGACGTCCAGCAGCAGGCTGCTGCGGCGTCGGATCTGGGAGCAGGTCGATGACCTGCTCCCTTTGCGTTCCAGGGGCGGTGCTGCCTGTCAGCCTCGGTCGGTGCTGGCGGCCACGACGGCGGCCGACAGGAGCGTCGCCGAGAGTAGGGCGGCGCCGATCGCCCACCACCAGAAGAACGTGAAGACCGAGGCGACAAGCAGGCCCAGTCCGAGGCCGGCGACGGCGGCGCCGGCCCGTGCCAGCCAAGGCCGGCGGGTGAGGGCGGCGTCCAGGGCCTGGCGACGTCGCCAGAGGCCACCGGCCAGCAGGGCGGTCCCCGCCAGCAAGGGCACCAGCGCCACCGAATCGACCAGCGACAGCCCGTGCCCGGGGCTGATCGGGACCAGGACGGGACCCTCGAGGGTGGCGGGAACCACGAACAGCAGCAGCGCGAGCGCGAACAGGATCCCGCACCCGAGGAGCCACCTCATGACAGCGCTCGGTGCGGCCTGAGGACCAGCTTGGCGGCCAGTCGCATTCGATCACCCGTCGTGAACCACTGTGGTGGCCGCCAGCATGACCGGCGTTCGACGGCTGGCCAACTCCCGCTGGCCGCTGCGCCGCCGGAGGGCGGCCGGCGTCGCGTACGGTTCGTCGGACCGGCGGGAGCTCTCGTCAGGGGGCTGCGGGCGTGGTCTGATTTGTCCCTTGATGTCGTGGGGTTGGAGGTGGACCGGTGGCCAGGATCGTGGTCGGGGTGGACGCGTCGCCTGGGGCGTTACGGGCGCTGGGTTGGGCGGCGGACGAGGCCCGGTTGCGGCTGGCGACCCTGCAGGTGGTGCACGCGTACCACGCGCAGGCGCTGGCCGCGCCGCTGTACTTCCCCTCCCGGGAGGCCTTGCCGGGCCAGGCTGTCGCCGCGGGGGTGGCACCGCCCGAAGCGGAGATGGAGGAGACCCTCGAGCAGCGGGCCGAGTTCCAGGAGGCGGTCCGGCGTCAGGCCGAGGACATGCTGGAAGGGCTACTCCGCGAAGTCGGGGAGGCCGTCGAGGGGGTCGACGTCCAGCGCACCGTGGTCGAGGACCGGAACCCGGCCGAGGCCCTGGTCGAGCTGTCGGCCGACGCCGACCTGCTGGTCGTGGGCTCGCGGGGCCGGGGCGGGTTCACCAGCCTGCTGCTGGGGTCGGTCAGCCATGCGGCGGTGCTCCACGCCCTCTGCCCGGTGGTGGTGATCCCGAGCGGCGCCGAGGACCGCAAGGCCGCGGCCCCGGTCCGGGTGACCTGACAGGCCAGGGCCGTGGCCGGGGCGGCGGCAACGTCCACATCGGCCGCAACGAGACCCGCAAGCCGGTGCGGGTGCTGGTGACCTTCGTGATCCCGGAAGGCGCGGCGCCCACCATCCACGCCCCGGCCCCGGCACCTGCCACTTCCGACTCTCGCCGTCCCCGGGCGCCGCCGGCTGCCCGTCACCCGGTCCGGGCGGCGGCGCCCAGCTCGCGGACGACCTCCACGAGCAGGTCGAGGTCGGCGGCGGTGGTGCGCCAGTTGCTGATCGCCGGGCGCAGGGCGGCCCGGCCGCCATAGACGGTGCCGCCGGCGAACACCCGCCCGTCGTCGAGCAGCGCCTCGGCGAGGCGGTGGTTGACGACGTCGAGCTCCGGGTCGGACAGGCCGGGGGGACGGTAGCGGAAGCAGACGACGTTGAGCGGGACCTCGGCCAGCCGCTCCAGGTCCGGAGCCGCGTCCACGGCCGCCGCCAGGTGGGCGGCCAGGTCGCAGTGGCGCTCGACCAGCGCCCGGTAGCCGTCGCGGCCGTAGCCGGCGAGCGTGGCCCAGATCGGCAGGGCCCGGGCCCGGCGGGAGGACTCAGGGCCCAGCAGCCCGTAGCCGCCCCTGGGGTCGTCGGGGCCCGGCAGGTACGCCGCCCCTGGCATGCCGAATGCCGGGCCGAGGCGGGCCGGATCTCGGACGAGGGCGAACCCGCTCTCGTAGGGGACGTTGAGCCACTTGTGGGCGTCGGCGGCGATGGAGTCGGCCCGCTCGATGCCCGCGGTCAGGTGGGCGGTGCGGGGGGAGAGGGCGGCGAACAGGCCGAAGGCGCCGTCGATGTGCAGCCAGGCGCCGAACTCCTCGGCCAGGCCGGCGAGGTCGGCCAGCGGGTCGAACTCGCCCGCGTTGGGCTCGCCGGCGGTGGCGACCAGCACGGCCGGCGCCCCCTCCAGCTCGCCCAGCCGTCGCCGGACGGCGGGCAGGTCCACCCGGCCGACGGCGTCGCGGCTGAACACCTGGACCGTGTCCTTGCCGTGCCCCAGCAGCTGGAGGGCCTTGCGGGCGCTGGGGTGCACGTACCCGCCGGAGAGGACCGGCATCCGGGGCAGCCCGGCCAGCCCGGCCGAGGTCACGTCGACCCCGTGCCGCTCGGCCCACCAGTGGGTGGCCAGGGCCAGCCCGGTGAGGTTGGCGAAGGTGGCGCTGGCCGTCAGGGCGCCGCCCCACCCCGCCGGCAGGCCGACCAGCTGGCGCAGCCAGTCGAGGGTGGCCGTCTCGGCCGCGTCGGCAAGGCGCGAGGAGGCCCGCACGAACGCGTTCTGGTCCAGCATCGACACGACCCAGTCGGCGGCCAGGGCCGCCGGCGTCGACCCGCCGATCACGAAGTGGAAGAACCGCGGCCCCGCCGAGGCGGTCGCGGTCGCCGTCCCGACGCGCACCAATCGCTCGACCGCCGCCTGGGTGCCCGCGCCCTGCTCCGGCAGCGGCCCGCCCAGCTCCCCCAGCATCGGCTCGGCAGCCCGGTCGTAGACCAGCCGCTTCGGCAACCCGTCCAGATACGGCCCGGCCGCCTCCACCACCTGCCGAAGCGCTGCCAGCGTCTCGCCCTGCTCGTTCAGCGGATCGCCCACGTCCGTCCCCTCCCTCGTGACGACGCCTCAGTCTACGAGGCAAGCTCCTCTGAAGGGCGACCGCGAACGGCGGCTGGAGGTGTGGGGATGAGCGCGAGCTGGCCCTCGGACTGGGCGGAGCGGCGGCGTGGCAAGGGGTGCCCGATGTGCGCGCAGGAGCGGGTGGACGAGAACGAGTACGGCGTGCGGGTGCTGGCCGGGCGCTTCAGCGACGCCTATCTGCAGCGGACCTCCTGGCAGCGTGGGTACACGGTGGTCGTCTGGCGGGGGCGGCATGTCGCCGAGCCGACCGAGCTGGACGAGGAGGAGGCGGCCGGCTACTGGCGGGAGGTCCTGGCCGTGGGGGCGGCGCTGGAGCGGCACTACCAGCCGGTCAAGATGAACTACCAGATCCTCGGGAACGTGGTGCCCCATCTGCATGCCCATCTGGTGCCGCGGTTCGCGGACGACCCCGCCCCTGGAGGGCCGTTGCCGTTCCCGCAGGGTGAGCGACCCCACCTGCCCGAGGACCTGCTCCGCCGGGACGTGCTCGCCCTGCGGTCGCTGCTCTGACCGGAGGCGGATCCTCCGGCGGCTGCGGCCGTCGGTCACCGCGCCCGCCGGCCGACGATAAGCTGAGGCGGCTTCGGGGGATCCGGCGTGGATGGTGAGGAACAGGAGGCGCAGATGTCGACCTTTGACCGCATGATGGCCCGGCTGCTCGGCCGCTGGCTGCGGGAGCCGCTGCGCCAGGTGCTGGCCGAGCAGGACCCGAGGCAGGCCGGACCCGAGGCCCACGTGGAGATGTACAAGTACCTGGTCCACGGGGACCGCTCCAAGCTCGACATCCACCCCACCGCCGTGGTCAACAACGCCCTGTTCAACGTGGGCTCAGGGACGGTCACGGTGGGGGAGTACGCCTTCTTCGGCCACAACGTGTCGGTCCTCACCGGCACCCACGACATCAACAGGTTCGGCCGCGAGCGCCAGCTGGCCATCCCGCGCTCCGGGCGCGACATCGTTATCGGCGAGGGGGCGTGGGTGGCCAGCAACGCCATGGTCCTCGGGCCGTGCCGGATCGGCGCCCACGCGGTGGTCGGCGGCGGCTCGCTGGTGATGGGCGACGTCGAGCCCTACACGATCGTCGCCGGGTCCCCGGCCAAGGTCCTGCGCACCATCCCGCACGACGGCCAGCCGGGCTGACGGTCAGCGGTCGGGAGCGTCGCCCGGGCCGGACCAGCCGAGGTTGGCCGCCATCCGCTGGAGGACAGCGACGGTGGCCCGGTACTCCTCGGCGCTGACGCCGTCGGCGACCCGCTGGCGCTGGGCGGCGACCTCGGCCAGGAGCTCGCCGTGGGCAGCCCTACCGGCCGGGGTGGTGGCCGCCTGGCCGCCCGCCGTCCAGGTCGCCCAGCCGCGGGCGGCCAGGTCGTCCAGGACCGGCCGGGTGGTCGGTTCCTGGTCGTCGAGGAACGGGGCCAGGCTGGCGTCGACCTCCTGGACCGTGGCCGGGCCGGCCTGGAGGGCGGTCAGGGCCTGCCAGTGGCGGCGGGTCAGGCCGGACCCGCCCAGCAGCCGGTCGAAGCCCTCGTCGAGCAATCGGTCGACCAGACCCCGCGGGGGCGTGGGTCCTGGCCGAGGGGCACCGGGCCCGCCGGGCCGCGGTCGAGGCCGCCCTCGCCGGCTGGCTGGCCGAGGACCGGGCCACCTTCGCCCGCCTCCTCAGCGCGTATGTGGCCGGCTGGGAACGCGCGGCGGGTCGCACGGGCTGACCCGCGGGCACGAACACCACCGCCCGACCCAGCGATGGATCGGGCGGTGAGTGGTGCGGTACGCCTAGGGGACCGGCATCAGGGCGATGCGACGGCGCGTCTCGCCGCCGATGCGGTTGGTGTCGCTGCCGACCCAGAGGCCCTGGGGGGTGACGTAGAGGTCCTTGCCGCCGACGCCGCGCTCCTTGGTCGGGTTCCAGGACAGGGCCAGGCCGGTGGCGGGGTTGATGGCGCCGATGCCCGGGCGGTCGACCGCGCCGGGGCCGGGGGCGTTGGAGCCCTGGGGGTTGTTCAGCCAGCGCTGGTGGCCCTGGACATACACGGCCACGTCGGTGGCGGCCACCGAGTGCAGGGTGTCGCCGCCGGTGTAGTTGATCCAGGTGGGACGGGCCGGGGCGGTGACGTTGGTCTCGAACCGGGCGGCGGCGTCGCACAGGTCGCGCCCGACCCCGCCGGACTGGGGGATGAAGCCGGTGGAGACGAAGGCGAACCACGACCCGTCGGGCGAGAAGTCGACGTCGCGCATGTAGTCGGGCAGGCTCCCGGCCCGGCAGAGGTTCTGGAGCGGCGGGTAGTACCAGGCGTTGAGGGACGCGGTGGCCCCGAGGGTGAGCATGAACGCCCGGTAGCGGGTCTGGCCGGCCACCGAGGTGAAGTTGCCCACCGCGACCAGCCGGGTCCCGGCCGGGTTGACGGCGAAGCGGTACACCTCGACCGGCCCGGCGTTGTCGGCGACGCTGCCGCTGATCGCGAGGTTGAGGTAGCCGGTGTTGGCCCCGGAGGCCGGGTTGACGGCCCGCAGCTTCCCGGGGAAGGTGCCGCCGGCGATCAGCCGCCCGCCGACCAGGGCGAGCTCGGTGACCTTGCCGGAGGCGAGGTTGGCGTTGAAGGCGGTGTCGACGGCCCCGGTGGTCGGGTTGAGCTTGGCCACCCCGCGCCGGGCCACGCCGTTGACGCTGGTGAAGGTCCCCCCGATCCACAGGGAGGCGCCGTCGGAGGCCATCGCCCAGACCTCGCCGTTGACGCTGGGCGCGAACGTGGTGCTGATCACGCCGGTGGTGGCGTTGAAGGCGACGATGTTGCTGCGTGAGAAGGTCCCGCCCGGGCTGACACCGGCCGGGGTGCTGACCGAGCTGAAGGCCCCGCCGGCGTACATGGTCCCGCCGACCTGGGTGAACTTGTACACCGCGCCGCTGGCCACATTGGGCGTGAAGTTGGCCGGGTTGGCGCTGACCACGGTGCCGAGCGCGATCGACGCCGAGGCGACGGTCGGGACGGCGGCCACGACCATGCTGAGGACGAGCGCGACCAGCAGGGTGCGAAGCGTGCGCTTGCTGAACGGAACCACGTCGGTTGCCCCTTCGCGTGCAAGGTTGTCCCACCGGCAGGATGGGATGTCGACGCGAATCCTATCCAGTTCCCGCGATAGGCGGATCACGCGGTTGAACTACGCTGAGTCAGACGTTCGGGCAGTTGGTCGCGCTGCTCAGGAGGGATCTGCTGCGGGTCCTGCTCGCCGCCGTGAACGCCCCCAAGGGCGCCCTCGCCGGCAACCTGGCGTCGCACGAGGCCGTGCTCGAGCTGGCCAGGGTGCAGGGCTGCCAGCTGGCGGTGTTCCCGGAGTTCTCGCTGACCGGGTCGGTCGACCCCCGGCGGCACCCCGAACGGGCCCTCACCGTCGACGCCGGGCCAGTGCGGGCGCTGCTGGAGGCGACCGGCCGGACGGGCGTGGCCGCGCTGTTCGGGATCGCCGAGCGGGCCGGCGACAGCTTCCACATCACCCAGCTGTACGGCCACGACGGCCGCCTCGGCGGCGCCTACCGCAAGCGCCACCTGGGCGAGGACGAGGAGGGCTACCGGCCCGGCCAGGGCGGCGCCGGCGTGTTCCAGCTCGGGGCGGCCC
>JASLBL010000285.1 GCA_030146615.1 Actinomycetes bacterium
CACCGGGTACATGTCAAGGAAGGAGACCTGGCTGCCCATGGCGGCCTTGGCGGCCACGATGTCCGGGATCACGGCGTTGTACGCTCGCGCGTCAGCATCCAGCTCCGGGTCCGCAAGCGGCGTAATCGACGCGACCACGAGCCGGGCGCCGGGCGCCGTGTCGGTGATGTGGTCGATCAGCGCGCTCAAGCGGTCGGGCGCGCTGGCCAGCTGGTACTGCTGCAACACGTCGTTCGTGCCGATCTGCAGCAGCACGAACTCCGGGCGGTAGGTCGTCAGCTCGCTCGCCACCAGCGCGGTGATCTGGTCGATGCGGTAGCCCCGGTAGCCCTCGTGGTCGCGGTCGTACAGGCTCGGGGGTCCGCTGCGCAGCGCCCCGACCATGTCCGAGCTGTACCGGCCAACCACCAGGTGCTGCACCAACGGAAGGCGGTAGCCACCCTCTCCTCCTGTGCCCCATGTGATGCTGTCACCCAGCGGCATGATGCGCGTCGGCGTGACGACCACGGCGGCGGCCTCGGCAGGAGCGGCGGCCACCCCGACCAGCGAAGCCGCCACCAAGGTGAGGGATAGCAACCACGTGGTCACCCGTCGCCGACCCGCCACCCGCATGTCCTGCGCCGGCACATCCATGCTGCTCGCCCCCTCGTCTCCGGTAGGGCGGCCGGCAACCATGGGCGGACCGGCGCCCCGGACTACATCCCCCCATACCGGGCCGAGCGCTTGCCACTGGGCGTGGCCGCGGGAGCCGGCCGAGCGCATGGCGCATGGCATGAAGATGGCATGGCCCCAGAATCAGAAGCCATGATCTCTCCTCATTGAACAGCAGCCGGCCCGCTTTTGAATAGGCATCCGAATCCGGAATAGATGTCTAATCCGCCCGCATCGGGCATGATCTACGTAGTTTTGACGGCTTTGCCGTCAGTGCCAGCTGTAGAAACTGCTACGGGCACGGTTCCGACAGCGATGTCCTTTGGTGTTGTGCTGTCGACGAGGTTTCATTGCTCGACGGGGGGCGCGATGGTCGACAACGCTTTCAGCTGCGATGCCCCGAGCACCCCTCCTTCGGCCCCCGCACCGTCCGGGTCGCGGATCGTAGGCGTCGAGGGTCTTCGCGCCCTGGCGGCGACCAGCATCCTTATCTACCACTGCTGGCTGTACAGCGCGCCAGGCGAGCAACGGGTCGACCTTGGTCTGCTCGACCGCTTCGCCTTCCGCCACCTGACCGCCGGGGTGCTCTTGTTCTTCACGCTGTCCGGCTTTCTCCTGTACCGCCCGCTGGCCGCATCGGTGCTGCGTCGGGCGCCGCTGCCAAGCGTACGGCGTTATCTTCGCAATCGCGCCCTGCGCATCTTTCCTGCCTACCTGGTGGTCCTGCTGGTCATCGGCGTCGTCCTTCCCGCCGCCCTCATCGGTCGCTCCTCCTCGGGGAGCGAGCTCGGCCGGCTGTCCGGCGACCTGGGTGTGCTGCTCGCCAACGCCGCACTGCTGCAGAATTACTTCCCCGGCTCCATGGACACCGGTATTGGACCAGCGTGGTCATTGGCGGTCGAACTGGTCTTCTATCTCATTCTTCCCCTGCTGGGGTGGCTGGCGGCGGCCTGCGGCCGGTCTGCCGCCACGCCCCGGGGCCGCACTGGGGCGGTCCTCGTGCCCGTGGCGGTGGTCCTGGCTATCGGACTCTCGGGCAGCGTGACCGTCACCTACGTGGTGCCTCCAGGGAGTGGCGCCTGGCATCTCGGCATCGCGCGCAGCTTCTGGTACCACGCCGACCTGTTCGCGCTCGGCATGGCGCTGGCGGTGCTGCGGGTCAACCTCGAGGACGAACGGGTTCGGCTCCCCACGTGGTGGCGAAGGGCTGCCGCCGCAGGCCTGGCGGGCGTCATCGTCGTGACCGTCCTTCTGACCGACCGCGAGCGCATCGTGCAATACCAGGGCGCCGTCGTCTACGAGATGCTGGTGACGTTGGCCTGTGCCCTTCTGCTCGCCCTCGTTGTTCTCCCGGCGACGGAGCCAGCGCCGTGTCCAGCGTTGGTACGGCTGCTGGAGACCCGCCTGTTCGTCGCGGTTGGGTTGGTCTCCTACAGTCTCTTCCTGTGGCACGAGCCGATCGTCCGCTGGTTTCAGCAACACGGGTGGACCAGGGGCGGCGCAGGAGCGTTCTGGATCAATCTCTTGATGCTGGGGGTGCTGAGCGGGCTGCTGTCGGCGCTCACCTACCGCTACGTGGAACGCCCCGCCCTCAGCCGCAAAGCCGGCCGTGTGCCACCGGGCCCGACCTCATCGGTGACCGGGACACCGCCGTCCTCCCAGACGGCAGGACGTCGCCGAAGCGACGGTCATCCTCGATCTGTCGCCTGACGCGCGGGGGGAGAGGCCTCGGGTGCGCGAACTATTGCGGGTGTCGCGGAAGATGAAGGACGCGAGCCCGGTGTTCATCGTCGGTGAGGCCCGCAGTGGCTCAAGCCTACTGTACCGGACACTACAGAAACACCCTTCCTTCCGGCCGAAGGCGCAGAACCTGGTTGAGACCGAGGTCTTCGCGCACCTGCGGCGCACCTTCATGTTCACACTGGAGTACCCGGGGACCCTCCGGCGGTTCATGCTCGATGATGCCTGCGCCTACGCCGCCTTCCTCCGGTCCATCCGCCCGGCTCGGGCCGTCAGTGCGCTGGCGGCGCCGGTGAACTACCTCCTGCGTGATCGTGATCCTGCCATGTGGGTATGGCTGGCCAACCTCAACCACCTGGTGCTGCGCAGTTACTTCTTCTTCGCCTGGCAGGCCCGCGGCTGTCCTCGGTTGGTCGAGAAGACCCCAACCAACATCCTGCACTTGCCGAAGCTGGCCCGGACGTTTCCTGCCGGGCGCTTCCTCTACATCCATCGCCATCCGGTGGATGTGTTCACGTCCTACCGTCGACGTGCGGCCGTGGACCCCGGCGCAGGCTGGGCCGACCTGACGCTGGAGCGGTTCTGCTCGGTATATGAACATCGAACGCGCCTGGCGCTCGACTGGGCCGACCGCCACGACACCCTGCACCTGGTGCGCTACGAGCAGCTGACAGGTGACCCTCCAGCCGCGTTTCGTCCCCTTTGCGCGTTCCTGCGCGAGCCGTATGTCGCCGAGGCGTTGGAGGAGCCCGCACCGAATCCTGATCGCTGGCCGGTTGATCCGCATCTGTGGGGCGGCATCGTGCAGCGGACCAAGCAATGGCAGGAGTACCTCAGCGGTACCGAGGCGGCCAAGTTCCAGCGGCGACTGGCTGGCGTGATGGCCGCGCTCGACTATGCGCCCTATCCGGTGAGTTGATGACCGACCCGGCACAG
>JASLBL010000286.1 GCA_030146615.1 Actinomycetes bacterium
TCGGCCGGCTCGGCCGCTGCCGACCGCGACGGCGGGGGTCCGGGAAGCGCCGGCGCAGCTCCCGGTGCGGCCCAGGGAACCTCAGCGGGGTGCCCTGCCGGGTCAAGGGCGGCCCAGCCGCTGCCCAGGGGCCGGGTGGGCTGGCCGTGGTGGGCATCTAGGAACCGCTGGAGCTCCTCTGTGGTCAGGGCCCGCACTGACAGGCCGCTGCCGTCATAGACCGACGCGCCGAGCTCCTCCGGGTCCTGGTCCTTGTCGGGGTCAGGGTCGGGGGTGGGGTGCTGGCCCATGTGCTGCTCCCTTCTGCCAGCTACTGGCCGTCGCGCTCGTGACGGCCACCAGTGCGGTCCGGATGGCGACCGGGCCGGTCGCGCTCCGAATGCAGCCGGGCGCGGTGGTCGCGGTGGCGGTCCCAGCCGGCCAGCCGCTCCAGCGCGGCCCGGGCCAGCTGCCAGTCGCGGCGCCGGCCGGGGGCCTGCCGGCGGGGTTGGCCGCCCAGCAGCCGCTCAGGGTCGACCCGATGCCGCCGATCGGCCGCCGCCGGCCCTCGGCCGAGGTCGCCGCGGCGGTGGATACGCCCGCCACGGCCGCGGCGCCCTGGCTGCTGGCCGGTCTGGTCGGTCTGCTCGCCGGCGAGTAGGGTGGCCGCCACGCCGGCCCGCCCCTCCCGGGCCATCCTGCCCCCAACATGCTTCGCTGGCCCGGGGTCATCCAGCCCGTAGCCGCGCCGGTAGCCGTCCAGTTCCGCGGCGGCCAGGCGCCAGGCCTGGCGCTGTTGGGGGTCGGTGGGGACGGGGCCGAGTTCGGCCAGCAGCCAGCCCGGCGGGTCCAGGGCCACCGCGTGCTGGTCGACCCGCCGCCGCCAGGCGTCCTCCCGGGCCACTGCCCGCTCGCGGCCGCGGAGGTCGGCGTCGTTGGCTTCCATCCAGCCCAGGTGCCGCTGCTGGGCTCGCCGCAGGATGCCGAGTCGTTCGGCGGCCTGGTCAGCCTGCCTGGTCGTGGTCACCGCCGCGTGCTCGGCCAGCACCAGCCGCTCCCTGGCTGCCTGGAGGTCGCGGCGGCGCAGCCGGCTCCGGAGGGCGTCGACCTGGTTGGCGGCTGCCTTTTGTTCCTGGTCGGCCTGCTGGCGGGCCTGCTCGGCCTCGGCCGCCCGCACGGTGGCCAGCCGCAGCTCCCGGGACCGGTCCGGCGGGCACTGCGTGCGGAGGTGGGCGAGGCGGTCGCGTTCGGCCCGCAGCGCCCGCGTCGACAACCTGCGCACGTCCACCACGTCCGGGCTGTCGGTGGCAAGCGTCTTGCTGCCGTCGCGGGTCAGCACCCGGGCCAGCAGCTCCTCCGGCGCCCGTGCCTCTCGGGCCAGATGGGGGCGTTCGTCGTCGGCGCCGAGGGGTTCGGGGCCGACGGTCAGGTACAGGTCGGTCCGGTGCTTGCTCCGGGTGAGCTGGACATAACCGCCCTGCATGTCCTCGGCGCCGTCCAAGGCTAGAAGCGCTCGCTGCTCGGTCCTGCCTTGGGAGCGCATGTCGGTCCGGGCATAGGCCAGGTCAACCCGGCGCGACTGGCCCGACTGGACTTGGGCGTCCAGGTACCAGCCGGGCAGCCTGACCGTCCGCGGCCGCTCCTCCTCCAGCGTCCGCACCGTTATCGCCCGGCCGGACATGTCCAGGTCCTCAACGATGGCGGTGGTGCCGTTGACTACCTCCAGCCGGTCGCGGGCGTTGGCGCCCAGCACCACCACATCCCCGACGGCGAAGCTGCGGTCCCCGACGGTGAGGCGCTCAGTTCCGAGCTGGCCGTGCTCGGCCCGCAGCCGCTGGCACACCTGGTTGAGCTGGTCGACCTGGGCGCGGCGGTGGCTGTAGATCACCGGCTGCTCCCCCTGCTCATGTGCCTGCCACCAGTCCGAGATGAGGGCGCGGTCGCGGTCGTCGCGGGCCTCGAACGCGCGGATGCGGTCATGCTCGACATAGGCGGCGATCGCCTGCTCCAGGTTGCCAGCCCGGACGTCGTCGATCGCGCGCTGCTCCCAGGCCTCGACCTGGCGGCGATTGATGGTCAGCTCCGAGGCACCCAAGCGGAGCCGGAGGGCGCGGAAGCCACCGCCGGCGGCGATGGAGGCGAACTGGCGGTCGTCGCCGACCAGCACCACCTTCGCGCCGGCCCGCTCCGCATGGCCGAGGAGGGGGGCGAGCTTGCGGGTGCCCAGCATGGCCGCCTCGTCCACCACCAGCACCGTCCGGCCGTCCAGCTCGATCCTGCGATGCTGAAGGTCTAGCAAGAGCCGGTCGACCGTTCGTGCGTCGGTGAAGCCCTCGTCGGCCAGCCCGACGGTGGCGATCCCGGTGGGCGCACAGCCGAGGACCTGGTAGCCGGCCAGCTCGAAGGCCTCCCGGGCCAGCCCCAGCGCCCACGTCTTGCCACTCCCGGCCCGCCCCACGACGACAGCCACCCCGGCGCCGCCTTGGGTGAGGTCGCGGACCATGGCCGCCTGGTCCTCGCCCGCCGTGCGGTGGCGGTCCAGGACCTGCCGGAGAACCTCCGGACGGACGACGGCGCAGCGCTCCTCCGTCCGGCCGGTCGCGCCATCCACGAGTTGGCGCTCCAGGGCCAGCAGCTCCGGTGTCGAGAACCGGTCCACGGCCAGCCGGTGGTCGCGGCCGACCCGGACCGCCCGCTCCTCGAGGAACCGGTCGGCGGCCGCCTCAACCTGGGTGAGCGCCTCCTGCGCGCTCGGGGCGACCGGCAGGCGCTTGGCCAGGGCGTCCACCACATCCGTCCGGGTGAAGGTGGACACCTGTCCGGTCAGCCCGTCCGGGCCGGACAGCGCGTCCAGCGCGGCGTCCAGCTCTGCCCGAGACGCTGGACGGCCCCGTCCACCCGAGCAGACCTCGGCCAGGTGGCGCTCGCCCACCCCCTGCTCCGCCAGCTCAGCCCCCCACCGGGCATAGACGCTGTGCTCAGACTCCGCGTAGTCCTTGGGCGCCCTGGTCGCCACCGCCGCGGCACTGCTCGCCTTGATCCCGGACAGGCCATGGGTGTCCAGCCACTGGTCGATCTCCTCGGAGCGCTTGGAGAACCGCTCGATCAGTGTCCGGTCGTCCAGACCGATGATCTCGGCGGCGCCTGAGCGTTCGTCCACCGGGCCCCAGCGGACACCTAAGCGCTGGGTGAGCGCGGCCCGCTCGGCGGCCAGGTAGAGGTGATCGGCCGCCATCAGGTGGGCGTATAGCCGGTCGCTGTCCAATGCCGTCCAGCGGCCGTCCGGTCCCTGGGCGGCGTTCTGGACCAGCACGTGGGTGTGGAGGTTGGGGTCGCCTGAGCGGCTCATGCGGTGCTCGAAGGCCACCGCCACCAACCCCCCAACCGCCAGGTAACGGTCTGTCCCGTTATGCTCCCGTCTGACCCCGAGGCCGTGGCCCTCCAGGTAGCCGATCGCGACCGTGAGCGCCTCGGCGCGGCCCTCGGCCAGCAGCCGCCGGGTCTGGGGGCTGGCGGCGGCGGCCAGCAGCGACACGCTCTTGGGCGAGGAGAAGCAGTGGTCGAAGGCCTGCACCCGCTCATTGACCCGCTTGCCCCGATGCTGCCACGCGACCCCGAATGCTTGGCCATACAGCTCGTGGGGGTCTAGGTCCAGGACCTTGCGGCACAGCCGCTCGACCGTCTCGACTTTGACTCGCCGCGAGCCGCCCAGCCGACAGGCCGCCTGGACCGACCGCACGTCGCCCTGGAGCGCCTTGGACCCGGCCAGTTCCTCCAGGTCCTCAACACCCTGCTGGTCGGCGCGCGCGGTCAAGGCCTCCAGCAGCGGCCCGGCGGCCAGCTTGGAGCGCGGGTCAGCCCGCCACAGCGGCGCACACCGCTGCTCCCCGGTGGCGGGGTCCAGGCCCTGGAACATCGCCCGCACCTGCTCGGGCGAGGCGATGCCTTCCAGACCGGCGGCGCTGCCCACGAACCGGCCTGGTGACTCTCCGCGGCCGGAGAAGTACTCTTCGCGGTTGCGGGCGATCTGGTCCAGCCAGTAGCTCTCCTGGCCTGCCTTGAGCGCCTTCACCGGCAACGCCACCCGGCCCAACCCTCCCGCCGCCACCAGACGGCAGCCGTGCATCGCAGATGCGGATGTGTAGACGACTGGAATTGCGGTGAGGATAGCACGAGAGGGGATGGCATATGCGGGTAGGTAATAGGACACATGAGGCTGAGAAGACAACAAAGTAGCAGCTGAGAGGTGGGAGAACGGAGTCAGCAGGGCCTGGTAAATGGACAAGGAGTTGAGTTCTGGTGCGCTAACGGGATGTCCTCTGAATTCTTGATGCTGGCTCTATCGCTCCAACACGTGCCGAGCGATTC
>JASLBL010000423.1 GCA_030146615.1 Actinomycetes bacterium
AGCGGTGCTGAAGCCGCCTCCTGCGCCTGCACTCCCTTCACCGTCAGCCACAGCGCCAGCGACAGCTCAGCCAGCCCGACAGGCAGCAGAATCCCCGGGACGAGCCGGTCCGACAGTGCCGGCGAGACCAGCAACGCCAGGGTGTTCACGACATAGCAGCTGCCCGCCACGACCATCAGCGCGCCAAAGACGCGCGGGATCAGCCGCGAGCGCAGGATCAGGGTGCCGATGAGCACGCAGAAGCCGGCGAAGAAGAGGAGGGCGAAGCCGAAGCCGGTGTCGAACAGGCCGACAGCGAGGTAGGCAACGGCCTGTCGCTGCCCCTCCCCCAGCGCGGTGAGCGCGCCGCTCTGCTCGATCATTGCCAGCGGCACATACAGGTGGAGAAGGCTCGCCGCCTCGATAATCACACCGGCGACGCTGAACACGAGCGCAAGCCGGGCAAGCGTGGGCTCGACCGCCTCGAACAGGCCGCAGATGAGCACGTTCGTCACGATGGCGGGGACGAGGTAGAGCAGGTGAACCGCCACCCCCCACCGCCACAGCGTCTCGTTGGCGGCGATCCCCCGCGCTGTCGCGGCCGCGTCGCCCGCCACGAACAGCGATCCCCGCACCATCACTTCGGCGTACAACCCACCGGCGATCACCAGGAGGTAGCACAGTCCCGCGATCCGGGCCTGCCGCACCAGCGGTGCCGGACGAGCCTGCTCTGTCACCGCCTGGTTCACCACTGCCATCCCCCATCCAACCCACTGTGGCACCTCAATTGGTGCGCGGATGCCCTGACGGTAGCGACCCGGCGGTGGCGGCGGATCGGCCGTCGGGATGGCCCGCGGCGCCAGGCGTCGCCGCTTCCGCTGCCCGGCCCCGACCAAGGTATCGGTCGCTGCGACCTTGGTATCGATCGTCGGGGACACGGGGCTGTTCCTGCTCGCCGCCACCTTCTAGGTCCTGGCCGTCGGCGGACCCCTGGAGGCATCCACCCTTGGAGCGACACGGCGGTTCACCCTCGGCGTAACCGCCGGTGCCAGTGCCCTGGGTTGCGCCGCCAGCTGGCTGCGGCGCTGCTGCGGGTGCTGTCAGTCGTCGCGGAGCCCGTTGACAGCCCCCCAGGCCGATGCAACGCTCGGTCGTCCCCATATCGCATCCAGCCGCCGCCGTCGTGGCTGTGCCCGCGCGGCGACCTCCAAGCAAGGAGGAGTCACATGACCGACCAGCCCGCCAACGACCAACTCCAGAGCTTCGACTCCAACGCCATGCCCTGGGGCGAGCTGTACATCGAGCAACTCCAGCTGGGCGTGCCGCTGAAGGCATTCATCTCCGACCCCGACACCGGCATGTCGGTCCAGATGATCCGCTACGACGCCGGGTTCACCAACCCCTGGCACCGCCACAACTGCGCCCACGGGATCTATGTGCTTGAGGGCACCTTGAGGACCCACGCCGGGAACTTCGGCCCAGGCAGCTTCGTCTGGTTCCCCGAAGGCATGCTCATGGAGCACGGCGCCACCGACGACGCTGCCGTGACCACGCTGTTCATCACCAACAAGCCGTTCGACATCCGCTACGCCTTCGAGGATGAGCAGGACAGCTCGACCGGCTCGTAGGCTCAACGGTCACCCGGGCTGAGAGAACAGCAGCCAACGCCACAGCAACGCCGTCCAGGTTGACGAACCTGAGCATGAACTGCAGGCCTCCCCACTCTTGTGGCTCGGATCCTGTCACACAGCCCAACGGAGCGAACGGCCCGGGCCAGTTGGGAGCTAGCGAGCGAGCCAACCGGCCACGAGCAACAGCGCGAGCGCTGGCAGATCGCCAGCGTCGACGCCATGGGATTCGGTCAGCGAGAACAACACGGCCCCCTTGGGGAACGGTTCCGCCGCGATGATGCAGGCGGCCACGGTCACCACGGCAAGGGCCAGGAGCCGCCGGCGAGACCGAGCCGACTGAGGAGCCGTCATTGGGTTCGATAGTAACGAACTAGACAGCCATCCTGAACGCCATCGCGGAGGGCGTGGGGGCCGGCTTCGTCCAAATCACCAGCTGCGGCCGGTTGTCCCCTTCACGGCTCGCAAAGGTAATGGTCTGGCTGCTCCGCGTCGTCACGACAAAGCTGATCTCACGGGCATCCTCCAGCAGTCGGGCGACGTCCACGCTGCTCCAAGAAGCGGGTCCGAACGGTCCCGACCTGGCAACAGGTACGTCGGCTGTCGGACGGCTTCGCGAGGTGGTGTCGCGCTCATCCCACCCGCTGCTCACCGGATGGACCGAGTAGCCGGCCAGATCGCCGGTTTGGGACCACAGGCGAAGCTTGGCTCCAACGATGCGTCCCGACACCTCCGTAATGCGAAACCGTAGGTAGCTGCGGATCTTCGGGGTGGCGTCGGCACGCAGGGTCGGCTGACTCCCGTAGTTGGCATCGGGATGGGCGGTGCTGACATAGGTGTCGGCCACCGGGGTGAAGACGGCTTCCACGGGTTGCCGAAGCCGGATCGCCACGAGCCCTCCCCCTCCGACGGCTACGACTACCAGGCCCACCGCTATCCAGCGGCGCAGGGGGCGCCCTTGGGTTCGCAGCTTCATCGGCGGCGCACGGTGACAGGGGCACTCACGACCGCTGACTGACCCGGTTTGTCAACATACAGCCAGACCCGGAAGGGCCCTGGGTGCTCGAGCGCGACCAGGCTGACCCGGGCGAGGCCGAGGGCGTTGGTGGTGGCGGCCTTCCACTGGACACCCCGGGCGTCCTTGGTGCGGACCTCGAAGAACAGGTTGGCCTCCGGTTCCGGACGGAGCACGCCCTTAGAGGAGGACTGGACGCGGACCACGATATGCATGGCCCCGCCCACCGGCACGGATCGCGGCGCCTGCATGTGGACCTTCAGGCGCTTGTTGACGGCTGTATTCGACCCGGCGCCGGGCATGGGCAACGAGGCAAGTCCGGGACTGCTCTCACTGGTGGAGCCCTCGATCCCCCACACCGGGTGCAGCACGACCTGGTTGCGCTGGTTTCGGTCCCGGACCCAGGCTCCATAGAGCGTGACGTGCTGGCCCACCCTTGGAATCCTCACGTTCGGGACGTCGCGGGGAACGACGGCCGCGCGGAGCACACGCTCATTGGCGGATGGGAGGAACCGGGAGGAGCTCCGGTCCACCTCGACCAGCATATTGACCTCGCCGTCGGCCGGATCACGTCGGACCTGCTTGACGGTGCCGCGCACCGTCGAACAGCTGGCCACCACGACAAATCGTGTTGGATGAGGAACACCGACCATCGGGTCATCCCGACACGCCACCGCACCTGTTTCCCAGGCGGGGGCGTTGGCTGGCGGCTCGATCGCCATCTCCAGACCACCACCCCGGAGGAGTCCGAAGCCGATGGCGGCAGAGAACGCGACCAGCGTGATCCCGGCGAGGACAAGGATCTGCGCGACCCCGAGCCGCCCGAGGTGCCGGTGTTGGCCATGCATTCTCATCCCTGTGGCCGTGGCCCTCGCCTCCCTCCCACCCCTGGTCGTGGCGCGGACAGGCCCGAGAACGACGCGTAGTTGCCGTCTGCGTCGGTGAGGACCACGTAGTAGGGAGGTCGGGCCCGCCTGGGAACCGGGAACCGCAGGTTGATCGACCCCCGGCGGTCAGCGCGAACCGTTGCGACCCGGCGGCCGTGGTAATGCACCCTCACCGTCGAGTTCAAGGTGAACCCCCAGCCCTTAACCCTCAGCACTCCCTCACTGACCGAACGGGTCACGACCGGCTTCTTGCGCAACCGGGTCGCCTTGTAGATCCACACCCGACCCTCACGGTTCACAAACACCGTGTGGACGAGCTCACCTCCGTACCTGGCGATCAGCTCGCGGAACTTCCGCTGGGTCGAGGTGTTGACCAGCGGGTCTTCCTCGGGATCATCGATCGTGGTCGACGTGGCGTAGTAGACGAGGTAGTCGACGGTCCCCTTCTCCATTAGCTGCGGCGGCCACAAGGCCACCCAATCCCGAGGAGTGACCCCTTCGGTGCTCGGAAGGGCATGAACGATCTCGCCGCCCGGCAGCACGGTGGCCAGGCGGAATCGGCCGAACGGGTAGGCGTCCCGCCGACCGTAGAACGAGAACACATACTGGGCCGACCCATGCGACAAGGTCATCACCCCGGCGCCGGCTGGGCTGTGGTCGGCCAGCCAGCGGGCCGCCTCCTCCAACCCGGCGTAGCTGTCGTCGTGCAGCGCCCGCCACTGGTACGGAATGACCCCCGCGACCAACACCCCGGCCACAGCCACCCAGGCGGCGACCCGAGGAACCGACCATGCCGGCCGCGGCAGCCGCTCCAGCGCCCGAGCAGCCAGCAGGCACAGCGCCGGAACCGACGGCAGCAGATAGTTGAACGCCTTCAACGGATACAGCTGGTAGAACCCCACGAACGCCAGCAGCCACAACCCCGGGATCAGGTCGGCCCGGGATCGCCGAACCACCGCCATCACCACCCCGGCCGTCCACAGGAGCACGACCACGACCCCCTCCCGAGCCAGCAGCACCGTCGGGTAGTAGGTCCAGGGCACGTGGCTGACCCGGCGGCTACTCCTCGACAGGAAGTCCCCGAACTCCCGCGAGTTGGACGCCAGGTCCAGCAGCACCGGGCTCAGGAAGACCAGGAACGCCCCCGCGGCCAGCGCGACCATGCGCCATGGCAGCCGCCGCCTCGACACCAGCAGGTACCCACCGACGATCGGCAGGAGCAGGACCCCGACGATCTTGGCCTGGATGGCCAGGGCGACACAGGCCGCGAACCCGCACAGCCACGCCGGCTTACTCGTCCGGTCCCACCTGGCCAGGCACAGCATGGCCAGGGTAACGAGGAACGTCAGCGTCGAATCCAGCAGCGCCAACCTGCCCAGCACCACCGAGTAGCTGCTCACCGCCAGCAGCAAGGCCGCGATCAACGCCGCCCGCCGCGTGTACAAGCTCCGGGCGATGGCGAACACGACCACGATGGTCAGCGTGCTGAAGGCCGCGGCGACCGCCCGGGCGAGCACGTCGCTGACCCCGAACGTCCGGTAGGCCAGCGAGACCACCCGCTGGAACAGCAGGAAGTTCGAGTTGCCCCTGGACATGAGGATGAACCAGCGCTGGAGCTCCTCCACCCCGGCCAGCACCGCCGCCTGGCCGGCGTAGACGGCCTCGTCACCGCGGAAGCCGACCCGGTCCAGGTTCCAGAACCGCAGCAGCCCGCCGACGGCGACGATCACCACCAGGGCGGCCGCCTCCAGCGCCCAGGGGCGGCGGCGCCGGGCTCGGCGGCCCGTGACCACCGCCTCGGTGCCCTCGTCGGCCGCACCATGTGCGCCGTCAACGGCATCCAGGAACGGCGCCACCGACCCCGCCGGCTCGACAAGAAGGTCGTCGAGCCGCACCGATCCGGCCGCCTCGGCCGGTCGGTCGCGGGTGACCCGGTCACCGAGTCTCACGCCGCCGCGCACTCCACGACCAGCTCGGGCCGCTGGCTCACCGGGCCCTCCTTGGAGGAGTAGCCGGCGCCGTCATACGCGCTCGAGGTGATGGCCAGGCCGACGGGCCCATCCCGGCGGACCTGGGAGGTGACGTCGACCTCGTACCAGGTGCTCTTGGTGACCCCATCGAGGCGGGCGAAGGCCGGGGCGTCGATGGGCGGGGCGCTGTCCCAGGTCACCGTCTGCTCGTTCCAGCTGGTGTCGGCGAGCGGGTGGAACTCCCCACCTCTGGGGGATGCGTCGACGTTGTACAGGCGCAGGTGGGCGGCGGCGATCACACAGCCGCCGGTGCCGGCCACGTCGAAGGCCAAAAGGGCCTTCCTGACCGGGCTGTTGTCGGCGTAGGTCTTGGTCGCGGTGCCATAAGCGGTGGTCGGGGTATCGGCGTTGACGTAGGTGTCCTTGGCCGGCTGGAACTTCAGCACCCTGCCCTGCCGCTTGGTGGTGGCGGTCGCCGCGGCGGACTGCGTAGAGCTCTTGCCGTTGCCGTCGGTGGCCTCCACCCGGTAGGTGTGGGTGGTGCTGGGCGCCAGACCCCGGTCGGCGTAGGTCGTCCTCCATCCCGGCACGGTGGCCAGCTTGGTCCCGCCCCGGTAGATCGTGTAGCTGTTCACGCCGACGTCGTCGGCGCTGGGCTGCCAGGACAGGTTGACCTGGCTGGTGCTGACGGCGGTGGCGCTGAAGCCGCCCGGTGGGGTCGGGGGGCCGGCGCCGTCGGCGGCGAACTGGTAGGTGGCGATGTCGAAGGTGTCGCCGGCGGCGTTGGTCGGGGTGACCGTGACCCGGGTCCCGTCCACCTTCACCAGCAGGAAGTGGTGCACCTGGTCGGTCCGCGTCGGCGTCGGGGCGGCCCCGCAGGCGGCGCCGGTGCTGGTCGAGCCCTTCCAGCCGATCCCATAGGCGTCGGTCTCGCTACAGCCGGAGCTGCCGATCGAGGTCAGCGACGCTCCCCCGCCGCCGGTCACGTAGCTGACCAGCCCGCCGGCATGGGGCTTGAGGTTCCGCTGGTACACATGCGCGTGGCCGTTGAAGGCGATGTCGACCCCGTTGCGGCTGAGCAACCCCTCCAGGCTGCCGGCCCCATGAAGGAACGCATTGGAGGTCTGGCTGCTCTGGTCGGAGTACAGCGGGTAGTGGAAGAAGGCGAACTTGAGCGGCGTCGAGGCATGCGCCGCCAGGTCGGCCTCCAGCCACTTGTACTCGGCGCTGGTCGGGGTCCAGTGGGTGTCGTAGTCGTTCTTGTACTGGGTTCCCTCGCCGAGGTTGCCGGCGTGCCAGGCCGTCTGGAGCACGTAGAACCGCGCCCCGCCGGCGTCGAAGGCGTACCAGGCGCTGGCGTAGTCCTTGGACCGGGTGCCGTTCACGCAGCAGTAGGTGTCCAGCTGATAGCGGCCGTTCGAGGTCGCCACCGCCTTGGGCTGGGGCCAGTTGACCAGGAACGTGCTGTTCGGGTTGTGGTTGCCGACGGCCGGGAAGTACGGCAGCGACTTGCCGGGCCCGGCCCAGAACCTGGGTCCGAACACGCCGCTGACGCTGCTGCCGGTCCGGTAGAGGTCGCCGTAGTTGGACTGGCTCCCGGAGGGGTTGGCGACGTCGCCGGTGCCGACGGCGAACCGGGCGTCGGTCTTGGCCAGCCGGGCCAGCAAGGCCTCCTGGGCAGGGTTGGCGCTGCCCGCATTCGCCTGGCCCCAGTCGCCGAACACGGCGAAGCTGAACGGCTCGGCCGGCCGCTCGGGGAGCTCGCCCCGGAACCTCGGGGAGGGGTCGGAGCCGAGCAGGTCGATCCTCGGGCTGGTGCCGAGGTAGACCCGGTAGCAGTAGGTGGCGTCCCGCTCCAGGCCACCCACGGTGGCCCGCCACTGGTACTGGGACACCGACTTGACGGTGATGCTGGTCCTGGTGGCGGCGACCGTGCGGCTGGCGCAGGCCGGCTCGGTCCCGACCTTGCCGATAGTCACCGACGCAGTCTTGGCCGTGCGGGTGGTGGCCCAGTTGACGGTCACCGACCCGCCGACCAGGTCGGTGAGGTACGGGTAGCGGGTCAGCGAGGAGCTGGGCGCGCCCAGGGCCGGGACGGGGGCCAGGGCCGCCCCGGCCACCAGGAGCGCGGCCAGCGCCAGGGTGACGGGCCTGCGGGCTCGCGCTGCCGAATGGGTTGCCACGGCGATCATCCCTTGCCAAGTTGTCGAGCCCACCGCCGACGGCGGCGGAGCGGGCGGACGGGACCGGTCATCGGATTTGCTCAGGCGGACTGGGTCGGTGGCTGCTCGGCGAGGCGTTCCAGCTCCGGCATCCCCCGTTCGGAGGCCGGCCGCTGGTGGCCGTTGAGGAGGGTGGGGATTGCCTCGGCCCAGGAGAAGTCGTCGCGGACCAGGCGCCGCACCCGGACCCCGGCCAGGAAGCTGGTCAAGAGATCTCGCTCGCGCTCGCGCAGGCGGCCGTAGTCGGCGCCCTCGATCGAGATGGCCGGGGCGAAGGAACGGAACGGCGGGAAGCCGTAGGCGTCGTCGGTGTTCTCGATCATCAGGTCGATGGCGGTCTGGTGGTCGAGCTCGGTGAGCTCGGCGGCGCCCCGGGCGATCACGAACAGCTCCCGTACCCGGGTCGAGGCCAGGTACCGGGTCCGGACCAGCCGGTGGGCCATGTACTTGGGGGGCGGGACGAGCGCCTGGGTGGTCGCGTTCAGGGCCATGATCGGCAGGTTGAGCTCCCCCAGCCGGCTCCCGACCCGGCGGCCGCCCTTGGAGTGGAGGCGGCTCTGCACGGCCAGCTTGAGCTGCTCGGAGCCGGTCAGGGTGTGGGTGGCGATGGCCTGCACGGTGTGGGCGCTGATGGTCAGCGGCTTGGGGTAGCAGTGGGCGCGGCCGCCCGGCTCGACGATCGTCATGTCGTCGGCCAGGAACCCGCCGCCATGCTCGCGCAGCAGCCGCAGGACGGTGCTGGTCTTGCCGGTGTCGGTCCGGGCGGTGAGCATCACCCCGTGCCCGTCCAGCTCCACGGTGGCCGAGTGGAGCAGCAGGCAGCCGCGGGAGACGAGCACGAACCGCAGCAGCGCCTCGACCACGTTGGTGTAGACGACGTGCGGGGAGCGGCCGAGCAGCGGCGCCACCGCGACGTCGATGCGGTCCCGCTCGAAGTCGAGCCGGAAGTTGGCGCCGAGCTGGCCCAGGTGCTCCTCGTAGGTGACGAAACTCGGCCCGTGGGTGACCAGCGACCGGGCTCGCAGCCCCGGCTCCCCCACCGGCTGCACCTGGATGCGGATGTCCGGGCGGCCCTCCAGGGCGCGGACCCGGAAGTACTGGAGCTCGCGGAGGGCGATGTCGGACCCGACCGAGACGAAGCCGCCCACCTGGTAGAGATAGCGGGGAGCGGCCGGCCCGGACCGGTGGACCGCCGGGACGCTTCCGCGGGCGGGGGCGGGCCGGACGGCGGGTGTGGCGGCCGGCCTCCAGATGAGCCGGTCGCTGACCAGGAACCGCAGCAGAAACAGGACAACCAGGGTGAGGAAGTTCGAAACCAGATAATTGACACCGAGAAATGACGTCAGCAGGGCGAGGACGGGGATGCGCAGCAGCAGGGTCGAGTTGTTCATCCCGAGGAACAGGGCGTACCGCGAGCGGAGCCTTCGGCCGCCGGTTCCCGGGAAGACCCAGCGCTCGGTCAGGAAAAAGTTCCAGGTGGACGACCCCTGGGTTGCCACCACGGCGCCCAGCAGGTAGTGGCCTCCGCCGCCGGCGACCCAGAGCCACAGGACCAGCTGGTTGACCACGATCCCGCTGGCCCCCACGGCCGCGAACCGCGCCACCGTCATCAGCCGTTGCCGCTGCGTACGGGCCTTGACCGCCGGTCTCCAGGTGCTCGTGCGGCGGCCGGCCGGCCCCTCCGGAACCTCGGGGAGGGAGACGGTGCTGGGCCTGCTCGGGTGGTGCTCGAGGACTGCCTGGGGAACCGTGGACCGGACTCGCCGTGCGCCTTGCTCATGCCGCAAACGCAGATTCAACAGCGGACGCCCCCCTGCACGTGCAATTCGATCTGACCGGTATTGGGACGCGAAGGCTCCACCTGGAGGGCAAGATTGCCGACAGGTTGATGACGAGCTGCGCCGGGGAAGCGCCCGAACCTTATCCGGCCCGGTTGGGCTGTGGCAAACGGCGGCGGCACGGTGCGTTAGAGTGTCCGGAACCGTCCGGAGGTGGGATGAAAGAGCCGCTTTACCGCTGGGTCTGCACCATGTGCGGAATCTCCGATCAGGCTGAGAGCCCTGAGATGGCGCGGCTGAACATCGACCTGCACGTCCGGCTGGCCCATCCCGCCGAGCGCGAGACGGTCCCGGTCCAGGACGACGAGGACGGGACCCTCAGAGCCTGACCGCGAACGCGCCGACCCGCGAGCCGAGCAGGGTGGGGAGGAACCGCTCGGCGGCCCGGTAGGGGCCGGAGCCGCGGCGGCGGCACCAGCGCCCGGCCAGGGGCAGGTCGCTGATGAACGCGCCGTCCTGGCCCTCCACGCCAACCAGGTTGAAGCCGGCGTCCAGCAGCAGGCGGCGCAGGGTCCCCGGGCTGTAGGAGCTGGAGCGGCGGTCCTCGCCACCGACGACCCGGTCGAGGCGACGCCGCCAGTAGCAGTCGTTGGCCGCGGTGACCAGGAGCACGCCGCCGGGGCGGAGGATCCGGTGGAGCTGCCGGGCCGCCCGGTAGGGCTCGGCCAGGCGGTCGAGCACGCCGATCAGGAGGGCGGCGTCGAACGACTCCGACTCGTACGGGAGCGCCGGCACCTGCGACTCGTCCACGGTGCGATGGGTGCAGCCGTGCTCGCCCAGCCACACGTTGAGGGCCCGGGCCCGGCGGCCCACGTTGAGGCAGTGTGAACCACTCGGAATGGCCGTCTCGATCAGGTTCCGGAGCGCCGGCGTGAGCTCGAGCTGCTTCGGAAGGACCAGTGTGTCGGCGACGGCCTGCTCTTCCATAGCTCCCCCGGTGCGGCGCCCGATGCTCGCACGTTCCGAGCGTAACGAACAGCTCAATCTGTACTCGGCAGATCCCCATGTGACCTTTAGGGGAGAAACGACACCGAATAGGGCGGGACGGACCAACCGTGGCCAGATCGGGCTCGGACCCCGGCACACCGGGCACCTGGGCAGGCGCGACCGCGGGCGGGTCAGGCGGTGGTGAACGACCAGATACGGGTCCGGAACTGGATC
>JASLBL010000428.1 GCA_030146615.1 Actinomycetes bacterium
TGACCAGGCTGGACACGACCGGCACGCGGCAGACGGTGGCTGCCACCCGGCCGGCAAGGTCGGCCTCGAACAGGGTGGTGTGGACCAGGTCGGGCCGCCGGTCGCGGATGAGCCGCTGCGCCCGCCGGGCCCAGCCGGCTCGTCCGCCCCCGCCGGCCAGCGAGTGCAGGCCGACCCCGGCCGCGGCCAGCTCGGCCTGGACGCCGGGGCGCTCGTGCAGGGTGGCGACCTCGAGCACGACGCCGCCGGCCACCAGGTGAGGGGCCATGGCGGCCAGCGAGCGCTCGGCGCCGCCGGGCACCAGGCTGTCGATCAGGTAGAGCACGCGCACCGGGTCGCTCCAGGCTCGGGAGGCTAGCGGTGCGAGTGTTGCACGTCGTGGCCACCGGCCAGCGCAGGGGGGCCGAGATCTTCACCGCCGACCTGGTCGGCGCCCTGGAGGACGCCGAGGTCGAGCAGCAGGTGGCGGTCCTGCGGGCGCCGGACGGGCTGGCCGTCCCGTTCCGGGCCCCGGCGACCGTGCTCGGCGCCGAGGCGGCCGGGGTGCCGGGGGTCCGGATGGGCTTGCCCGGCGTGGCCGGGCTGCGCCGGCTGCTCCGCGAGTTCGCGCCCGACGTCATCCAGGCCCACGGTGGCGAGGCCCTCAAGTACGCCGTCGCCGGGGCGGCCGGGGGCCGCCGCCGGGTCGTCTACCGGCGGATCGGGTCGACCCCGGCCTCGATCGCCTCCGGCCCGCGCCGGGTCGTCTACGGCCGGCTGATGCGCCGGGCAGCCCGGATCGTCGCCGTGGCCGAGGCCGTCCGCCAGGAGACCATCCAGGTCTTCCGCCTGCCGGCCCCGCACGTGGTCACCATCCCCAACGCCGTCGACGCCACCCGGCTGGCCCCGACCCGCGACCGGGCCGGCATGCGCCGGCACCTCGGTATCCCCGACGACGCCGAGGTGATCCTGTCGCTGGGCGCGCTCACCTGGGAGAAGGACCCGCTGGCGCACGTCGAGGTCGCGGCCCGGGCGCTGGCCGAGCGGCCAAGGGCCTGGCACCTGCTGGCCGGGGACGGCCCCCTGCGCGGCCAGGTCGAGGACGCGGTGGCCAGGCACGGGACCGGCGACCGGGTGCTGCTGGCCGGGGTCCGCGGCGACGTCGCCGACGTCCTCGCGGCCAGCGACGTGGTCCTGTTCGCCAGCTGCTCGGAGGGCATGCCGGCCACGGTGATCGAGGCCGGCATGGCCGGCCTCCCGGTGGCCGGCTACGCCGTGGCCGGGGTCGCCGAGGTCGTCCGGTCGGGGGAGACGGGCCTGCTCGCCCCGCCGGGCGACCTGGGCCGCCTCGGCGACCACGTGATCGCCGTGCTCGCCGACGCCGGCCGCCGCCAGCGCCTCAGCGTGGCCGCCCGCGAGCGCTGCCGCGGGCAGTTCGAGATCCGCGCCGTGGCCCCCCGCTACCTGGACCTGTACGAGCGGCTGGTGGCGGCGTGAAGCGGGTCCTGGTCCTGATCAAAGGCCTCGGCCGCGGCGGGGCCGAGCAGCTGCTGGCCAGCGCCGCACCCCATCTGGACCACGACCGGTTCCGCTACGAGGTCGCCTACCTGCTGCCGGCCAAGGACGCCCTGGCGTCCGAGCTGGCCCGGCGTGGGATGGCCGTGACCTGCCTGGGCGGCGACGGCGGCCGGGGCTGGCTGCGGCGCCTGGCCGAACTGGTCCGGGAGCGCCGGATCGACCTGGTCCACGCCCACCTGCCCTATGCCGCCATCGGCGCCCGGGTCGCCCTCTGGGGCCGGGACCGGCCCCGGCTGGTCTACACCGAGCACAACGTCTGGGAGTCCTACAAGCCCCCGACCTACTGGGCCAACCTGGCCACCTTCGCCCGCAACGACCACGTGTTCTGCGTCTCCGACCAGGTCCGGTCCTCGATCCGGTACCCGCCGCCGCTGCGCTGGCGCCGCCTGCCGCCGACCGAGACCCTCTACCACGGGCTCGACCCGGCGGCGCTGGGGCCGCCGTCGGCCGACGGGGTCCGGGAGGAGCTGGGCATCGGCCCGACCGCCCCGCTGGTCGGGACCGTGGCCAACTTCCGGGCCGAGAAGGCCCACGGCGACCTGCTCCAGGCGGCCGCGCTGGTCCGCCGGTCCGTGCCCGACGTCCGGTTCCTGCTGGTCGGCCAGGGCCCGCTCGAGGGCCAGGTGCGCCGCCAGGCCGAGCAGCTCGGCCTCGGCGAGACGGTGATCTTCGCCGGGTTCCGCGAGGACGTGCCCCGGCTGGCCGCCGCCCTCGACGTGTTCGCCCTGTCCTCGCGGCACGAGGGCCTCTCGATCGCCCTGATGGAGGCCATGGCCCTCGGCAAGCCGCCGGTCGTGACCAGCGTCGGCGGCCTTCCCGAGCTGGTCGAGCACGACCGCCACGGGCTCCTGGTCCCCCCGGGCGACCCCGGCGCCCTGGCCGCCGGCATCGTCACTGTGCTCCAGGACCCGGCCCTGCGGGAGCGGCTGGGCGAGGCGGCCCGGCGGCGGGCGGCCGACTTCGACATCCGCGCCGCCATCCGGCGCATGGAAGACGTCTACGGAGAGCTCCTGGCCTGATGTCCGGGACGCTGCGCACCGCCGCCGGCAGCGACGAGTTCCTGGCCGGGCTGGGCATGGGCGTGGTCGCCCTGGTCGCCGGGCTCCTGCTGGCCCTGGCCGCCCGACGGCGACCCGCCCCGGGACCGGTCCCGGTGCACGGGCTGCTGTTCGCGGCCGCGTTCGTGGCCGGGCTGGCGCTGGCCCCGGGG
>JASLBL010000472.1 GCA_030146615.1 Actinomycetes bacterium
CACGCTGGCCTCGGTCATGGTCCTGCCCTCCTGGATTGCCTGGCCGGGCGGTCTGCCCTGCCCTTGGAACCGGGGGACGGTGGACACCGTGGCATGCCAGGAGACCGCCGGAGGCAAGCGATGGAGCCAACGAAGTCGGCCCAACTGGATCAGATCGCCGGCCGTGGCCGGCTCGGGTGCCGGGTTGTTGGTGGGGCGCTTGCGGCTGGGGTCGGGCATGCCAGCACCGTCCGGCCAGATCCCTCCACCCTGGGCGCGGGAGGAGAACGAGGCTCCCACCACGAGGACTGCTCGCAGTCCGTCCTAGGCTGCTCTGGCGTGGCTACCGCCTGGCGAGAAACAGATAGCGGTTCAGGCTGAAGAAATACCGCCCGTCCCGCCCGAGTTGGCGGAGATCCTGGATCCAGGCGTCGGCCTGGTCACGGGTGAGGCTGCCTCGGGTGACGGCATAGTCGGCCATGATCTCGCCGTTAGCGACGCTGTAGGTATTGGCGTCGTATTCAGGGTTGAGGAGGACCAAGGCCTCGGGGTGGCTGACCTGGAACCCGGCAGCTCGGAGCTGGTGACCAAGTGTGCGGGGCAGGTGCGGGTCGGCGAACCGTGCCCTCCATGCATCTAGGAGCTGGCCCATCCGCTCGGGATCGTCGGCATGCCAGACAATAGAGTCCCAGTCGGTGTCGAGGACAAGCGCCCGCCCCCCGGGGCGGAGGACTCGATACAACTCGGCGAGTGCGTTGGGCAGGTCAGCCACGTACTCATAGACCTGGATGGACACAGCCGCGTCGAAGACGGCATCGGGGAAAGGTAGGACGGCGGCGTCGGCCTTGACGAAGCTCAGCCAACCCATTCCGCTGACGTTGGCGCAGCGGCGTTGTCCGAGGGCGAGCATGGCATCGCTTACGTCAATCCCGATGACGTGGCCGGCCAGCCCGACGACCTGGGCCATCTCGGCGGCCAGCAGACCCGGCCCGGAGCCAACATCGAGCACCCGCTCCCCTGGCTGCAGCGCCAATGCTTGCAGGGTGGCACGCCGCTGCTCCACCACGTCGGGGGTTAGGTAGGCGGCTTCAAGCTTGCGGGCGGCAGCGCCACCAAAGATGGAATCAGCGGTCATCCGCAGCCTCCCTTCAGGCCCCGGCCGCCGTGCCGACCCCGGACACGCCGGTAGGCTCGTCGCCTTCGTCGTCCGACCCCTCGTAGGTCTCGAACACAATCACGTTGCCGGTCGCTGGCCGGATGCTGACCAGCGCCTCCAACGCCTCATCCTCGGCGCCGTAAGTGCCGTGGGTGATCTCGAGGACGACCCGGGCATGCAGCGGTTGCAGGCTGGGGTCGGCGCCGAAGGCGCGCAACTCCTCCTCGGTCGCCAGGCGCGAGCGAGCCTCGTTGTAGGTCCGTAGCACGCGATGGCCGGCGCCTTCCAAGACACCCACTACCCCGCCGGGTGGGAAGTCGCCCGGCGCCATCAAAGCGGTGTCCTCGGCGACAGCGGCCGGGAAGTAGCTGACGCTCAGCTCCGCGATCCGGCCGTCGATCAGTAGCTCCCGCTTGCGGGCCCATACCCGGTCGCCTGGATCTAGGCGTAGCAGCGCTGCAACTGGCTCGGATGCGCCGGTCCAGCCGGTGTGGACTGTTCGCTTGAGGACCTGGCGGCCTTGCATGTCACCGCCGAACACCAGGCCGCGGGCGTCACGGGCGCGGGCGTAGCGGCGGTTCATCGGCCAGCGGTCCGGCCGCTGAGCGCGAGGCACAACCACGGGCCGCAAACCGGGCCGGCCGAGGACGAGCCCTTCGGTGATGAGTTGTTGCACGGCGCGAGCGGCGGTCTTGTCGCTGACGCCGTACTGGCTGCCGAGTTCGGCAGCACCGGGCAGCTCGTCACGGGTGGGATCGTCGGGGCTGGGCTCGTAGGTGCCAGCAAGGATGTCAGCCCGGATGGCGTCGGCGATCTGGCCGTACGCCGTCTGCCGGGAAAAGGCCACGAAGTCGCCTCCCAAGGGAGTTCAAAGCGAGACCGGCCCGGGCGTGATCCTAGCGGGATGGGACCCTGGTAGACAGTAACGTAGGAACGTAGTGCCGTACCCGCCACCCTACACGAAGGGAGGAGCCTCGTGAAGCTCCCGGTGGACACGTCGGCGATCGCGTTCCTGTGCGCCCTGGAGCCCCAGCCGCTCCTGGCGTTCGACACCAAGCAGCAGCGGGCGGACGAGAACGGCGAGCCGCTCTACGTCGTGCAGCTGATCGCCCTGGCCGAGGGCGAGGCCGAGATCTTGGCCGTCAAGGTGCCCGGCCTGCCTTCGGGTATCCGCCAGGGCCACCCGGTCAAGGTCACTGGCCTGGTGGCCCAGCCCTGGTCGATGAACGACCGCGCCGGGGTTGCGTTCCGGGCGGCCCGGATTGAGCCGGCCGTCCCCCAGGCGAAGGCCAGCTAGCAGAGCGGAAGGAGGGGATGCCCAAGCGACCGTAAGGGAGGGGACCGGAGCCGCCGCTAGCGAGCCCGGTCCCCTCCGCCCATCAGACCGGGTGCGTCAACACCCGGCCCCTTGCATCAGGAGTGGAGCCCATGATGCGACTCGATCCTACTGTCCATCCCCGGTATCCGGCCGCCCTCGACGAGCCCGACTGCCCCGCCTGCGCCACCGGCTGGCACACCCGCTGCCTGCATCCCGACCTGGCCGAGGACGGCGACGGGGAGCTGGTTGAGCGCTGCTGTGACGGGCTGCTGATCGCCCGCCGCCGCCGACCCCTCTGGACCGGCTAGGGGGAGCGGCGATGCTTGCCACCCTCGTCGGCCTGTCCATGCTGCTGGCCGTGGTCGGCGGGACCGCCACCCTGGCCGCTGTCCTGCTGGGCCGGCGGCTGCGGGCTCGCCATGCTCGCCGCCATCCCCAGCAGGCCGCCATCCGGGAGCGGACCCACCAGGCCCGCCGGCTCGCTGCCGAGTGGCCACTGTTCGCTCAGACTCTCGGCCCCGGCTACCGAGACCAGTGGACCCGCCAGCACCGCTTCCCGACAGCCGAGTTCGTCGCTGACGACCAGGGCGTCACCGCCACGGTGGCCGCCATCGCCGGCGCCGGCCTCACTGACTACCAGCGGGCCGCCGGATACCTAGCCGACACCTGGGGCTGTGTCAGTGTCCGGGCCGAGCAACAAGGGCCGGGCCTGATCCGGCTGCGCGGCCTGCACCGCGACCCGCTGCTGGCCCCGGCCCGGATCGACCTGTCCGGCACGGCGCCGGCCAGCCTGAGTTCCTGGTGGCTGGGCTGGGGGGAGGACGGGAGCCTGGTCATGGTCCGGCAGGCTGAGGTCTCCGGCATGGTCGTGGCTGGGCTGGCTGGGTTCGGCAAGACCATGCTCGTCGCCCATTTCATCGGCCAGGTCGCCCCCAGCCCGGCCGTGCAGTTCGTACTGATCGACGGCAAGGGCGGCCCCGACTACGACCGGCTGTTCTCGAGGGCCTGGCTGTCGGCTAAGGACGATCTGGGGCAGGTCCGGGACGTGCTCCGGCAGGTGCATCGCCTCATGGTTGACCGCCAGGGCGCCATCGCGAGCGTGCTCGGCATCACCGACGCCTGGCACCTCGGGCCGTCACCCTCGTGGCCGCTGGTCGTGGTGGTGATCGATGAGGCGCACACCTTCTTCCACGAGCGCAAGGGCACCTCACCGGAGGTCAAGGCCCACAACGCGGTCGTCGCCGAGCTGTCGCGGCTGGTCGAGGAGCTGATCCGCAAGGGCCGCAACGTCGCCATCCAAGTGATGCTCCTCACCCAACGGGCCACCGGGGATGCCATCCCGACCCGCATCCGGGACAACTGCCAGGTCGCCATCAGCTTCGCCACCCGCACCGTCGACGGCGCCGTGGCCGCGTTGGGCGAAGAGATCCGCCAGCACCCGGATGCCTCCCCGGCCCTGCTCAACGACCCGGCCTATGTCGGAGTGGCGGTGACCAGCCTGCCGGGGCGGCCGGGCTTCCACCGGGTGCGCACGCCCCAGGTCGACCACCACCAGGTCGCCGCCATCGTCCGGGCTACCTCAGCCCGCCGGGCCGACCCGGCTGAGCTGCTGGCCGGGCAGGCGCCTGGGCTGTTGGTCGTGCCACCGATGCCGGCCCCGGAGGGTGCTGCATGACCGACCCGGTTCGCGTGGGCGAGCTGCTCCCCGGCGTCCTCGCCGAGGTCGTCGACCGAGCCGGTCACGGCTACCACCGGTGGGCCGAGCTGGTCGCCCAGGCCGGCTACTGCCACCACCCGATCCGCCTCGCCGGA
>JASLBL010000473.1 GCA_030146615.1 Actinomycetes bacterium
GGCGGCGACCTCCGCCAGCTCGACCAGGCCGCGCTCGACTCCATCGCCGCCGAGCTGAATGGCCGCCCTCGACAAACCCTGGGCTTCAAGACACCCTCACAGGCACTGGCGGAGGCGTTGCGCTGATCTCCTGAGACCGCCTACGATTCCGGACAGTCTCGCCTTGACTGTTTGACGGCGAGCCGAGTGTCGACGAGGACCCTTGCGTCCAGGGCTCGTCACATGTGAGCAGAGCTCTGCACGTGCGGTGCATTTCTCTCTGGTGCCGGCCAACCTTCGCTGATGCATCGACCGGGCCTCCTCGGTGGCCTCCCCTCTCCGCGAGACACCCTCGAGTGCCCTATCTAGTTATTGACAGAGTGCTGTCAACATGACAGTTTTCTGTCATGAGACGTACACCGGCTGCTGAGGCACTTACCGACCTGATCCTTGAGGTCTTCCGCGTGAACGGCGATCTGCTGGCCGAGGGCAACCGGCTCACCAGGCCGTTCGGGCAGTCAAGCGCCCGCTGGCAGATCCTGGGGGCGCTCCGCAACCACCCGCACACCGTCGCCGGGATCGCCCGCGACATGGGCCTGGCCCGCCAGAGCGTGCAGCGCACCGCCGATCTGCTCGCTGCTGAAGGCCTCGTGGAGTACGCCGACAACCCGGCCCATCGCCGATCCAAGCTGGTCCGGCTCACCCCATTCGGCCTTGAGCTCCTTGCGCTCATCTCTGGCCGCCAGATCACCTGGACCAACGAGCTGGCTGAGGCCATGGGGCTCGGGGAAAAGGAGCTCCGGGCGGCCTTGGAGGTCCTTCGCCAGCTGCGGGTGGAGCTGGAACGGCCCCGCCGCGGCCAGGTCCCAGACCAAGAGGAGGCAATGCCCTAGACGTGGCGAAGGAGCGCGCTCGGACGACGACCAGTCAGCCCACCCGTCCCGCTCGCCCCAGTCCAGTGGCAGCGCGCCTAGCAGCCGAGCGAGGCACAGCCACGAGGATCATCCAAGCCGCAGGGAGGCAGCCAGGACCGCAGCCCCGACTCGCAGCCCCGACGCCCCTCTCAAGTCATCGCCAACTGGCGCAGCAGCAGCCTCGCCTGAAGGAGCAACCATCATGACCCAGGCGTCCGGACAGCTTGCCCCCGACCCCATTGCCGTCACAGGTCGCGGGCCGGTGGCCCCCCGCTTCGCCTTCCCCTTCATCGACAGCCTGCTCGGCGCAAGGCCTGCGACCGTCCTGGAGGTGCGCGCCGAGACCCCGACCATCGTGCGCCTGCGGCTGGAACCACCTCCGGGGTTCCACCACCACCCCGGGCAGCACGCCGTCCTGCGCCTGCACACCGACCAGGGCCCGGACCTGCGGCCGCTGTCGATCGCCAGCCCACCGGATGCCGACGAGCTGGAGTTCGCGACCCGCATCGGGCCCAGCGCCTACAAGCAGGCATTCGCCGCACTGCAAGCCGGCGACCGGGTGAAGGTCTCCCGGCCCATGGGTTCGTTCCGTCTCGACCCCGCCCGCCCAGCGGTGATGGTGTCGGGCGGCATCGGGATCACGCCGCTGCGAAGTATCCTTGGCGCCGCGGCCGCCTCCGGGCACCACGCCCCGATCCGGCTGCTGTTCAGCAACCACACCGTCGAGGAGATCCCCTTCCGGTTCGAGCTCGACCAGCTGGCCCGCCGCCACCCCGACCTGCGCATCACCTGGGTGCTGTCGGCGTCGGCGACCGGCGCCCCCAGCGGGGACGTGATCGCCGGCCGTATCGAGGTCGGTCACCTGCGTGAGCAGCTGCGCCAGCTGCCCGATGCCGTCGTCTACCTCACCGGCCCGGCGGCCATGGTGGACGACCTCACCGCGATGCTGCGCCGCATCGGCGTGCCCGGCTCGCGGCTGCGCCGGTCGAGGCAGACCATGCCGCTGTCCCGCTAAGGCAAGGAGGACATCATGTTGCAGCGCATCGAGATGGACGACCGCGTCAGCCTCATGGACCAGCTGGCCAGCGAGGTCGGACCGGTCATCCTGATCAACACCTTCAAGGTCGCCCCCGAGGACGCCGAGGCCCTGCTGGAGGCCTGGGCCGCCGACGCCGCCTACCTCAAGACCAAGCCCGGCTTCATCTCCACCCAGCTGCACCGGGGCATCGCCGGCAGCGGGGTGTTCCTCAACCACGCGGTCTGGGAGTCGGTGGAAGCCTTCCGCAACGCCTTCGGCGACCCCAAGTTCCAGGAGGCCTTCGCCCGCTACCCCGACTCGACGGTGGCCTCACCGCACCTGTTCCAGAAGGTCGCCGTTTCAGGCATCTGCGTCGACCGCTAGACGCCGGCGCCGGCATGGCGCGACCGTCAGCGAACCCGAGGCGAGGACAGATGAAGACATCGGTGGTCGACACAGGGCGCTTGGCTACCGGTTCCGGAAGCTCTCTTGAGGACATGGAGAAGGCGAGGGGATCTCGAGGCAGCCTGCTGTGTCCAGTTCCAGCAAGGCGTGCCAGAGATTTGCCAGAAACTGCGCTACGCGTAACCTCGCCCCGCCCCACGACTCAACCCTCAGCAGCGCCTCCCACCTGCGCGGTCGTGCGGTTACGCGGGGTCCTGCACGCATGTGAACCACCCGCGCATCGATGGTAAGGACGGGGTCGCCGGTTCGATTCCGGCGGGGGCTCCACCACAAACCAGGCTGAGCCTGGGACGAGCTGCAAGCAGCTCTCCTGGTGGGAGCCTCGTTCTCCTCCCGCGCCCAGGGTGGAGGGATCTGGCCGGACGGTGCTGGCATGCCCGACCCCAGCCGCAAGTGCTCCACCAACAACCCGGCACCCGAGTCGGCCATCGGCCGGCAGTCCTGATACATGGCCGACTTCGTTGGCTCCATCGCTTGCCTCCGGCGGTCTCCTGGCATGCCACGGTGTCCACCGTCCCCCGGTTCCAAGGGCAGGGCAGACCGCCCGGCCAGGCAATCCAGGAGGGCAGGACCATGACCGAGGCCAGCGTG
>JASLBL010000517.1 GCA_030146615.1 Actinomycetes bacterium
ACCCCGACGACGCCCCCCCAGGCTATGCCGAGGTCACCCGCCTCCTGCGGGCGGCCGCCACCCCAGTCGACCAGGTCGACCCGACCGGCCAGGCAGCCGCCATGCACGCGTTCCGCACCACCCTGCCCCGGGGCCGCCCCGCCCAGGCCCCCGGTCGCCCCACCCGGCGGCCGGGAGCGCGAGGCCGGTTGGTGGCGGTGGCGTTGGCCGGGGTGGTCGCCGTCGGCGGCGTGGGGGTGTGGACAGCCGGTGGAGCGCCATTTTCCCGCGAGCTACGCTCCCCCTCCGGGGGGCCGAGCGCCGGCGGGGCGGGTTCAGGCACGCCCGGATCGGGCGTGAACGGGGCGGGCACAGCTGGGTCGCTGCGGCCCTCGCGGTCAGGGCTGCATTCTGCCCCGGGTACGGCGCCGGTCGCGGGGGACCACCGGCCGGCGCTGCCCACGCCCCGCGAACGGGCGACCGCGCGGCACGGCGGCGGTGTGACCGCACGCGGTGGCGGTCCGGCCCAGGGAGTCAGGCCCACCGGGCCGGACGAGCCGGCCAAGCCCAAGTCGCAGCCGCCGAAGCCCAAGTCCCCCAAGCCCAAGGAGCCGAAGGCCGACGCATCGAAGCCCAAGACCCCCGAAGGGGTAGGTGCCCAAGACCGGGGCCCCGAGCCCAGGCGCCGAGGTGGAGGCTGAAGGGCAGGGCGCTCAAGGCGAGAACGCCCAGTGGGCGTCCACGGCCCCGGAGCTTGCGACAACCTGCGCGACGCTAAAGATCAGGCGGTAGTTCCCGATTCGCTTATCATCGGGTTGGAAGGCGTGCGGGGGCATTTTGCGATTCGGAATTGATCGACGGTGGGCGACGCTGGCGGTCGCGGTGATGCTGGGTGCGAGCGGCGGAAGTCTGATCGGGTTCGTGACCGCGCCGGGTCCAGGTGGGGATGTGCAGGGGCTGGCGCCGGTTCAGGAGGTGGCGCCCTCGACGACCCGGCGGGAGCGTGGGCGCTTTGGCGGGGTCTCGTCGACTACCACGCTGCCTCGTCGGCGGGCGCTGCCCGCCGCCATTGACGGGCTCAGCCCGGGGTCGGCCTCGACCACCTCGACCGTCCGGCCGACCACCACGACGGCCGCGCCGACGACCTCGACGACGGTCGCGCAGAGCACCACCACGACCACGACCGGCGCCGACACGACGACGACCAGCTCGTCCAGCACCGTGTCGTCGAGCACGACCTCGACGACCTAGCCCTCGGGCTCGGTGACCTCCAGCCGGCCGACCCGCAGGTGGCCGATCTCCAGCTCGTCTACTCGGAGGTGCCGGATCACGGCCCGGCGGATCACCAGCCGCCCGATGGCCACCGCGCCGAGCGCCACCGCCCCGGCCGCGACCGCCAGCACCGCACTGAAGCCGGTGCTGGACGCTCCCGTGGCCGCGGCCCCGGTCGCGCTTGCACCGCTGCCGGTCGCCGGGACGCTGGTGGGTTCCTGATGGTCGCTCATGGTGCCAACTCCCGCAGCTTGGACGCCGTTCCGCCCGGGCAGTCTATAGGCTTGCCACAGGCGACCCGCCGGACGGACCGGCGGGTGTCGGGAGGGAGATCCAGCGCGTGGAGCAGCCGCCGCAGCAGCCACCGCAGCCGCAGCCGCAGCCGTGGGGCGGGCAGCCGTGGGGGCGTCAGCCGCAGCCGCCGCCGGCCGAGCCGGCGCCGCAGCGGCCCTGGGGGGAACCGCCGAGGCCGCGGCAGCCGTGGGGGTATCGGCCGCCGCCGGGCAAGGGGCCGCGGCCGCCGGGGGCGCCGCCGCCGTGGTACCGGCATCCGGTGGGGATGCTGCTGATCGGGGCGGCCGTGGTGATCGTCCTGGCGTTGATCGTGCCGGCGTTCACCGGTGGGGGACCCGACCCGGCGCCGACGGTCACCACCGGGGCGTTCGGTGCGCCCGGGACGACGGCTCCGCCGGCCGGGGGGACGACCACCAGCGCCGGGCAGCCGCCGACGGCCGAGGAACAGCTACGTCAGGCCATCCAGGGTGAGCTGGGGGAGGCGGGCGAGGTCGTCTCGGTGACCGCCCCGACCGGCGGGCCGCTCATCGTGACCTGGGAGATCCGGCGGGCCGGGAGCCCGGGCCTGACCGAGAACAACGCCCGCTTCGGGGTCATGCGGATCATGCGGGCCATCCAGGAGACCCAGCTCGCGGCCGGCGGCGACGCCCCGACCGTCCGCCTGCTCGGCCGCTACCAGCTGGCCGGCGTGGCCAGCCCGGTCACGGTGGTGCGGCTCCGCTTCGCCCCGTCCACGGTCGAGCGGGGCGACTTCGACGACCGCGACTACCTGGAGGCGTTCGAGCTGGCCGACGCCGCCGTCGTCCACCCCGCCTTCCGGGGGTAGGCTCGGTGGGCGGCGAGCGGGCCGGGTCGCCGCGGCGCAGGCTGCGCCGGTCGGTGCGGCGACTGGCCCGGCGGGCCGATCTGCGCCGCCTGACCAGGCTCCGGGGGGACGGGTCCCCGCTCGGTCTGCGCACCGCCAAGACCACCCTGGCCGCGGTGATCTCCTGGGAGCTGGCCCTGCGCCTGCCCGGGTCGCAGCCGCCGGTGCTCGCGCCCCTGACCGCGCTCCTGGTGACCCAGGTGACCCTGGTCAAGACGATTACCGGCAGCTTCCAGCGGGTGGCCAGCGTGACCGCCGGGGTGCTGCTGGCCCTCGGGGTCGCCGACCTGCTGGGGCTGCACTGGTGGAGCGTCGGCCTGGTCATCTTCGTCTCCCTGGCCATCGGCCAGGTCCTCAAGCTGGGCTCGCACCGGATGGAGGTCCCGATCAGCGCCCTGCTGGTCATGACCCTCGGCGGCACGGCCGGGGTCGCCCGCACCAGGGTGCTGGAGACGCTGATCGGCGCCGGGGTCGGCGTGGTCGTCAACGCCGTCCTGGTCCCGCCGGTCTACATCCGGCCGGCCGGCGAGGCGATCTACGAGCTGGGCGACGACATGGCTCGGGTGCTGGAGGGGGCCGCCGCCGACCTGTCCGTGGGCTGGTCGGGCGAGGACGCCTACG
This sequence comes from Actinomycetes bacterium, assembly GCA_030146615.1. Lineage (GTDB taxonomy): Bacteria > Actinomycetota > CALGFH01 > CALGFH01 > CALGFH01 > CALGFH01. The sequence goes on from JASLBL010000517.1 coordinate 3,032, forward strand.
AGCGGCTGCTGGAGGCGCGCGAGCTCGACCCCGACGTTCGCGAGGCCAGAGAGGCGGTCGGTCAGGCCGAGGACAGCCTGCGCCTCAACCCGAGGCGCCGGCTGGTCGGCGACCCCTTGGACGAGCTGCGCGAGGGCATGACCAGCCTGGAGCACTCGGTGATCCTGATCAGGGGCCTGTGCCGGTCGCTGGTCGAGCTGGACACGGTCACCGGCGGCCGCGGCCCCGACCCGGCGATGCGGGCAGCCCTCGCCCATCTGCTGGTGGAGCTCGCCGACGCCATCCGCACCTTCGGCCAGCAGGTGGCGGCCAGCGTCCCCGGCCCGCCGGCCAACCAGGCCCCCCTCCAGCGAGCCCTGGCCAGAGCCAGGGCCGCCCGCGACCGGCTGGCCAAGGAGATGACCGCCGGCCCCGGCGACGCCCCCCGGGCCTGGCAGGTCCACGGCCACCTGCTGGCCAACGTCGACCGCCTGCTCTCCGAGCTCGACCCCGAGGGCCAGACCTGGCCAGGAACCCCCCGCCCAGATTGACCCGGTGGGGGAGCGTTGCCCGCCTGGGAGAGGTTGCCCGTGGTTGTCCACAGGGCTCCGCTACGCTGGGATCGAGGGGGTCGCCCGATGGGCTGGTCAGGTGGTAACGGAGGAGCCGCGATGTTCTTCAGGAACAAGTCCCGCATGCCGGCCGAGGCGGAGGCGCTGCCCGGTCGGGAGACGGTCATGCCCGTTCCCGCCCGCCATGCGGTCAAGGAGGCCCCGCTGACCCCGCCGTTCCCGGACGGGCTGGAGCAGGCAGTGTTCGGGATGGGCTGCTTCTGGGGGGCCGAGCGCAAGTTCTGGGAGACCGAGGGCGTGTACACGACCGCCGTCGGCTACGCCGGGGGCTTCACCCCTAACCCGACCTACGAGGAGGTCTGCTCCGGCCAGACCCGGCACACCGAGGTCGTGCTGGTGGTGTTCGACCCGGCCAAGGTCAGCTACGAGGAGCTGCTGCGGATCTTCTGGGAGCACCACGACCCGACCCAGGGGATGCGCCAGGGCAACGACGTCGGCACCCAGTACCGCTCGGTCGTCTACACCTTCTCGGAGGCCCAGCAGAAGCAGGCGGAGGCGTCCCGCGACGCCTACCAGAAGGAGCTGGACGCGGCCGGCTACGGCGCCATCACGACGGAGATCCGGGAGGCCCCGGCCTTCTACTACGCCGAGGACTACCACCAGCAGTACCTGCACAAGAACCCGTTCGGCTACTGCCCGGACCACAGCACCGGGATCAGCTGCCCGGTCGGGCTGACCTCGTCAGAAGGTTCCTGACCAGGAACCCAGCATGGTGGCGGCCCAGCTGGTCAGGGCGAACAGGGCGAACAGCAGCACCGCGGTGACGACGGCGAACCCGGCGGTCCACAGGACCTCTTCGCTCGCCTCGGTGAGCTCATCCATTCAGCTGTCCTCCTCTCTGCACGCTGGGTCGGGGCGGCGCGGGCTAGGCACCGACCGGCTCGGGCACACGCTGGGCGGCGGCGGCGACGGCCTTGGCCCGGCGGCGCTGGCGGGACTGGCTGAGGCGCCAGGCGGCCAGGGCGCCGACCACGGCCACGATGGCCAGGTACATGGCGGTCCGCCAGGCCCCCTGGATGCCGAAGGTGGTGGCCAGGGTGCGGGCGTTGGTGAGGAGGATGGCCGCGCCGACGATCACCCCGAGCTTGCGGGGGGCCAGGTGCTTGACCAGCCAGGCGGCCAGCGGGGCGGCGAACAGGCCACCGGCCAGCAGCAGCAGGACCAGGGTGAGCGGGATCTGGCTCCAGCTGAGGGAGAGCAGGAAGCCGAGGCTGGCCCCGAGGGCGACCAGGAACTCGCCCGTGTCGACCGACCCGATGACCTTGCGTGGCTCCATCCGGCCGGAGGCGAGCAGGGTCGGGGTCCCGACCGGGCCCCAGCCGCCGCCGCCGACCGCGTCCAGGAACCCGGCGCCGAGCCCGAGCGGGGCCAGCAGGCCCGAGGGCAGCGGGCGGCCGGCCCGGGGCCGGGGCCCGCGGGGCTTGCCGAGGAACCGGAACAGCACGTAGACGCCGAGGACGCTGAGGATGGCGGCCACCCACGGCTTGGCGATGTGGCCGCTGATCGAGGACAGCACCACCGCGCCCAGGAAGGCGCCGACGAAGCCCGGGAAGGTCATCAGGCGGACCGTGCGCCAGTCGACGTTGCCGAAGCGCCAGTGGGAGACCCCCGACACCGCCGTGGTGCCGAGCTCGGCCAGGTGGACGGTGGCCGACGCGGCCGCCGGGACGGTGCCGATCGCCACCAGCAGCGTGGTCGAGGTCAGGCCGTAGGCCATGCCAAGGGCGCCGTCGATCAGCTGGGCCAGCACCCCGACCATCCCGAACAGCACCAGCTTGCGCATCGTTCCTCCGGCAGGTTCTCGATGAAGTTGGTCTTGTCTACCAGCTTGATGGAGATGGTAAGGATGACACGCCGTGGCACCATCATGCGTCGGCAGTACTCCGACTACTTCATCAGGAGATCAGGGTGGCCGAGCGGGGCCTGAGCGCGGCCGAGGTCGCCGACCGGGTGGCCCGGGGGCAGGTCAACGACGTGCCCAGTGCCCCCACCCGCACCGTCGGCCAGATCGTCCGGGCGAACCTGCTTACCCGCTTCAACCTGCTGCTGGGGTCGCTGCTGGCCGTCATCCTGGTCGTCGGGCCGCTCCAGGACGCCCTGTTCGGGCTCGTGATCGTGGCCAACACCCTGGTCGGGATCGTCCAGGAGGTGCGGGCCAAGCGGACCCTGGACCGCCTCGAGGTGGTCAACGCTCCCAAGGCCCGGGTGGTGCGCGACGGCCAGGTGGCCGAGCTGGCCGTCGGCCAGGTGGTGCTCGACGACGTGCTCGAGGCCGCCGCCGGCGACCAGGTGGTGGTCGACGGCGAGGTCCTGGAGGCGGCCGGGCTGGAGGTCGACGAGTCGCTGCTCACCGGTGAGTCCGAGACCGTCACCCGCCTGCCGGGCGACCGGCTGCTCTCGGGCAGCTTCGTGGCCGCCGGGAGCGGCCGCTACCGGGCGACCAAGGTCGGCCGGGAGGCCTACGCGGCCCAGCTCACCGAGGAGGCCCGCCGCTTCACCCTGGCCCGCTCCGAGCTGCGGGCCGGGGTCGACCAGATCCTCAAGTACGTCACCTGGGCGCTGGTGCCGACGGCGGTCCTGCTGTTCGTCAGCCAGCTCCGCCTCGAGCACGGGATCCGGGCCGGGCTGAGTGGGGCCGTGGCCGGGACGGTGGCCATGGTCCCCGAGGGGCTGGTCCTGCTGACCAGTGTCGCCTTCGCCGTCGGGGTGGTCCGCCTCGGCCGGCGCCAGGTGCTGGTCCGCGAGCTGCCGGCGGTCGAGACCCTGGCCCGGGTGGACGTGATCTGCTTCGACAAGACGGGCACGATCACCGCCGGCGACCTGGCCGTGCAGGAGCTGCTGCCCCAGGACGGGGCGGTGGGGGAGGAGGCGGCCGCCGCCCTCGGCGCCCTGGCCGCCGCCGACCCCAACCCCAACGCCACCCTGCGGGCCATCGGCCAGGCGTTCCCGGCCCCGGACGGCTGGCGGCCGGAGACGGCCGTGCCGTTCTCCTCGGCCCGCAAGTGGAGCGGGGCCAGCTTCACCGGCCACGGCGCCTTCCTCCTCGGCGCCCCCGAGGTGCTGCTGGCCGCCGACAGCACCGGGCGGCCGGGCGGGAACGGCGCGCTGCTGCGCCAGGCCGAGCGGATCGCCGTCGAGGGGCGGCGGGTCCTGCTGCTGGCCTCCTCGACCCGGCCGCTGGACGGCGAGGCGCCACCGTCGGCGCTCGTCCCGCGGGCCATGGTGGTGATCGGCGACCAGGTCCGGGTCGACGCCGCCGGCACCGTTGCCTGGTTCGCGGCCGAGGGCGTCCAGGTCAAGGTCGTCTCCGGCGACCACCCCCGGACCGTCGGGGCGATCGCCGGCCAGGTCGGCATCGCCGGTGCCGACCACCCGGTGGACGCCCGCACCATGCCCGACGGCGGGGCCGAGCTGGCCGGGCTGCTGGAGGCCCGCTCGGTCTTCGGGCGGGTCGCGCCCAGGCAGAAGCAGACCATGGTCAAGGCCCTCGGGGCCCGCGGCCACGTGGTCGCCATGACCGGCGACGGGGTCAACGACGTGCTCGCACTCAAGGACGCCGACCTCGGCATCGCCATGGGCAGCGGCAGCCCGGCCTCGCGGGCCGTGGCCGAGCTGGTCCTGATGGACGGCCGATTCGCCACCCTCCCGTCGGTGATGGCCGAGGGCCGGCGGGTGATCGCCAACATCGAGCGGGTGGCCAAGGTGTTCGTCACCAAGACGGTCTACGCCACCGTCCTCGCCCTGGCGGTCGGGCTGGCCGGCCTCGCCTTCCCGTTCCTGCCCAGGCACCTGACCCTGATCTCCAGCCTGACGATCGGCATCCCCGGCTTCTTCCTGGCCCTCGAGCCCTGCACCCAGCGCTCCCACCCCGGCTTCGTCCGCCGTACCCTCGCCTTCGCCGTCCCGGCCGGCCTCACCGCCGCCGTCGGCACCCTGGTCGCCTACCAGGTCGCCGACGTGGCCAACGTCCCCCAGGACCAGGCCCGGACCACCGCCACCCTGGCCCTGGCCGGCCTCGGCCTGGTCGTCCTGGCCCTGGCCGCCCGCCCGCTCAACCGGCTGCGCGGCCTCCTGGTGCTGGCCATGGCGGGCGCCTTCGTCGTCGTCCTCCTCGTCCCCTTCCTTCGGGTATTCTTCGCCCTCGACCTGCCGCCGCTGCCGGTCGCCCTGGCCGCCCTCGGCCTCGACGTCGTCCTCGGCGGCCTGCTGGCTGTGGTCATCCTGCGCATGCGGGCGTGATCGCGTCCCCCATCTGCCGGGCACCGGCGTCGGCAGTTCTGGAGACAAAGCGGGCCGACCGGCGCAATTTCCGCGTCATGCCCTGGTCGAACAGCCCAGGTGGACGTAGGTTTCTCCCATGCAGCGCCGTCTCAGGCCCGTCGCCGTGCCCCCACCTGTGCCACCGCCACCCGGAGTCGCCGACCGTCGCCGCTCCCGGCGGCTGTGGGGACTTGGGGTGGAGGCCCAGGTCCAGCTGAGCACGGCCATGCGTCAGCTGCTGGTCGCCCTCGACCAGGCCGACGCCGACGACCCGGAGGCGCACGAGGCCATCGCCGACGCCCGCCTCCTGCTGGCCAGGGCGATCGGCGACATCCAGGTGGTGCTGGGCGAGCTGGCCGACCTCAACGACCAGCTCCGCGCCCGTTAGAATTCCCGCCGGACTGTCCCAGAATGCACGGACGTGCTGATGACGCCTGTCAGTGGACCACTGATCGCCGGCGCGGTCCTGGTCACCCTGACGATCGTCTTCGTCTGGCGGCGCCGCTCGGCCGCCACCATCGCCAGCCTGCTCGCCGTGCTGGCCGGGGCGGTCTGGTGGAGTGTCTGCTCGGCGCTGGAGCTGAGCGCCGGCGACCTGGCCGGCCGCGAGTACTGGGGCGACCTCAAGTACGTGGGTGTCGTCCTGCTGCCCCCGGCCTACCTGGCCTTCGTGCTCCAGTGCAGCGGCCACACCCGCTGGCCCGGCTGGGCGGGGCCGGCGCTGACCCTGGAGCCCCTGGCCGTGCTGCTCCTACTGGCCGGCGACGCCACCCACGACCTGGTCCGCTTCTACCCGCCCGACGCCACCCTGACCACCACCCAGGCGGCCCAGGCCGGCCCGCTGTTCTGGCCCCACCTGCTCTACAACAACGCCCTCATCTGGACCGGGACCATCTTGCTGGTGGTGACCCTCAGCCGGATGTCGAGACTGTATCGCGGCCAGAGCCTGCTGCTGGTCGGGACCATCCTGCTGCCGATCATCCTCAACCTCCTGTTCAACTTGAGGGTGGGGCCGTTCCGGCAGGTCGACCTGACCCCGTTCGCCTTCGTGCTGACCACGGCGGTGCTGGTCTGGGGCGTCTACCAGCTCAGCCTGCTCGACCTGCGGCCGGTGGCCCGCAGCCAGATCTTCCGGACGATCAGCGACCCGGTGCTGGTGCTCGACCCGGCCGGGCGGGTGCTGGACGCCAACCCGGCCGCCGGCCGGCTGGCCGGGCGGCCCCTGACCGAGGTGGTCGGTCAGCCGGTCGGCCAGCTGCTGCCGACCTGGAGCGCGACCGTGGCCGCGGCCATGGCCACCGGGGCCGAGCAGGCGACCCCGGAGGGGTCCGGGGAACCCCGAGGGGGTGCCCCGGCGACCAGGGAGGTCACCAGGGACGGCCGCATCTACGACCTGGCCATCTCGGCCCTGCCCGAGCGCCAGCGCCAGCCCGGCGGCCACCTGGTGGTGGCCAGGGACGTCACCGACCGGCGCCAGGTCGAGGAGAAGCTGTGCGCCGCCCTCAACGCCGAGCTGGTGGCCACCAACCGCCTGGCCGTGGCCCTGGACCGCGAGCGGGCCGCGGCCGAGCACCTGCGCACCCTGGACGAGCTCAAGAGCGGCTTCCTCCAGGCCGTCTCCCACGACCTGCGCACCCCGCTGGCCTCGGTGCTCGGCATCTCCCTGACCCTCCAGCGGGGCCGCGCCCAGCTCAGCCAGGCCGACACCGACGACCTCCTCGGCCGCCTGGCCGCCAACGCCCGCCGGCTGGACCGCATCCTCACCGGCCTGCTCGACCTCGACAAGCTCGACCGGGGCATCGTCGAGCTGCGGCGCGAGCCGGTGGACCTGGCCAGCCTGGTCGCGGCCGTGGTCTCGGAGGCCAAGGACGAGCTGGACGCCCACCCGGTCAGCCTCGACCTGCTGCCCATCCAGGTCCTGGCCGACGCGGCCAAGGTCGAGCGGGTGGTCGAGAACCTGCTCGCCAACGCGGCCAGGCACACCGACCCGGGCACGCCCATCTGGGTGCGGGTCGCCCCGCTCGACCGGGGGGCGCTGCTGTGCGTCGACGACGCCGGCCCCGGCATCCCGCCCGAGCAGCGGGAGTCGATCTTCCGGCCGTTCCAGCGCGGCGTCGGCGCCACCTACGCCTCCGGCTCCGGCGTCGGACTGGCCCTGGTCGCCCAGATCGCCAGCCTCCACGACGGCCAGGCCTGGGTCGAGGACCGAGCCGGGGGCGGGGCGTCGTTCCGGGTCCTGCTACCCGCCGGCGGCTGAGCAAGCGGCTGGATCGGGGCCGGGCGACCGTGCAGGATTGACGGCGGTGCTCTCCTACGTCTCCCGCCTGGTCGGGGTCGTCCGGACCGTGTCCGGCAACCCGGGGCTCCTCCGGGTCGAGCTGGCGTTCGTCGGCTTCAACGTGGCCGAGTGGGCGACCTGGGTGTCGATCCTGGCCTTCGCCTACGAGGTCGGGGGAGCGGCCGCGACCGGGCTGGTCGCGCTCGTCCAGCTGGTGCCGGCGGCGCTGTTCGCGCCCCTGGCCGCGATCGCCGGCGACCGCTACCGGCGCGAGCGGGTCCTGCTGGCCGGCTACCTGGCCCAGGCGCTGTCGATGGCCGCGACCGCGGCCGCCCTGCTCGCCGAGGCCCCGGTCCCGCTCGTCTACGCGCTGGCCGCGGTGGCCGCCACCGCCATCACCATCACCCGCCCAGCCCAGAACGCCCTGCTGCCGTCGCTGGCCCGGACCACCGACGAGCTGACCGCGGCCAACGTGGCCTC
>JASLBL010000585.1 GCA_030146615.1 Actinomycetes bacterium
CCCATGTGGTCCTCGTGGGCGTGGGTCAGGACCACCCCCACGACCCGCTCCGGCTCCTCGGCCAGCCAGGCGAAGTCGGGCAGGATGATGTCGACGCCCGGCTGGTCGGCGTCGGGGAAGGCCAGCCCGCAGTCGATCAGCAGTCGGGCCCCGGCGACCTCGACCACCGCGCAGTTGCGCCCGATCTCCCCCAGCCCGCCCAGGAACGCGACCCGGGTGGCCCCGGGTGCCGCCGGCGGAAGCCCCTGGCCGACCTCAGTCACGGGGCTCCAGTCCAACCCCGGCCAGCAGGCCGCGGGCGAACTCGACCTGGTCGGGGGTGGCGTCGACCAGCGGCGCCCGCAGCGGCCCGGCGGGCAGGCCGAGCAGGTTCATGCACGCCTTGAGCAGGATCGGGCTTGAGGTGGCGAACAGGCCCTCGAACAGCTCCAGGTTGGCCAGGTGCAGCTCCAGGGCCCGGGCCGTGTCGCCGCCCTCGAAGGCCCGCACCAGCTCCTGGAGGGCCGGCCCGACCAGGTGGGCGGCCACGCTGACCACGCCGACCCCGCCGACGGCGAGCAGCGGCAGGAGGTTCTTGTCGTCGCCCGAGTACTGCTCGATCTGGCCGCCGGTGTCGCGGTGCAGGCGGCTGGCCGCGGCCATGTCGCCGACCGCGTCCTTGACCGCGACCACGTTGTCGAGACGCTCGAACAGCCGGACCAGCGTCGGCACCTCGATGGTGCAGGCGGTCCGGCCGGGGATGTTGTAGAGCATGCAGGGCAGCCCGGTGGCGCCGGCAATGGCCGAGAAGTGGGCGATCAGGCCCGACTGGGGCGGCTTGCTGTAGTAGGGCGTGACCAGCAGCAGCGACCCGGCCCCGGCCTTCTCGGCCAGGCGGGTGAGCTCGACCGACTCGGCGGTGGAGTAGGTCGAGGTGCCGGCCATCACCCGGTCGCCGCCGGCGACCTCGACGACCGCGGCCCACAGGCTGGCCTTCTCGTCGGCGGTCAGGGTCGGCGACTCACCGGTGGTGCCGGCCACGACCAGGGTGTCGGTGCCGGTGTCGAGCAGATGGCGGGCCAGACGCTGGGCGCCGTCGACGTCCAGGTTGCCGTCAGGGCTGAACGGGGTGGCCATGGCGGTGAGCACACGACCAAAGCGACCTGGCATGGCGGGTCCTCCGAGCGACGGGTACGCGGCCGTGACAGCCGGCAGCCCCACCCGGCCGGCAGCCACCGCCGATTCTACTCGGGCATCCACCCCGAACCGGGGATCTTCGCGTCCTCGGGGTACCAGTTCCAAGGTCGTTAGCGGTTCGTTACCCTCCATTTGCTTTCGTTTGCATGTGTGAGTTACTGTCTACGCCAGCTTCCACAGGCTGGCGAAGGGGTGAGATGGATGGCCGAGCTGCTGGTGATCCCAAGCGAGCTGGAGCGTGCCGCCGGACGGCTGCAGGCCAGCGCCGACCAGGTCCGCTCGGTGGTCGGAGGCCTCCTCCCGGCCGTCGCTCTCGGCGGGGCCGCCCTCGGCGACGTCGCCCTGTTCGACCGGTTCCACACCATGTGGGCCCGCTGGGCCACCGAGCTCGGCACCCTCGCCGACGACCTCACCGGCGCCGCCAGCCGCCTCCAGGCCGCCGCCGCCGAATACCGTTCCACCGACCAGCTGGCCGTTCCCCCACCGACCCACGCCCACTAGCCGGTTCGATCGCTCACATCCGCGAGACAGGACTTGGACTTCCCGCCCGCCACATGCGGCGCCGCCCGGCCAGGCGCGCGGCACGGGCCCGTCCGGCTGGCCTCCAGGCGGAACCGCCCGACCCGGGCCCGGACCCCCGACCGGCCCGGGTCCCCCACCGGGCCCGGGTCGCCTACGCGGGTTCCGCGGTTGAGCCGCCCAGCGACTCGACCGGCCCCAGCGACTCGACCGGCCCGCGGCTGAGCCTCCCAGCACGTCTGCGGCTGGGCCCCCGGACCGGGAGGGTAGCGAGCTGGCGGGCGGCGTTCCCGCGGTTGTCCACACCCCTTGACCCTCTGAAGGCGCGTAGGGCCGGGAGCCGGGCCTCGTGGTTGTCGGCGGGGCGTGGCAAGATCCGGGCGATGACCGCCGCGCATCTTCCGCTTGAGAGTGTTGTCCGGCCGCGCCTGCCGGTGGATCTCCGGCTGACGCTGGGGCCGTTGCGGCGGGGGCCGGGGGACCCGACCAACCTGGTCGACCGGCGCGGGAGCTGGTGGCGGGCGACCAGGACGCCGGAGGGGCCGGCCACGGCCTGCTACACGCCGGAAGGGAACGGGATCAGGGTCGCGGCCTGGGGGCCGGGGGCCAGGTGGTGCCTGGAGGCGGCGCCGGAGCTGCTGGGGGCGCGTGACTCGCTGGAGGGGTTCTCCCCCAGCGGGCTGGTCGGCGAGCTTCACCGCCACCATCCCGGCCTGCGGATCCCCCGCTCCCAGGCGGTGTTCGAGGCGCTGCTGCCCTCGATCCTGGAGCAGAAGGTCACCGGCCGCGAAGCCCACAACGCCTTCGCCGCCATCGTCCGCGCCTGGGGCGAACCGGCTCCCGGGCCGGTGCCCCTGCGCCTCCAGCCGACCCCCGAGGCCCTGGCCGTCACCCCCTACTGGGCCTTCCATCCTCTCGGCGTCGAGCGCAAGCGCACCGCCGCCGTCCAGATGGCGGCCAGCCGCGCCTCCAAGGTCGAGGAGACGGTGGCCATGCCCGCCCCCGACGCCCACCGCCGCCTCCAGGCCCTCCCCGGCGTCGGCCCCTGGACCTCGGCCGAGGTCGCGATCGTGGCCCTGGGCGACGCCGACGCGGTCTCGGTCGGCGACTTCCACCTCCCCCACCTGGTCAGCTACGCCCTCACCGGCGAACGCCGGGGCACCGACGAGCGCATGCTGGAGCTCCTGGCCGCCTGGCCGGGCCACCGCGGCCGGGTCCTGCGCCTCCTCACCCGTTCCGGCCGCTACCCCGACCGCCGCGGCCCCCGCATGGCCGTCCGCTCGTTCACCCGGATCTGACCGGACGGCTCAGAGCCGGAGCAGAAGCCGGAGGCGATCCTGGACGGAGCTCAGTACGGCCGCAGGCACGCTGCCGAACGCACGGGAACCCAGCCGCTCTGTGGAGAGCGAACGGACCTGCTCGCACATCGCGAAGCTGACCTCGCGCAATCCCCCCGCCGGTGGGTGAACCTCGACATGCGTCGGGACACCTCGCCTGCGGGTGGTGAAGGGAACCGCGACGACAAGATCCGCCGCGCTCTGGTTGATGGGGTCCGCCGAGACGATGAGGACGGGTCGCTCGCCAGCCGGCTCGCGTCCCCGGGTTGGCCCAAGTTCGGCAAGCCACACCTCACCGCGGCGGATGGTCCTCACAGATCATCGAGTCCGTCGGCGAGCGTTGCGTGCCACTCCGCCCGCTCGGCAAGCTCCTCTTCCCAGGCGACCGGGTCGGCCTTGAGCCTCTCGAAGGCGGCGTTGAACTCCGCATAGAACTGCTCGCGCCGGTAGTTCTCCACCGCACGCTCGAGCACCTTCTGCAGCGGCTCCCCAGAGGCCGCGGCCAGCTTCCGGAGCAGCTCGTGGGTCTCCTCACTCACTCGAACCGTCGTCGACGCCATACCGACTCCCCAATTGTTGCGTCAAATTTATCTACAATGCAGTCTACATCTTTGTGACCGGACCCGGTCCGGGCCCCGGCTGGCAGGTGGGGCACCAGTAGGTGACCCGTTCGCCGTCGTAGCTGGGCTGGTCGGCCTTGCGGATGGGGGTGGCGCAGCGGCGGCAGGGCTTGCCGGTGCGGCCGGCGACCCAGCTGGTGCGGCCGGGGCGGGTGTCGCCGGTGGTGATCTGGTTGCCGGTGGTGCGGTTGGCCTCCATCAGGCGCTTGAGGAGGTCGACCATGCCCTCGAGGTCTTCGACCTCGCCGGCGGGGGTCCAGGGGTCGACGCCGCGGAGGAAGCAGACCTCGGACTTGTAGACGTTGCCGGGGCCGGCGATGGCGCGCTGGTCGAGCAGGGCGGTGCCGATGGCGCGGGAGGGGTCGGCGCGGAGTCGGCGGAGGGCTTCGGCCGGGTCCCAGTCGGGGCCGAGGACGTCGGGGCCGAGGTGGCCGACCACCTCATGCTCGTTGGCGGTGGGGAGCAGCTCGCAGATGGCCAGGCGGAAGCCGACCGCGACCCACGGCTCGGTGCGGAGGACGGCTCGGACCTGGAAGTCGGGGCCGCGCCAGCGCTCCCGAGGGCGGTACAGATGCCAGGCGCCCTCCATCTTGAAGTGGGTGTGGAGGGTGGTGCCGGCGTCGGTCCGCAGCAGCAGGTGCTTGCCGCGGGCGGCAACCTCGCGGACGACCTGGCCGCTGAGGTCGGCGGTGGCGAACCGGGGGACGCGGAAGTCGGTGGCGAGGAGCCGCTGGCCGGCCAGGGCGGTGTGCATGCGGGTGGCGGCCAGGAAGACGGTGTCTCCCTCCGGCATCGGAGCTCCCTAGCCTCGGAGGCGGAGGCCGCGGGCGGTGGGGCGGAACCCGGCCTCGGTGAGGGCCCGGGCCAGAGGGCTGTCGAACACGGTCTCGCCGTCAGCCTTCTCCACCGCCAGCCGGCCAAGGGCGCCGTCGCGGGCGGCCAGGGCGAGGGCGTCGGCCGCCCTGGCCAGGCGGTCGGGGTGGTCGGTGAAGGTGAGCAGGGTCCGGCCGCCCCGCTCCACGTACAGGACAAGCTCGCCGTCGACCAGGATCACCACCGCTCCCGCCTTGCGGCCCGGGCGGTGGCCGGGGCGCTCCCCGGTGCTGCCGGCGGCGGTGCGCTCCGGCCAGGCCAGGGCGGCGCCGTACGGGTTGGCCGGGTCGGCGGCGGCCAGGACCTGGGTCTGGGGGGACGAAGGCGGGTCGGTCAGGGCCCGCAGCCGGTCGACGGCCCCGGGAACGGCGAACTGGGCCCCGCCCAGCCCGTCCACGAAGTACCCGCGCCGGCAGCGGCCGGCGTCCTCCATCGCCTTCAGCACCGGGTACACCCCGGCGAACCCGCCCGGGATGCGCTCGGCCACCACCGCCCCCCGGGTCAGCACCCCGTGGCGGTCCAGCAACTGCTCGGCCACCGCGTGCAGCCGCCGGGTGGGGTCGGGCTCGGGGGGGCTGTGGACAACCGAGGGCCCGGCCTCCGCCGCTGTTCTACCCTCCCGAATCGGGGGCCCCTGCGGCGGGCCGCCGCGGGGCTCCCACGCGGGCTCGTCAGGCCCCGGCCCGCCAACGCGAGGTTGCCGCGTGGGCTCGCCGGGCTTCGGCGCGGGCTCGCGAGGTTCCGCCACGCCCTCGGGACCCACCGACCCGGCGCTTTCGGTCGGCACCAGGCTCCAGCGGCCGGCGGCGGCGGGGGGGCCGGTGCGGGATGGGGTCGGGAC
>JASLBL010000607.1 GCA_030146615.1 Actinomycetes bacterium
CTCCAACGACCCGCTGGCCGTCGGGGCCGGGGTGGTGGACGTCAACACCGCCGCCTTCTCGGCCCCACCGGGCGTGGCCAACCAGGGCCTGGCCCGCTCCACCGGCCAGGGCAGCCTGGCCCAGAGCCGCGGCTCGGTGCAGGTCAAGCTCAACGACCCCCTGGGCAGCATCCTCGGCCCGACCCTGGGGGTCAGCCTGACCGCCCAGCTCCTGCTCTGGAACCCTGGCGGCTACACCGGCTCCCCCTGGGTCCCCTCCAGCTGGTACCTCTCCACCTGGGAGGTCCACCGCTGGAACCGGGTCAGCTGGTACGGCAACGACTGGCCGGGTTACCGCTGGCACGGCTCGAGCTGGTACGGCCAGGAGCAGGACGAGTCGTACGGGTCAAGCCTGCCCGGATCGGCCTGGTACGGCGCCTGGGAGTAGCCGGGTGCCCCAGTCCCGCCAGAGAGTGGAGCGGCCGGCAACCGCCGGCCGCTACCGCTTCCTCGTGCCTCTGTTCACGGTCGTGCTAGCGACCGCGGGGATCGCCGGCGGGGTCTTGGCGACCGCCTGGGACGGGCCCCGGCAGATCACGTGGACGACCTTCCTGCTGTTCATGGCCGTGCTCACGGTCACCGGTTTCCTCCACGTCGAGTTCCAGTATCGGGACGAGGTCGTTGCCATCGACCTGTTCGAAGCGGTCCTGATCCCCTCTGTGCTCGTCCTGTCGGGCGTAGAGGCGGTGCTCGCCGCTGGGCTCGCGGTGGCCGTGTCCGACGGCCTTATGCGCATCCAGCCGGTCAAGGTCTGCTTCAACGTTGCCCAGTGGATGGTCACGGCGGCCGCAGGCAGCCTGGTCATCCACGCCGTCGACGCCAGCGCCTCCCCGACCGGCGCCAATCTGGTTGCGCTCGTCGCCGCGACGCTGGCCATCTCGGCGGTCAACTTTGGCGCGTTCGTCACCGTCCTGTGGCTGGCCGGCGGAGGAGCATCCGATGGGTTCCTGACCAAGCTCGCGCCCGCGTTCGTCCGCGGTTCGGTCGTGGGGGTCATCGTCAACCTGGCCCTCGGCATCGCCTTCGTCGCCATCTACGCCTGGACGCCGCTGGCCATACCCCTGTTCCTCGTTCCCCTGCTCGCGCTTCACTGGGCCGGCCGGAGCTACAACACCGTCCGGGCCGACCGGGCCAGGCTGGCCGGGATGCAGCTGGCCACCCACGCCCTCGCCGTGCCCATGAACCCCCGCGACGCCCTGCCCGAGTTCCTGGCCGAGGTGCGGCGTTGCTTCGAGTCGGAGGTCGCGGAGCTGGTCATCCTGCTCGAGGGCAGCCGGGTGATCCACCGCAGCCGCGAGCATGAGCCGGCCAGCGAGCAGCGGGTCGAGGAGGCCGGCCTGGAGACGCTGGCCGCCGCCTTGATGCGGTCCGGCAAGGCGGTCAGGGTGAGCGAGGGCGACGGCGGCAACGGGCTGGCCGACCGGCTGCGCGAGGAGGGGTGGCGGGACTGCCTGGCCGCCCCGGTGCGGGTCGAGGGCAAGGTGATTGGGGTCCTGTGCACCTACAACCGCACCGGCTTCGAGGGCTTCGAGGAGGGCGAACTGGCCGTGCTCGACGCCCTGGCCGCCGAGGTCGGCACGGCCATCGAGAAGGGCGAGCTGCTCGAGGCGATCCTCGAGGAGCGGACCAAGCTGTCGGAGATCGTCGAGCACACCTCGGACGGGATCGCCGCGCTCGACCCGGACGGCACCGTGTCCAGCTGGAACCCGGGGTTCGAGGAGATCACCGGCTACCGGTCGGCCGACATGGTCGGCTCCCGCGGCCTGGCCCGGCTACGGCCCCGGGACGTGGCCGGGCGCGAGGTCCAGCTGGACCGCTGGGCCGACGACGACGGGCCGCTGCCGAACGTGGTCGAGGTGCTGCGGCCCAACGGTGAGGCCTGCTGGCTGAACTGCTCCTGGACCCGGGTCCCGGCGGTCGACGGCCGGCCCCGCCGGCTGATCCTGACCTCCCGCGACATCACCAAGGAGCTGGAGCTGAAGCGGGCTGAGAAGGCCCTGCGGGACTCGGCGGCCCGCTTCCGGGCCCTGGTCCAGAACTCCTCCCACATGGTGATCGTGCTGGATGCCGGGGGCGGCATCACCTATGCCAGCCCGGCCTTCCGGCGCATGCTCGGCTACCGCGAGGACGCCCGGGTCGGGCAGAACGTGTTCGAGCTGATCCACCCCGACGACGTCGGCGACGTCCGGGCCCGCTTCGGCGAGCACCTGGCCGGGCTGGCCCACAGCGCCGGGTTCGGCTTCCGCTTCCTGGCCGCCGACGGGTCCTGGCGCAACATCGAGGCCCTGGCCAACAACCTGCTCGACGACCCGGCCGTCGGCGGGGTGGTGTTCAACTGCCGAGACGTGACCGAGCGCAAGCGGGCCGAGGGCCTGCTGGCCGGCCAGGCCCAGGTGCTGGACCTGATCGCCCGCGACGCCCCCCTCATGGAGACCCTGGACGCCCTGGCCAAGGTGATCGAGGCCGAGGCGGCCGGCGCCCGCTGCGCGATCCTGCTGCTGGACGACAGCTCCGAGACGCTGACCGTGGCCGCCGCCCCCTCGCTCATCGACGTCGGCCTGCACGAGGCCGACGGCCTGGTCATCGGGCCCGAGGCCGGGTCCAGCGGCACCGCCGCCTTCCGGCGCGAGCCGGTGATCTCGGCCGACGTGGCCCGCGACCCCCTGTGGCACGAGTCCCGCCAGGTCGCCCTGGCCCGGGGCATCCGGGCCGCCTGGTCGACGCCGATCATCGCCGCCGACGCCGACCAGGTGCTCGGCGTCCTCACCGTCTACTTCGACGAACCCCGCCGGCCCGGCCCGGGCGAGGAGGGCCTGCTCGAGCTGGCCGCCCACCTGGCCGACATCGCCATCGAGCGCAGTCACGCCCAGGCCCAGCTGGCCCACCAGGCGGCCCACGACGCCCTCACCGGCCTGCCCAACCGGGTGTTCTTCCTGGACAGGATCGCCCTGGCCCTGAAGCGGACCCAGCGCAGCCGCTCCTCGGTGGCGGTGCTGTTCCTGGACCTGGACCGGTTCAAGTTCATCAACGACTCCCTCGGCCACGACGCCGGCGACCGGCTGCTGGTCGCGCTGGGCAAGCGCCTCCAGGAGGTCATCCGTCCCGGCGACACCGTGGCCCGCTTCGGCGGGGACGAGTTCACCATCCTGTGCGAGGGCATCGCCGACGAGGCACACGCTCTGGCCATCGCCGAGCGGGTCGCGCAGGTGGCGACCGCCCCGTTCCCGCTCGGCGACGCCGAGGTGTTCGTCACCATGAGCATCGGCATCGCCCTGGCCTCGGGCAGCCGCAGCCGGCCGGAGTCGCTGGTCGAGAACGCCGACGCCGCCATGTACCGGGCCAAGGCCAGGGGCGGCAACCGGCGCGAGGTGTTCGACCAGGCGATGCGGGCCAGGGCCAAGCGCCGACTGGCCATGCACTCCTCGCTGCACCGGGCGGTCGAGCGCAACGAGTTCCGGGTCCTGTACCAGCCGGTCCACTGCCTGGGGAGCGGCCGCGCGGTCGGGGCCGAGGCGCTGGTCCGCTGGGAGCATCCCGACCGGGGCCTGATCGGCCCGGGGGAGTTCATCGCCCTGGCCGAGGAGACCGGCCTGATCATGTCCATCGGCACCCACGTGCTCCGCGAGGCCTGCCGCCAGGCCCGGAGCTGGCAGGCCGAGAACCGGCGGCTGGCCATCAAGGTCAACCTGTCGGCCCGCCAGTTCGTCCACCCCAACCTGGCCGGGGTGGTGGCCGACATCCTGGCCGAGACCGGCATCGACCCGGCCCTGGTCTACCTGGAGATCACCGAGACGGTCCTGATGGAGGACGTCGAGTCGACCTCGGGGGCCCTGACCGAGCTCAAGAGCCTCGGGGTCAGCCTGACCGTGGACGACTTCGGCACCGGCTACTCGTCCCTGGCCTACCTCAAGCGGTTCCCGGTCGACGAGCTCAAGATCGACCGCAACTTCGTGGCCGGCCTGCTCAGCGACCAGGAAGACCAGGCGATCGTGACCGCGATCATCAACCTGGCCCACACCCTCGGGGTGGTCGCGGTCGCCGAGGGGGTCGAGAGCGCCGACCAGGTGCAGCGCCTGCGCGAGCTCGGCTGCGACTTCGGCCAGGGGTTCCACTTCGGCCGGCCCCTGCCCCCCGACGACCTGACAGCTCGCCTCAGCCTGGTCGACGCCACCGTGGACCTGACCCAGGGTCAGGCGGCCGGGGCAGGGGCGACCCGGCCGAGGAAGGCGCGCAGCGCCTGCTCGTAGCGGCTCCGGTCGGCGTTCCAGGACTGGACGTGGCCGTCGCCGGCGAAGCGTTCGAAGGTGACCAGGTCGGCCCGGGCCGCGGCCAGGGCCTCGCTGATCGCCACCGGGACGGTCGGGTCGCCGGTCTGGTGGAAGACCAGCATCGGCGTGGCCAGCAGGCCGGCCCGGTCGACGTAGTCGAGCTCGCCCCAGTCCAGGTCGTAGAGGATGCCGGCGATCCCCTTGGCGGCCACCGTGAGCGCCGCCGGCAGCGGGGTCTCGACCACCGGCAGCTCCCGGTCGTCGGCCCCGTGGTCGATCACCTGGCCCAGGTCGAGGGCTGGCGAGTCCAGGACCACCCCCCGGACCCGGGCGGCCAGCGGCGAGGACAGCAGGAAGCTGGTCACCACCGCCCCGCCCATGCTGAACCCGGCCAGGACCACGCTGCCCGCGCCCCGGTCGAGCGCGTACCGGGTGGCCGCCTCCAGGTCGCGCCACTCGGTCGCCCCCCAGCGGCGCAGGCCGTCGGGGGTGCGGGGAGCGTCCGGGTCGTTGCGGTAGCTGACGGCCAGGGCCGGGTAGCCCTCCCGGACGGCCACGGCCAGGGTCCGCAACGTCTCGGCGCGGGCCGCGTTGTAGCCGTGGACCAGGATCACCCAGGCGTCGCGGCGCCCCCCGACCAGCCAGGCCGGCGCCGGGCCGAGCGGTGAGGGGTAGGTGACCTCCCGGGCCGGCCGTCCGGCGGCCACGGCCGGGTCGGCCGGCCAGGCGTAGCCGTCGACCGCCGTCCGCTCCCCGGCCCGCGGTGCCGTCCCCTCCAGCCGGGTGAAGGCCCGCTCGACCCGGTCGGGGGCAGTGGCCAGGATGGCCCCGAGCCGCCCGTAGCCAGCCTCCCAGCGCAGCCCGAAGGTCCCGGGAGCGGTCAGCTCCCGTGGCGACCCCGAATCGCGTCCCAGGGTGATCGAGCGGTCGCCGACAGCCAGGACCTCGGTCTGGAGAGCCAGGGGTGTCGGCGCCCTGGACGCCAGGGCGCCGTCCCGGATCTCACCGGAATAGAACCAGCTGCCACCGGCGAACACGAGCAGGACCAGCACAAGCACGACAACCACGGCGCCGCGTAGCAGCCGCCATGGCCTCGACCTCCGTCGGCCCCTCCCGGTTCCCACCCGGTCATCATCTATGGTTCCCGCCGACTGCGCTCGCGGCCTGGCATGCTCCGTCCATGCCCCCGACACTTGTCACCCCCCGCCTGGTCCTCACCCCCCTCGAGGACAACGACCTCGTTCCCCTCCACACCCACTGGAACGACCCCCAGGTCGCCCACTACCTCTGGGACGCCAACCCGGTCCCGCTCCAGACCGTTGCCGAGGTGATCGCCCGCAGCACGCGCACCTTCCAGGCATCCGGCTGGGGCCTGTGGTCCCTGCGACTTGCTGAGGAGCCCTCCCTGATCGGGGTCTGCGGCCTCGCCCCGTTCGAGCACGGCGCGGGGGTCGAGCTCCTCTACTCCCTGACCCCAGCCCACTGGGGCCAAGGCCTCGCCACCGAAGCCGCCACCGCCGTCCTGGCCCACGCCTTCGACACCCTCGCCCTCTCCGAGGTCCTGGCCACTACCGACGACACCAACACCCCCTCCATCCGCCTCCTCACCCGCCTCGGCGCCACCCCAGCCCCAAGGGCGCAGGACGGCCCCAATACCTACCCCTGCTTCACCATCCGCCCCAGGTATGCTCCCTCCAGGCCCCTGTAGCTCAATGGATAGAGCAACGGACTTCTAATCCGTAGGTTGCAGGTTCGAGTCCTGCCAGGGGCACGCCCCCAGCCAGTACACTTGATGCCTCCTCCTTGGTCGCCTGCGACCTCTTGTCAACCGCCAGTCAACGCTCTACCCTCGGCGGCATGGCAGACGGCTTCATCCGCCAACGAGGTAACGCCTGGCAGGTCATCGTCCACGCCGGCCGCGACCCGGTCACCGGCAAGCGCCGTAACCTCACCGGCACGGCCCGGACCAAGCGCGAGGCCCAGGCCCTCCGGGCTCGACTGCTTACCCAGGCCAACGAGGGCAGGCGGCCGGCCACGGATGCGACTCTCGCCCAGCTCCTTGAGCGTTGGCTGGAGATGGCCGATCTTGCATGGAGCACTCGGGTGACCTACAGGGGCTACATCGAGCGCACTATCCTGCCGACGCTGGGCCACCTGCCACTGCGGCGGCTGGACACCGCCACGCTCGACCGCTTCTACACGACATTGCGCGCTCGCGGCGGCGTCGGTGGCAAGCCCATGGCGCCGGCCACCGTCCGCCAGGTCCACGCAATCTTGCGCCGGGCGCTGGACCAGGCGGCCCGTTGGGGCTGGATTCCCGCCAACCCGGCGGCCCTGGCCAGTCCGCCCCGACTCGGCTCGGCCGAGATCCGGCCGCCCACTCCAGAGGAGGTCTCTCGGCTCCTTGAAACCGCCTACGAGGCAGACCCCGACTTTGCGGTCCTGCTGTGGCTGGCCGCGACGACGGGCGCCCGGCGTGGGGAGCTATGCGCGCTGCGGTGGGGGAGCCTCGACCTCGAGGCAGCCGAGCTCCTGATCGTGCGCAACCTCTTCCAGGCAGCCGGCCGGCTGGTGGAGAAAGACACCAAGACACATGCCGCCCGCCGGCTGGCGCTCTCCCACGACAGCGTCGCGCTGCTCAATGAACACTGGCGCCGCTGTTCAGAGAGGGCGGAGGCGTGCGGCGTGCGGCTCTCCGACGTGGCTTATGTGTTCTCCTTCGACCCGGCTGGCCGGCAGCCCATGCACCCGGACTCGGTAACACACCGGTTTTCGCGGCTCGCCACGCAGATCGGCCTCCAGGCAAGGCTGCACGATCTGCGCCACTACGCGGCCACTCAGCTCATCGCCGGCGGGGTGGACCTGCGCACGGTTTCGGGCCGGATCGGCCACGCCGGCGGGGGCGCAACCACGCTCCGCGTCTACACGCACTTTCTGGCGGCGGCCGATCGACAAGCCGCTGAGGTTCTTGAGAAGACGCTAAGACTACCCCGCCGAAGCAGCCCCGAGAGCTAATTTGGGCACCAGTGCCGGGCTACCGATCGCTGCCGTGTGAAATCAAAACCGGCTGGTCGAGCACGCCTGCTCCTTGGTGTATATGCAGGTGAGCCCGGGGGGTATGGCTTTCCGCTGCAGTCCGTTCGTGACCGCTGTTGTCCGATGGTTCATGCCCCAGATATGCCCCAAGCCCACCGCCGGTGCTCATTCTCGCTTCACGGCCGGGCACTGCGGCTGCGCACATGAAGAGAGCGGCCCGAAGACCGCCCTCCTCATGGTTGCTGCGATCTTGTGGGTCTAGAGGAAGCTCTGGATCCAGCTCAGGATCTGTGGCTGATCGATGCGGTAGGAGAACCCCGCCCCGGCGCAGTTGGCGTTGATCACAAACGAGTTCACCGCCAGGATCGTCGTCCCATACAGCACCGGGCCGCCCGAGTCACCAAAACATAGCCCACCTTGATGCGGCTTTCCTGGGTTGCTGGATAGGTGCAGGTTGAAGCCCGCCGAATAGCCGCTCTGCAAGCTGACCAGCTTGACCGTGGCCTGGAGCCGCCGCACGTCGGCCACCTGGACGGGCCGCACGTCCTGCACCCCGTAGCCGACGATCGTGAACAGCTCGTGTTTGTACAGCGTCTCGGCCTGCCCCACGGTGGGCAACGAGCCGTAGGTCGACAGCCGCACCGGCTTATCCAGCACCACGATGCCGACGTCGCTGGTGTTGGGGAAGGTGGCGAAGTCGTCGTAGTCGGGGTGGGTGTAGGTGTCCCCGGTGATGCCGCGGGTGTAGTCGCCGGAGAGGACCTCGGCGGTGGAGGGCGCGGTCTCGGTGAACCAGGCCTCGGCGGAGGCGGTGCCGAAGGTGCAGTGGCCGGCGGTCAGCACGACCGTGGGCGAGATGAGGGTGCCGGTGCAGCGCCACAGGTAGTTGCCGTCTTCGTCAAAGAAGCGGATGACCCCGACGTAGGGGTGCTCGTTGTTGTCGGGCTGGCCGTAGAGCACGGCCTGCGCCGGGCCGGCGGTGACCGCCAGAGAAGCGATCGCGGCGAGCAATACCAGGATCTTGCGCGAGGACCCACCTCCGCACGTCGACTGCGCGGGCCGCAGCTTAACACGCAAATCATCCCAAGGTCCACGAATCAGCACGCTCGGACTGGTGACGGAGCGCGTCGCGCCGCCTGGCTGGCCTCGACCTGCTCGGCCCTACGACCTTCGGCACAACGTCCACGACCTGGCTGGAGGACGACGGCATCCCCACCCGTCTCATTGGCGAACAGGTGGGTCGCCACGCCAGCCGCCGTCAGGACCAGAGCAGCAAGATAGGGGGTGCGGAGTGAACGTGACAGGCTTCGAATCTGGACTCTGTCGTGTGAAAGCCCAGTCCAGCAGTTTCGTGGTCCAGGCCATGCGCTGCGAACCGCCGCTGACCTCTCGGTTCGTATCCCCTGCTGTCCTCTCCTGTCTCCCAGGTTCCGCTGGGTTGCGGCCCCAGCGCGGCCCACCCAGGCTCTGAGCTGCCCCGTCGAACTACGCAGCGTTCCCGATCCATCCTCGAACTTGTGTTCGATACGCTGGTCCGGTGGGGACCTGGCACAACCTGGACGTGGGCCGGCCGATCGCGGCGCCTATGGAGCGCTGTGCGGAGCTGCTCGGCGTCGACCTGGCAACGATTCGCGAGGCGGCCGCCAACCTCGAGCCCTACGTCCGCGCCGACGGCACCAGAATCTGGAGCCTCATGCAGCTAGAGCGCCAGCTCCGGCCCGAGCTCTACAGGCGGCGGCGCGGCGGCCACCTCGACCGCCGACGGACCCCAGCCACCGACCGATAGGAACCGCAACTGTCCGGTGGACTCTTAGATCGTCCTGCCGCGTCTGGCTGTCACCGAGGCCGCGATCATGACGAGGACGGCCGCGACGACGATGCTGATGATCCACCGGATCCAGTCGATGCCGCGCGTCGCCTCAACACCGAGCGCTGCGGCGAGGTAGTAGCCGATGAGCACGCCGCCGACCCCGCAG
>JASLBL010000620.1 GCA_030146615.1 Actinomycetes bacterium
CGGGTGCCGGGCTTGCGGCGCGAAGAGGTCGCCATGCTCGCCGGCGTCAGCCTCGACTACTACACCCGTCTGGAGCGTGGCAACATCCGCGGCGCGTCCGAGAGCGTGCTGCATGCGATCGCGCGGGCGTTGCAGCTCAACGACGGGTGTAGTAGTCGAGGCTGACGCCGGCGAGCATGGCGACCTCTTCGCGCCGCAAGCCCGGCACCCGTCGTTCCCCGCCGAAGTTGGGAAGGCCCGCCTGCTCGGGGGTCACCTGCGCACGGCGGGAGATCAGGAACTCCCGGACCTCGTCCTTGCTGCTCATGGCGTCCACGGTAGCCCCCTTTCGGGGTCGGTTGGGGGGTCCTGTCGGAACCCCCCACGGCCGCAAGCGGCGCCAGCGCGGTGTCTCGGAAGCCGACGGTCTGGCCGCCGTGACGACGAGGGCGTGTCCGACCGGATTGGTGACAACGCGTCGCCCGCCCCGCAGCGACCCAGCGGGGCGGGCGGACGTGGGTGAGGGGTGGCGTTAGAGGGTGAGGAGCACCTTGATGGCGCGCCGCTCGTCCATCGCCTTGTAGCCCTCGGCGGCCTGCTCCAGCGGGAGGGTGAGGTCGAAGACCTTACTCGGGTCGATCCGACGGTCCCAGATCAGCTGGATCAGGTCGGGCAGGAACCGGCGCACCGGGGCGGGGCCGCCGTGCAGGTGGATGTTGGCGAAGAACAGGTCGATGCCGGAGATCTTGACGTCGTAGTTGACGCCGACGAAGCCCAGGTGGCCGCCGGGGCGGGTGGCGTCGACGGCCTGCTCGAACGCCTGCGGGGTCCCCACCGCCTCGACCACGGAGTGGGCCCCGAGCCCGCTGGTGAGCTCCTTGACCTTGGCCACGCCCTCCTTCCCGCGCTCCTCGACGATGTCGGTGGCGCCGTAGAACCGAGCAAGGGCCTGCCGGTCGGGGTGGCGGGACATGGCGATGATGCGCTCGGCGCCGAGCTGGCTGGCGGCGAGGATGGCCATCAGCCCGACCGCGCCGTCACCGACGACCGCGACCGTCTTGCCCGGGCCGGCCTCGGCGGCCACGGCGCCGAACCAGCCGGTGCCGAGCACGTCGGAGGCGGCCAGCAGCGACGGGATCAGCTCAGGGTCGGGCTGGCCGGGGGTGGCGACGAGGGTCCCGTCCGCCAGGGGGATCCGGGCCTTGTCGGACTGGGTGCCGATCGTCTGGGCCACGAACGCGGCGTGCACGCACATGGACGGGTAGCCGGCCTGGCAGAGCTCGCAGGTGTTGTCGGAGATGACGAAGGAGCCGACGACGAAGTCGCCGACCTTGAGGGTCTTGACCTCCGAACCGATCTCTTCGACCACGCCGACGTACTCGTGCCCCATCACCTGGTGGTCGGCGGGCTCGACGCCGCGGTAGGGCCACAGGTCCGACCCGCAGATGCAGGTCGCGGTCAGCCGGACGATGGCGTCGGTGGGCTCGATGATCTTCGGGTCCTTGCGCTCTTCGACCTGGACGTCGCCGGCGGTGTGCATCACGACTTGACGCATCAGTAGTCTCCTTGCTCTGGGCTGATGGCTGCGGCGCCGAGCCATGTCGCAACGGCGCAGCATCGGCGTGTTCCTGATCCATCGAACTCCTGCCGCCGGCCCACTGGGAGGGCCTAACAGGACCCCTCAGACGTCTTCCTGGGCGCGTTCAGGAGGGATCGGCCCTCGCGCTCGTGGGCGAGCGACGGCGACGGCCAGGAAGCTGGCTGCTCCGATTCCACGAACGGCGGGAGTGAGCCCGCGTTGTTCGGTCGCCAGCAGGGGATGGCGGAAGCCTCGCCCGCCGGCGGACGAGGAACCAACCACGATCCCTCATCGGTCCGGAGGAACAGGGAACTCTGTCTGTAGGAGGCCTCCGCCACGGACCTTTGTCGGGCCAGGAGCGGACCGATGAGGCCCGCTGGCCGGCCGGTGCGGGTCAGGACATGCCCGGAAGCG
This sequence comes from Actinomycetes bacterium, assembly GCA_030146615.1. Taxonomy (GTDB): domain Bacteria; phylum Actinomycetota; class CALGFH01; order CALGFH01; family CALGFH01; genus CALGFH01. The sequence goes on from JASLBL010000620.1 coordinate 1,973, forward strand.
GCTGAGGGCGTTCTCGTTGGATAACGTGACAGCCCCGGCGGGGCGTGAGGGATGGTGCGGTCCTGTGGCGCTGCTGCGGCTCGCTGCTGTCGGCGGACCACCCTCCCCCCCGGGCCGGGGTGGCGACGGGTCGTCCGGGGGCGCGGGGTTGGCCCCGCCGACCGCGCACCCCGCCGCGCACCCCCTTATAGGGGGGTGCGCGGTGAGCGCGGTTCGACGGTGGGGGGCGCGCACACCGCGCATGCGCGCCCTGCGCGGTCCTGTGCGCGGTCCCCGCTCGCACGGAACGAGCCATCCGCTGTCCAGCTCAAGATCACATACAGCGTTCGGAGCGCTACGCTGAGCAGGATGACAGTGAGAGAACTACTAGCCGAGCTCCAGCATCTCCCCCGCGACCTGGAAGTCCTGGCCTTTGAGGCTGGCTGCGAGGACTACTGCGAGCGCGAGGTCGACGAACTCGAGCTCCAGGGCGGCCGGGTCTACCTGCACCTCGGAGCCCGCCGCGACGAGCCACCGCGACGGTAGCCGGCCGGGCTCATGGCCGAGCTCGACCCCGACCAACAGGCGGCCCTACGGCGGCTGCGGGCCGCCTTCGGGTTCGTCGAAGTGCTGCGGGTCGTCGACCACGACCAGGACCAGGACCAGGACGACGACCAGCCCACCGAGGAGGGGGAGCTTGGGCCGCCCGCTGACCGGTAGGGTCAGGGCGCCGGCGGCGTGTTGCGGCGATACACGACCCGCTGGCGCTGGTTCGG
>JASLBL010000317.1 GCA_030146615.1 Actinomycetes bacterium
GGGTCGCGGAAGTACACCGGGATCCCAGTGTCGGCAGTGAACCGGGCGTGCTCAGCCATCTCCTTGCCGTGGTCCCAGGTCAACGAGCGACGCAGCCGATTGGGGAGCCGATTCATGGCCGTGGTTAGCGCCGGCCGTACCTGCTCGGCCCGCCAGCCGGCCGGCAGAGCGACCAGCAGGACCGATCGGCTGGTTCGGGCCGACTGGTCGGCCGATCCCCACCGCAGCCCCCTAACCCTGATCATGGCCGAGCCGGCTCCGCTATCATGTGCGCCCATTCTTTGGCGAGCATGCCATCGACAAGATCGGCCCAGCCGAGATCCGCCGCTGGCAGACCCACCTCGCCGCTTCCACCGGTCATGCCACCGTGCAGCAATGCCGCTCGCTGCTGCTGCGCATCTTCCAGTACGCCGTCGACGAGGGAGCTCTCGACGCCAACCCGGTCCGCAAGGTCGCGGTCCCCAAGCGCCGCGCCGACCCCGGCACGGTGTTGAGCCAGGCCAGGCGCCGCGCGCTCACCCCGGAGGAAGCCGGCCAGCTGCTCGCCCGCTTCCCCCTGTTCTGGTGGGATCACGTCCTCTGCCTGCTCGGTACCGGCCTGCGGTTCGGGGAGCTGGCCGGGTTGCGGCGCCGCCGCGTCCACCTCAACCGAACGCCACCGGTGCTCCAGGTGGTCGACATCCGCTACCAGGCGGGCCGCTTCGGCAGCGGCTTCAAGCCGCGACCCAAGAGCGACGCCGGCATCCGCGAGGTCCCGCTCGCCCCTGAGGTCGTGGCCGCCATCGGCCGCCAGCTCCCACCCGGCACCGACGCCGATGACCTGGTCTTCACTGGACCCGGTAGCGGCGTCGTGGCACGGGGCACCCGGACGGTGCTGTCGCGGCAAAACTTCCGGCGCACCTACCACAGCGCCATCGCCAAACTGGCCGACCCCGCGACCGAGTTGCGCCCAACTGCCGCCCGGCTGCTCACGACGCTCCGCGTGGACGGCTCCCAGACCGTCGACGATCTCGTGGCCGCGCTCGCCCAGCAGGGCCGAGCGGTCCGACCCGCCACCGTCGAGACTGCCCTTGCTGAACTCGTCGCGTCCGGTCTGGCCGCCGCAGACGGAGCGGGGCCGGCTCGGCGCTGGGCCCCACTGGTCCCCTCCGGAGACCCTCTACTGGGTGCGGTGGATCTGCGCGGCGCTCATGACTTCCGGCACACCTTCGCAACCTGGCTGGAGGACGACGGCATTCCGGCCCGGGTGATCGATGAGCTGATGGGCCATGAGGCCAGCACCCGCGGCGCCCAGCACCTGGGCAGCACCATGGACGCCCATTACCGCCACACCACCCCAGAGATGGCCACCCGGGTCGTCACGGTGATCCAGGCCCGACTGACGGTCGTGGTCCACACCGCCGAGGAGACCCTAGAAACCCACCCGACCCGGGTGCCACGCCGGGTGTTCTAACGACCGGGACGGTGTTTTCTGACGAACGCCGGTTCTTGACCCGCTGCGCAGCCGGATCTGCGTCTCGAACCTCAGGGACTCGCGGCCTTGCGGAGGACCCTCACGCCACGAGCATCGATCCGCAGGTCGGCCCAGGTCGAGTTGTTGCCATCGTCGCTCTCTAGGAAGAGGTCGGCCTGGTCGGCGGCGGCCCACAACCGGTAGGTGCCACCGGGCAGGTCGGTGATGTCGATGGACTGGCCGGGCAGCCTCCGATGGTAGATGTCGCCCCAGCCCACCGACAGCCCGGTTCTCAGCACCACGCTCTCTCTGGTCCCGCACCCCCGGTGCCCATAGACCGGGTCCAGAGGAGCGTCCGGCAGCGAGAGGTCATACTCGTAGTTGTCGAAGAAGCAGAACCCGACCTTCTGGCCAATGCGGTCGGGCCTGGCGCTGCGGAGGGGGACGAGTCGATACTGCTCCAAGTCCTTGACGTGCCAATGGTCGTGCCCGTCGCCCTCGTACACCAGCTTCACCGAGGGAGTGGCGACCCTGCGAGAACCTCCGGCGTCGTCGACGATCACCTGCCGAGTCGACCAGCGCGAGCTGCCGTCGGCCCGCCGCGACCGCAGCTCGAAGGGTCCCTCCCCGACGTTGACAATGATGGCGCTAAAGCGGAGCAACCGCCGCCCATCTGGCGTCTTGGTGGTCCCGATGTGCCGGAGCTTGGCCATCGCTAGATCCGGTAGACGGTCGCTGGCGGCGGACGCCCGCCCGCCCGGTGCCAACAACGCGAGTGTCAACAGCGAAGCGACGAGCGACAGCCGAGCGGCGTTGCGCATCGAACCTCCAAAGGAGAGAACGGGACCGGGCAGCGTTGCGCTTCCTGGGCGCTCGACGGCAGCTAGACCTGAGTGCGGTCCTTCAGCCGACGTCTGACCGGCCAAGAGCGGCTCAAGTCACCCTTCAAACGCAATACGGTGGAAGCCCTTGATCGACTCAATACCGTCTGGCGCAGACTACTAAGGCGAGCCGCCAGAGACAAGCACCTCGCCGTGTCTGCAACCCGGAGTCATGAAGCCCGGTCATGAAGCCCGGTTCCGCCCTATTGCTACTTTGGGCGTCGTGCTGGCCATCTAGCGTGACTTCTGGCAAATCTCTGGCAAACGGCGGTTCTCGACCCTGCGGGTATGCAAGAGGCCGGGCGCTCGACCGTAAGGGTCGAGGTTATGGGTTCTCCTTGGGCGAAGGTATGCGTTCATCTGGCAGCTGATCGGGATTGAAACTCGAGCGGGCTCTTGAAGATGGTAGGTCGCCATTACAGTCGTCTGCCGGCACACAGCTGGTAGGTCTCCTGCCAGGGCCTGATCCGCTCGAAGGCGGCACTAGCGGCGAGCACGTCCGCGTCGGCGTAGCGGCGGCCGATTAGCTGCATCCCAACCGGCAACCGCTCGTCGGCCAGACCGGCGGGGATCGACGCCGCCGGGTGACCGGAGAAGTTCACGAAGTAGGTCAGGCACCAGCCGATCAGCGGGTCGACCTCTACGTCGTTGATGCGGCTAGGGCCGACGGTGTTGCCGTCGTCGGCGTTGTCCACCGGTAGGCAGGCCAGGGTCGGCGTGACCAGCAGGTGATAGTCGTCCAGCACCCGCTGGATCGCGTCGTAGATCTCCGCGCGGATTTGCTGGTCGCGCGAGAGGTCCAACGCGCTCATCCGGTAGCCCTCCTCCACCCACCGGAGGTACTCAGGCGGGAAGTCCTCGCGGTGGTCAGCAAGCAGGTCCAGCCCGTTACGCTTGAAGTTCTCGAACGTCTCCAGGTTGATCGGCATGATGAGCCGGCACCACAGGTCACTCAGCTCGCGCTGGTCCCGCTCGATGCCCAGTCGCACCTCCTCGACCTGTGCGCCAGCCTGCTCAAAGGCTCGCACGGCGGTGCCCACGACCTCTGTGACGCGCTGGTCGACCGGGAAGACATCGAAGTCGGGGCTGTAGGCGATCCGCCAGCCGCTGATGGACCGGCGCACCGCCGGGGTGAAACGCTCGCCCGTGTCGATGCTGAACGGATCCCTGGAGTCATAGCCGGCCAGGGCGTCCAGGGCGAGCGCGGCATCCTCGACCGTCCTGGTGATCGGCCCCTCGAACAGGAACGGGTTGACGCCAGAGAACGCGTTGGGCCGGTTGATGTAGGGGATGCGACCAAAGGAGGCTTTGTAGCCGTACACGCCGCACCAGGAGGCCGGGATGCGGATCGACCCACCCCCGTCGGTCCCCTCCGCCAGCGGCAGCAGCCCGTCGGCCACCGCGGCGGCGCTGCCCCCCGAGGACCCGCCGGTGTTCTTGGCGGTGGCGAAGGGATTGCGGCTGGGGCCGAACAGGTAGTTGTCGCAGGTCCCCCGGAACCCCATGACCGGGCTGTTGGTCTTGCCGAGCAAGATCGCGCCGGCCCGCTGGATCCGCTCCGCGAAGGCGCAGGAGATGTCCAGGGTGAACTCCTTGAGCGCCCGGATGCCGCCGAAGGTTGCCGGCCAGCCCGGCGTGAAGTCGAACAGGTCCTTGATGGCGGTGGGCACGCCATGGAGCACGCCAAGCTCCGCCCCGGACACCAGTGCCTGCTCGGCCTCGCGAGCCCGTTGGCGGGCGTCATCAAAGCCGAGGTAGACGAGGGCATTCAGGCTCTGGTTTCTGGCCTGGATGCGCTCGATACAGGCATCCACGACCTCGACCGGGGACAGCTCACGCCGCCGGATCCGGGTCGCCAACTCCGTCGCCGTCATGTAGGCAAGCTCATCTGTCAGCGCCATCCTGGCCACCTCCTCCAAGGGCACCGTCCTGCTGCCGGGGCAGCGGCAACCGGGAGACCTACCCCGAGCTGCCCAGGTGCTCCAGAAACCAGTCGCGAGCCGCGCCGCTGGCCGTCTCGAAGTCCTTCACGTAAGCGTCGAAGTGGCCGCCGGGCAGCAGCACCAGCTTCTTCGGCTCACGCGCCCGCTGGTAGGCCTCCAACGCCAGGTCGGTCGGGGTGAGATGGTCGAGCGCGGCGACGACCATCAGCATCGGCGTGGGGCTGATCCGCTCCAGGTAGGCGCTGGGCTCGTACTCCATCAGCATCTCGACGCTGCGCAGCGTGACCTCGTTGATCCACGCCTGCGCCCGGCCCTTGCCGGTCTCGCTGAACCACTCCCAGGAGTCGGGGGTCGGTAGCGCCGAGACGGCCAGCGGGTCGGGGTCGACCACCGGCACCATCGCCGGGGGCTCGCCCCGGTAACGGGCGGCGCGGTCCTGGTCCATGGCGGTCCGGTTGGGGGCCAGGAAGTCCTGGCGCACCAGCCGCTGGATGTTGCGAAAGCCGCTGACCAACGGCACCTGGCAGGCGACGCACTTGATGCGCTTGTCGATCGCCCCCAGGACCAACACATGGCCACCGCTGTAGCTGGACCCCCACACCCCGATGCGGTCGGCATCGACCTCCTGGCGGGTCTGGGCGTAGGTGATCGCATGGCGGTAGTCGCGCACCTGCATCCACGGGTCGATCTCCTGGCGCGGCTCGCCGTCGCTGGCGCCGAAGTTCCGGTTGTCGAACACCAGCGCGCCCAGCCCCCCGGCGGCGAACGCCTCCGCGAAGCTGTCCAGGAACATCTCCTTGACGGCGGAGAAGCCGTGGGCCATGACGACCGTGGAAACCGGGCCGGTGACCCCGTCGGGCAGGTACAGCCAGCCGCGCAGCGTCACACCTTCGGCGTCGAACTCGATGTCCTGTCGCATCGCCATCCCCCTTCGTTCAGGGAGCGGACTGCAGGGTGTAGCGGACGGTCTGGACCCGGATGAGGCCGTCGCGGAAGACGAAGGTGTCGATGCCGTCCTCGATACGGTTGCCGCCGCCCTCGGCGCCCCACTCCAGCAGCAGGATGTCGTCCTCGAAGATGGTGGTCTTGACGTCCCAGGTCGCCTGGGGCACCTCGCCGAGGAGCTTGGTGAACGCCTGGCGGATGGCGTCCTTGCCGCGTTGGACGCCTGCCGGGGTGATGAAGAGGGCGTCGTCGCTGTAGTCGGCGACGATCTCTTCCAGGTCCTCGGCTCCCAGCGCCTGTGCGTGGTGACCGAAGACCTCCTGGGGGCTTCGCGTCGCTGCCATGGGCCGCCTCCTCCCTACCGACGCGGCCAGCCCGACGTGTCGATCTCAACAGAGGACAAGGCCAGGCACAAGGGGGTGATTCCTCGCGGTCGGTGTCGGACTGGGATACCCGACCAAGCGATCGGCAGCGCTCCCTGACCCTTGTCACCGATCGGCGTTTGAGCTTCGCGGACGGGTAGGGCGGTGGACCGATCAGGAAGGTGGCAAAGCATGCGTTCGGGCCGTTCGGCAAGCGACGTGGGACTCAAGGCGAACACCCTCTTGGGACGGGCTCATCCAAACCCGAACGGTTAACCAGGGAAGTGCTCTCATTCAGCATGCGCCCCGCCGAACACCACCCCGAACGCCAAGACCACCAGCATCGCCCGTTCGACCGACCCCATACGCGGAACGGATTTGCATTCCCGCTGGTCAGCCTAGGTATCGAGCCCCCCGCCGGAATCAAACCGGCGACCCCATCCTCACCATGGAACCACCGGGAACCGCTGTGCGGATGATCGTTTTCCCAGGTCGCCCGTGACCGTAGAAGCCAAAGGTAAGCGTTCTCTCAACGCGCCGGGATGCGTTCTCTCAATCCGGTGCAGATTCGTGAAGTGCCCAGTTCATTGTCCGAGTCCGATGACCCATCAGCTGCTCTGTCTGCGAAACGGACGTGGCGGCCGCAATCCGGCACGGCCGGAACCGGGCGGCACCCCCCGAAGCCGCCCGGCACCGCCCCCCGGGACCGAGCACGGCCCGCGGCATGAGTAGACTCACCGCCGAGGACGCGTCGGGGAAACCGGAGCGGGCACTCCGGCTTCGCGACTGGACGCTATCCCGAGGCGACTGGTCTGTCGTGAGTAGTTGATTACTCTATCGACCGGTCCGGCCGGTATAGGATGACTGGGTGGACGTCGCATGGCCGCTGGTGGGGCGCCGGGCCGAGCTCGAGGCGCTGTCTGCCGTCTTCGGGGACACCCACGCTGGCGGTGTGGTGCTCGCCGGTGCCGCCGGGATCGGCAAGACGAGGCTGGCCAGGGAAGCCCTGATGCGGGCGAAGGCAGCGGAGTGGGATGTCGAGTGGTTGGTTGCGACCCGGGCGGCCGCTTCGATCCCGTTCGGGGTCGTCTCCCATCTGCTGCCCCCGGCCGAACGCCTCGGCGACGACCGCCTCGATACCCTCCGCCGAGCCGCCGAGCTGCTCGCCGAGCGGTCGCGTGGGCGGCAGCTGATCCTCGGGGTGGATGATGCCCACCTTCTGGACGACGCCTCGGCCGCGCTGGTGCATCAGCTCGCGTTCCGCGGCCTCGCTGTGGTGGTCGCCACCGTGCGGACCGGTGAGCCGGCCCCCGACTGGGTGATGGCTCTCTGGAAGGATGGTCTGGCCCGCCGCCTGGACCTTTCACCGTTGTCACCGGCGACGACTGCCGAACTGCTCGACCACGCCCTCGGCGGGCCGGTCGACGGGGTGACCAGGAAGGAAGTGCTGCGGGTAAGCGAGGGCAACCCCCTGTACCTGCGCGAGCTGATTTTGGGCGGGCTGGAGAGCGGCGCGCTGCGCCAGCTCGACGGAGTGTGGCGCTGGACGGGCGGGTTGGCTGGCGCGACGCGGCTAGCCGAGGTCGTCGAGGCTCGCCTCGGCGCTGTGGACGAGACGGCCAGGGCTGCCGTTGAGCTGGTCGCCTGGGGTGAGCCGCTGGCCGTCCAGGTGCTCGAACGGCTCATCGACAAGGACGCGGTCCAGGCAGCCGAGGGGGGAGGCCTGCTGGTGCTGGAGCGATCCGGCCGCCGGGCGCTCACTCGGCTCGCCCACCCGCTGTATGGCGAGGTGCTGCGGGCCACCCTGCCGCTGAGCCGAGTGCGGGCGGTGGCCGAGCGGCTGGCGGTGGCCTTCGACGCCAGCGCCCTGCGACGGCGGGACGACCTGTTGCGGGTGGGCGCGTGGCAGCTGGAAGCTGGCGTGGCTACCCGCCCGGCGTTGCTGCTGGAGGCAGCCCGGCAGGCTGCCGCCCGCTTCGACCATGAGCTGACCGAACGCCTAGCCCGTGCCGCGGTGGACGCCGGGGGTGGCCCGACCGCGGTGCGGGTCTTGGCCGAGACCCTCGAGTGGCAGGGCCGACACGCCGAGGCGGTCGCGGTCATGGACGGGGAGCCGCCGGCCCAGGGTGCCGAGCGGGCCCGCTGGGCGAGCATTCGGGCCGGGAACCTCTACTGGGGGCTGGAGCGGACCGCCGAGGCCGAGGAGATCCTGCGGCAGGCCGCGGTGGCCGGGGAGGGAGGCGAGGAAGCGGTCGCCATGCTGGCCTGGATCCTGCTGTTCGACGGCCGTCTGCCCGAGGCGGTGGCCGTGGCCGGCCGGGTCCTCGATCAGCCGGAGGCGCCCGGCCAGGCGCTGGTGTGGGCCGCGACCGCGGCCGTGCCCGCCCTAGGGTCGCTTGGTCGGCTTGGCGAGGCGCTGGCCGCGGCCGACCGGGGACTGGCCGTGGCCAGGGCCCAATCGGAGGACCTGCCCTGGGGCGAGACCCAGCTCAGCCTGGTCCGCTGCCAGGTGCTGCTCGGCGCTGGGAGGCTCGCCGAGGCCAGGGCGATCGCCGAAGCCGGTTACCAAGCTGCGGTCGCCGACCGCTCATCCGAGCGGACCGGGGGTTGGGCGGGCTTCCGCGGCCTGGTGGCCAAGGCCGAGGGCCGGATCGCCACCGCCGAGGCGTCGCTGCGGGAGGCGGTCGCCCTGCTCGATGAGCAAGATCCCTATCGGTTCATGCGCTGGTGCCTGGCTGAGCTGGCCAGCGTGGCTGCCCTGGCCGGCAACCAGGAGGCCGCGGCGGGCTGGCTGGATCGGGCCGACGCCCGCGCCGGAGAGGCCAACCGCTTTTTCGATCCCTGGGTGGAGCTGGACCGGGCCTGGGTGGCAGCCGCTGCGGGTGAGCTGACCAGAGCTGTCGACCTCGCGACTCGGGCAGCCGACATGGCGCGGGCTTCGAAGCAGTTCACGTTCGAGGCGGTCGCCCTGTACGACGTGGCCCGCCTGGGCGCTCCCGGCAGCGTTCGGCGGCGGCTGGAGGAGCTGGCTGGCCTGCTGGAGGGACGGCTGGCAGCGGTGCTGGCCAGCTCGGCGGTCGCGCTGGCCGCCGAAGACGGGGCGGCTCTGGACCGGGTTGGGGCCGCCTTCCAGGATCTGGGGGCGCTGCTGTTGGCCGTCGAGGCGAAGGCAGCGGCAGCCCGGGCCCACCGGGCAGCCGGGCGTGATGCAAGCGCCAACGCCTCTCAGGAGCAGGCCGCAGCCCTGGCCGCCGCCTGTCAGGGCGCACGGACGCCGGGCCTCGGCCCAGCCATGCCAGTCTCGGTGCTCACGCCTCGGGAGCGGGAGGTGGCCATGCTGGCCGCCGCTCATACCTCTAGCCGCGAGATCGCGACCCGGCTCCACCTGTCCGTTCGCACCGTCGACAACCACTTGGGCCGCGTCTACGCCAAGCTCGGCGTTTCCAGCCGGGCGCAGCTGGCCACGCTGCTCGAGGTCGGGGCATCGCGGTAGGCGCAGCGGAGACCCGTCCCGCGGCCCGGTGACACGCATGCTGTAACAGAAGGAGTAAAATTGGTCGATCTGGCAGCAACACCGTAAGGAGCCAACCACCATCGCTGCCGGGGTATACCTCACCGTCGCACAGCAGCTTCGATGCGGGAGCACCTAACCGCAGCAGCGTCATCGTATGGGCCCGCTTTCTCATCAACCTCTGCCTGATTCCCCACCTGGTAGGCGCAGTCCGATATGTCGACGCGCAGGCGCGAACGGCCCCCGTCGACCCCCCGCGGGGGCCGTTCGCCTGTGACCACGGTGGTGGCAAGCCTCCACCGACCTGAGCCTTCAACAGCCACGGTCAGCTCCTCTCAAGGCCGTAGCAGGCTCCTAGGTGACCAGAACGTGAGACGAGGGAAGTGCTCTCCTTCCGCTGTACGCACGTCCACCGACCCGGAAACGGGACGCCGACCAGCGGGCTCCGTCCAACCGGTCTCAGACGGCAGAACTGGCCAGCGTTTGTACTGGTCAGCCTAGGCGTGGAGCTCCCCGCCGGAATCGAACCGGCGACCCATCCTTACCATTCGTGGTGCCGCGCACCTCTAGTAGAGGGCGCCGAGGACAAGCGGTCAGGAGTGTCCGTGGTTGACCGTGGCGAACCGGAGGCGTCGTGCTCGGAATGGCACGCAGATGGCACGGCCGGTGAGGACGACCGCGCTCATACCTGATCGAGGAGGCGCCAGCTCGGCCGATGGGTGAGGCCGGTCCAGGGTGACACGAGCCTCGTTGGCAAGCCTCCATCGGGAGGCGCGGCAGCACTAGAATCGATCCACAGCCTTGCTTGTTGAGTCCGGCACGTTCCCCTTAGCAAGCACGGTCGCCAGACGACCCGAGATCATCGAGTTCTGATCATACGGAAGCTGATTGCGTGGGCGTTCATGTACTCGCTCGACGGCCTTCTCGCCGACGAGGGCACCGAGTACTGGCAGTTCTGCTTCGGCCTGCCCGTCGACCCGGCAGACCTGAAGCAGAAGATCGGCGTTTACCAGAGCGCGTACGCGCACATCATGGGCCGCGCCGCTTACGAGGGCATGGCCGGAGCCTTGCCGACGGCCGACCACCCGTTCACCGGCATCATGAACGCCGGGGCGCAAGGTCGTCTTGTCCCGGACTCTGAGGACGGCCGAGTGGCCCAACACCAGCATCGCCGCTGGTGACACGACAGAAGAGATCGACAAGCTCAGGCGAGGCGGCGACGGCCACATCGTGGTCTGGGGCGGCGTTAGCTTCTGGCGGTCGCTCATGCAACTCGACTTGATCGACGAGGTCCGCCTGGACTTGCACCCCTATGATGCGGGCGAGGGTACCCGGCTGTTCGACGACGTCCCCAAGTCCTACCGGCTCGACCTGGTCTCCAGCACCGAGTTCAGCAACGGGACCGTCGGGCTGCACTACCGCCGGCACCGCTAAACCGGCGGCCGACATGCACGACGAGTGGCAATCAGGCGAGCGCATTACCTGTCCGAAGGGTCCATGGCCCAACTCAAACCAACCTGCGATACTGGCGGTATCGCCGCGATTGACAGCGGCGAGTAGACACCGACGATCAACCTCAAAGCCCACCACCCCGCGAGGCACTGCCCTTGTTGAGGATGAGTGGATGGAGCAAGAGCGAAATGGTGAACGGGTCAACCGGGCTTGGCCCTGGCTTCTCCTGCTGGTGGTCGCCGGTCTTATCGCGTTGGCGGTTGTCATGTGGCAGTCCGAGGCGGTTCGGCTGATCTGGGCCGACGTCTGGGAACTGGTGCGCAGCTCGGGCCGGTAGGTCGCTCCTCTGGTGGTGACTGCCGGCCGAGGACGGCCGCCGCAGGCGGCCGCCCGCAGGGCCGGCCTTGAGGGTGTAGGGAAACGTCTCCCTGCGCCCTCAACAGCACGGACACGACGGAGCGGAACGCCAGCATGCTTCGCCCACGTCCCGTACCGTCGCATGCTGGTCGAGCTGGCTACCGGTCCTAACTCCTCGTGGTTCTGGTCGTCGTCGCCGTCGCCCAACGGAGGCTCGGCCCTAGCTCGTCGGCTACCGTCCGGTCCTGAAATCCTGGCGACCGGGCCAAGCCGACGAGCTAGGCTGAGGCCATGGTCACGGTCCGACCCGCCACCGTCGCCGACGCCCCGGCCATGGGCCAGCTGGTCGTCCGGGCCTGGCAGGCCGCCTACCGGGGGCAGATGCCCGACGACTACCTCAACGGCCTCCGGGCCGAGGAGCGGGCGGCCTATTGGGACGGCGTGCTCCGGCGCGAGGATCGCCGCGGCGTGATCCTGGTCGCCGAGCGGGACGGAGAGGTCGTCGGGTTCGCCGCCGCCGGCCCGTCACCGGACCCCCAAGGTGCCGGGGAGCTGTACGCCATCAACGTCGACCCCGACCACTGGGGCGGCGGCGCCGGCCAGGCCCTGCTCGGAGCCGCCCAGGCGGAGCTGGACCGGATGGGCTTCGCCGAGTCGGTGCTGTGGGTCCTGCCCGGCAACGCCCGCGCCCGCCGCTTCTACGAGCGAGCCGGGTGGGCCGCCGACGGCACCGAGAAGACCAGCGAGGCCTTTGGGGTCAGCTTCGACGAGGTCCGCTACCGGAGGCGCTCGACCAGCGAGGCGATCTCGTCGGCGACCCCGGCCGGGACCGAGTAGCCGGTCTCGTCGCGGATCTCCTCCAGGTGGTCGCGGACGACCTCCACGACGGAGCGGGCGCTGCCGTCCTCAGCGGTCCAACTCCGCTGCTGGAGCCGGCCCATGACCACCACCCGGCTGCCCTTCGCCAGCGACTCGGACGCATGCTCGGCCTGGTCGCGCCACACCACGACGGTGAAGAACGACGCCTCCTGCTCCCTACGGCCCGACACGGCCACCCGGAACATGGCCCGGGCGATCCCGCTCTCGGTGTGCCGTAGCTCGGGG
>JASLBL010000641.1 GCA_030146615.1 Actinomycetes bacterium
GCCAGGACCAGCTCCAGGATCGGCTCTCGGTCCCCCGACCGGGCCCGCTCGGGATACTGCTGGCCCCAGCCTGCCCAGTCGACCGGCGACCCGACGCCGGGAAGACGGCGGAACAGGTACTTGGCGTCGGCGATGGCGCGCTGTTGCTCCTGGCCTCGGGACGTCTGCAGGCGACTGTTGATGTGGCCGCGGATCCCGCGGAACACCCGCCGGTAGCCCTCGGGGTCACGCCAGCGCAGGTCGGCCTCCAGGGCGTCGCGTACCAGGTCATGCGGATACACACCTTCGGGCCCCGACTCCACAAAGGACAGCTCCCGCAGCCAGGTGAACAGCTCGTGGGCGTCCGCCGACCCGAGCACCTCCCGCAGCAGCGCCTCGGTGGTCACCCTGGCCGGCGCGGACACCTCAAGGGCACGGCGATGCAGCCCACTGGGGACGACCTCGAGAAACCGGCGCAGCAGGGTGCCTACCAGATCCGGGGTCAGCGGATCGGCGGCCGTCTCGCCGCCGCGGACGACCACATCGGCCAGCAGCGACAGCCCCAGTGGGTGGCCATGGGCCAACTCGACCAGCTGGTCGTGGTGGACGGGGTCCACACCACAGGCGCGCAGGTATTGCCGGCTCTCCTGTGGGCTAAGGTTGCGCAGCGACACCACCCGTAGCAATCCCCGCCAGGCCGGGTCGGCCCGCCATGCCGAATCCGGCGGTGTCCGACTGGCGACCACCGTCAGGGCGGTCGCCGGCAGGCGCGGCAGCAGCTGGTTGCGCATCCAGTCATCCAGCGGACCTAGCCGTTCATAGGTGTCGACCAGCACCACCAACCGGCCGCTGTCGGACAGCGCGGCGATGGCCCCCTCCCCCTCGGGCACGGCTCCCGCCCCGAGCGCCTGAAGCACTGCCGACGGCGACGGGGCGAGGTCGCGCCCGTCCAGGCGAACCACTCTCGCGCCAGCGTCAGCGGCCAACCCGGCGAGGACGTCCAGCAGGCTCGTCTTGCCGATGCCCGGTGGTCCGTGGATGTGGAGCACCAGAAACGGCGGGTCGGGCGACTCCAACGCCAGCCGGAAGAGCTCGACCTCGGACGTGCGGCCGACGAACCGGCGCCGCCGGCGAGATGCCAGCAGGTCACCGAGCGTGCCGACAGACCCGATCTCGGTCATACCGGCAGGATAGGAGCCGACGTCCGCGACGACTAGCCGACGACGATGTTGCGCCCTCGGTGTCAGTCCCGGTGTTAGTCCACCAGCCAGTACGGGATGGCACGGGAGGTGACTGGCTGAATTTGCTCGCTGACCTGAGCAGCGCAGACAGCACTCAGGCTAACGCCGTGGACGCTGAGCACCAGCCTACGGATCTGGCGGTTGAGGGGTCGCGTCCCTTCCGCCGTTGCTAGAACCGACCGTCTCGAGCTGAGCGCTGCGCGTTCTGCTGGTCGAGCCTAGGGTGTCCCGAACCGTAGCCCGGACAGCAGCTGGGTGACTTGCTGTGCGACCTGGTCGAACTGCTGTGGTGGGGTGCGGAAGTAGATGACGAGCTGGCCGGGGGATGTGTCGAGGATGATGAAGCGGGCTCGGGCACCGGCCTCCAGGTCGATTGGCTCGGGGTAGCCGGCGACCCTGCCCAGCACGGCGCAGGGTCGCGAGCATTCGCGTGGTCGCTGGCGAAGCGGTGCGGTGACCGTCAGGTCGAGTTGGCGGCCGCGCAGGCCACCGACCGCGACGGGGGTCGAGGAGGTGACCCGCAGTCGGGAATGGGCCTGGAGCCAGGTGGCCAGATCCGGGGGAAGCGCCCGCTGGCGGGGCGGGTCGGCGGCGGGATCATAGACTACCCGCCAGCGTTGCAGATGGAGGTTGACGCCGGCCCTGTCCAGCATGATCCAGGTGGGCGGTCGGATGAGTTCCGCGTTCCAGCCGGAGACTTGGACGTCAAGGACGAGCGGCGGGGAGAACCCGGGCAGCCGGTACCGCTCCGGTGTCAGTGGGCCCGGTTCCAGCGGCCGGTCGGGCGGCTCCTGGGTCGGCGGCAGGTCGCGGTCTTGTGGCAGCGGCAAGGTCGGGACGAGGGCGATTCCGACAACCACCAGGGTCGCCGCGACGATGGCCTGGGCCGCGCGTCGTCGCCACACCCGGCGGCGGGCGCGCCGCCAGACCAGGTCGAAATCGAGCAGGTCCTGTGGCTCGCCCGCGCCGGTGTTGAGCAGCCGCCGCAGGTCAGGGGACATCGGTTTCCTCCAGCCAGCCCTCCAGGCGGGGGTCGCGCCGCAGGGCCAGCAACGCCCGTTGGGTCAGCTTCTTGACGGTGCCTTCGCCGCACTCCATGCGCCGGGCGGTGTCGTAGACGTCCAGGTCGAAGAAGTAGCGCAGGACCACGGCGGTGCGCTGGCGTGGGGGCAGGGCGGCCAGAGCAGCCCGCACCGCATCGGCGGCCGAGGGCTCGGCTGCGGCGACCACGGGGCGGTCGGTCCGGGCCTGCAGCCGGTGGCTGGCCCGCCGCTCGGCCAGCCTCCGGCGGAAATAGGAGTTGGCCAGGTTGATGGCCACCCGGTGGAGCCAGGGGCCAGGGGCCTCCATCCGGCGCACCCGCCGCCAGTTGGCGCACAGCCG
>JASLBL010000028.1 GCA_030146615.1 Actinomycetes bacterium
TCCCCGCACCGACCAACTGCTGGGACAGACTCCGGGTAAAGGCCACGATGGCACCCTTGGTCGAAGCGTAGTCGACCAGGCTCGGATTGCCCTGATAAGCAGTGACCGAGGTGGTATTCACAATCGCCGACCCCGGACCCACGCAGCTGGGCCATGAGGTCCCCCGTACCGCGGCGTTCCGGGCGCAGCGACGCGCCACCGAGCGGCCGGGTACTGCAGCTGGAACCGGCGAGGACCGTACACGAAGCGCAGCCCTACAGCTCGCCCGCTGATATGTCATCCAAGGGCTCCCGAGCAGCGCGGCAGAGTTTGCGATGCACCATGCGGGTTACCCGATGGAGGACCCGGTTGACCTATCAGCGTCACCGGGGAGTGACGCGCCCGGGACCCAGACCTCGCCCGGCCTCTTCAGGAGCTCCAGCCCACAGGGCTGTCTATTGGCTCATCCCACTGCCTGGCTGACGCCTCACTTCGAGGCGCTGCTACACCGGCATGGTCGTCGTTGCGAGGAAGTAGATGCACGCGTGGCAGGAACCCTTTGAGGACGCAGGAACATCGGCGTTGTGGTCGTGGCGGCTGCGGGCTGCCTGCCGCCATGTCGATAGCGCAGTGTTCTTTCCTCCCGATGGGGAACGCCCTCCCCAGCGGGACGCCCGAGAGACACGCGCGAAGGCAATCTGCGGCGGGTGCCCGGTGATCCGCCAATGCGCCGCCTACGCGATCCAGTACGGCGAACGGTACGGCGTTTGGGGTGGGCTGTCGGAGCAGGAACGCGCCGCCTTGGCCGCCGGACCTGGCGGGCGCTGGCGGCCGTACGGACAGTCAGCCCCAACCTGAGCGACGGGGGAAGAGGGATCCGTGACGCTTCCCCGCCCCGACCTGCCGGTGGTGCTGCTGTCGCACCGGGGGCCGGTGTCGTTCGAGCGTGACGAGTCGGGCAACCGCACCGGCAGCCGCGGCGCCGGCGTAGCCGGCCAGGTTGCCTGCTCGCGCTGACATCTGGATGCTCAACGAGCACGGGAAGGAGTGCTGTTCCGAGCCAGCTGCGTTTGGAGTGGACGGCCGGGTGCGGCTGGGGCGGTCGCGTGACCGCGAAGGGGTGGTCGCCGATGCACCGGTCGTGGCACACCTCGATCGGCCCAAGCCGATGGCTATGTGTCGGGGGCGGATGTGGCGAGCGTGCCCCGGCGCTGCTTGGCCAGGCCCCCGACCACCTCGCCCACGAGGACGACCGTCGCAGCGGCGAGCACGATCACTGGACGAACACCGCCGGCGAGGCCCACCGCAAGGATCAACGGCACCCCGATCCCGGGCCACGGCAGGCTGCTACGCAGCGAACCAGCGATCCCGCCCTGGATCGCCGTCAAGGCGAGCAAGTACAGGGCCACACCACCGCACAGCACCCAGCGGATCCCTGACGCCAGCGTCGGCTGGCCGCCTTCCAGGATGGCGCCTTCCAGACCGACTCCGGCGGCGGCCAGCCCCAGGGCGATCGGCCAGTGCCCGTAGGCGTAGATGTCGTGCAGCAGGGTGCTGCGGTGGCCGCCACGATCGGCCAGGGTATGCGTGGCTCCTGCCCCGGCCAGGTCGAAGTAGGTCCACCACAGGCTCACGGCGACAACGAACCCGAGGACGGCGACGGTGACGGTGACCGGCTCCCAGTGGGTCTCGTGGACGCCGACGGCGATCGCGGCGATCGATTGGCCGAGCACCAGGATGACGAAGAGCCCGAACCGCTCTGGGAGGTGCTCGAAGTGCAGTGGCAGGCCGGCCGAGCGCATGGTCGCCATGATCGGCGCGGCCGCCTCGGCCGCGACGGCGGCCGCCCAGCAGACGTAGCGGGCCGGGGCCGGCGCGACCGCCCCGGCAAGCCACAGCGCCCCGGCAAGGCCCTCAGCCACCAGGTACACCGTGATGAGATTGCGGGCCTGGGCCACATGGCGAGAGGCGCGCAGGTAGAGGCAGATCAGCACGATGCGCAGCGCGGCCTGGGAGAGCGCGAACTGTGCTGCCAGATCTCCGGTCGCGTCGCTGGCGCTGGCGGCCAGCCCGGCGGCGGCCAGCATGGCGGCAAGCTTGGCCAGCCGGTACACGACGTCGTCGGTATCGAAGCGGTTGGCGTGGAAGGCGAAGCTGGCCCACGCCCACCACACGCTGGTGAACAGCCCAGCAAACACCAGGACGCCATGGAGAGTCAGGTCGTTGCGCAAGCCGACCGCGAGCTCCCCAACGACCAGGACGAAGGCGAGGTCAAAGAACAACTCGAGCCATGTGGCAGTGCGCTGCTTGCCCGCGTCGGTCTCGCTGTGCTGCAGCCGGGGCGGGCGGATCAAATCCGACCACGTCATTACGGCCGACCCTCACCGGACCCTTCGGGTGTGGCCCTCGACGACCCGGAAGGTGACGGTCGCCGTACGGGGCGGGACCGTGGTAGTGGCGGCCAGACGCTCCAGGGCGGCGGCGACCCGCTCGCGGACCCGGCGCAGGTCGGCGGTACCACTGACATCCAGCGACGCACGAAGTTCAGGCTGGTGGGGACTGCCGAACAGTCCGACCAGAGCCCGTTGGACGCCGGTGACCCGTTCCAGGTCGTCCTCAATACTGTGAGCCAGCGCCGGAGCCCGCACCACCGTCCGCCCGCCGGCACGGCCGCCGTTCCTGCTCGGGCGGTCGAACTGGAGGTCGCCCATGGTGGCGCGGCCGCCGCCCCGCCGCAGCTGAGCGGCGAACATCCGCCAGCCATACACAGCCAGGAGGAAGCCGAGCGCGGCCAAAGCGGCCAGCCGCCAGTCCTCGGCTTGGCGCCAGCGCTGCACGGCGGTGTCGGGCAGCAGCGGGGTGTCGGCGCCAACCTGGGGGAGGCGGTCGAAGCTGATCAGGCTCCCGGCCAGGCCGGCGGCGAGCAGCAGCAGCGCAACCAGGACCCAGCGCACCCGGTTGCGTCGGTCGACCATCAGGTCACCCTCCTGGCCTTGGCGATGCGGACGCGGACCGGCGCGTCCTGGGGGCCGCCGAGCCGTTGGACGGCGGCCCGGGCCTGCTGCTCGATGCCCGGCCGTGCCTCTGGGGAGGCGGTAACACCGACCCGCAGCCGCCAGGTGCGTCCCCGTGGTCGTAGGCGGACCCTAGCCGCGGTGGCCGAGGTGCCGCTGCGGACGGCGCGAGCGACCTGGCGTTCGGCCGAGCGCCGGTGCAGCCACCAGGACCGCTGATCGTCGGTGGTCAGGGCCAGGCCGCGCTTGGGCCAGGGCCGCGCCTCGGCGACCAGCAGCACCAGCCCGACCGCGGCAGCGGCGAGGAATACCACCCTGGGCAGGGTGTCGGCGAAGGCCTGCTGGCGCAGTGTCGCTGCCCACTGGTCGACCCGAATCGGCCAGGGGGTGTCGCGGACAAAGGCGGTGACCACCTCGACCACTATCAGGAGCCCGCCGGCGATAAGGGCCAGGCCGAGCAGCAGCGACAGGACCCGGTTGAACGCCCTCACAGCGACGCTCCAGGCCCGGGAACTGGTGGGGCCAACGGCCGGCCCGGGACCGTCGCCATAGTCTCTGGGGCGCCGGATGGCAGCTGGTCCAGTTCCAGGTCCTCCACGACCAGGTCAACCACCCGGGCGGCGCCGAGGCCGGCCAGCACGATCGCGACGGCCGCGCGGACCTCCTGGACCAGCGGGGCCAGAGGGAGCCGGCCGGCCACGACGTGCACCCGAACAGCCTGGTCGTCGGCGACCACCCCGACCACCTTGCCGCCGGGATACAGCGTGGCCGCCTCGACCCCGCGGCCACTCGACAGGCGGGCCACCCCGGGCACGGCCAGCACCCCGGCCGCGACCGCCTGGGCCAGGGTCGCCCGATCCACGGTGGTTGGGACGATCACCGGACCCGCGGCTCCTGCTGCTCCTGCTGGTCGTCGTCCTGGCCCTCGACATAGAGGTCGTCGACAGTGATGTTGACCTCGGTGACCTCAAGGCCGGTCATCGACTCGATACGGTTGATGACGTTGGCGCGGACCGCATCAGTGACCTGGACGATGCTCTGGCCGTAGTAGGTGACCAGGTCCAGGTCGACCGCTGCCTGGGTCTCGCCGACCTCCACCGAGACGCCCTGCCCGGCCGAGGCCTGAGTGGACTGACCGGGGATGCGGGAACGAACCGCGCCCAGGGCGCGGGCGGTCCCGCTGCCCATGGAGTGCACCCCGGGGATCTCACGGGCGGCCATCCCGGCGATCTTGGCGACCACCGAGTCGGCGATCGTGGTGTTGCCCTGGGAAGTCTGCAGGCCCGACCCATCAAGGGTGTCGACCGCCTGGCTCAGCTGGCCGGAACGGCGCGCCG
>JASLBL010000066.1 GCA_030146615.1 Actinomycetes bacterium
CAGGCCGCCGAGGCGGGCGCGCCCCCGGCGACCTGGCCGGAGGAGGCCTCGGCGGCCGGGGCCGGCTGCTCGGCCGCGGGCGCCGACGGCGCCTCGGCGGCGGCCTGGGCGACCTCGCCGTTGCTGCTGGGCTCGGTCATCGTGGCCGGCGGGGCACCGCCCGACGGCTGGCCCCCGTTCCCGGAGACCTCCGGCGCCGTGGCCCCCTCGGCGTCGGCCGAGGCCCGGGTACGGCGGCGGGTCCGGCGCTCGGGCCCGTTGGAGGAGGCCTCGACCTCACCGGCGCCCGGCAGCTCCGGCTGGTCGGGCACCGCGGGCGCGGCCTCAGGGGCCTGCGCCTCACCCTCCGAGGCCTGGGCCTCGCTCGTCGTTCCCCCGCGCCGGCTCCGAGCCGGAGCCGACGAGGGCACGAACTCGACACCCTGGGCCTTGGCGATGATCGCACCGATCAGATCGGCCTTGCGGAGTCGCTGGAAGCCCTGGACACCCATGGACGAGGCGATCGCCTGCAGCTCGGGCAGGACCTTTCCCTCGAGGATGCCGCGTTCGGTAGTTGCCATGTTCACCTTCCCTGTGAGGCGGCGGCGTGCCGGCTGGAGGAGCCGGGGACCGTACGTCGCCACCCGGTTGCCGGGTTCTTGAGATTTTGTGGCGCCCGCGGGATGCGGCACCGTGGGGAGAAACTCGCGCTCGCTCCTAATCCTGTTCCCGTCGACGGGGCCGGGCGGCGCGGCACGAACCGCCCA
Organism: Actinomycetes bacterium; assembly: GCA_030146615.1. GTDB lineage: Bacteria > Actinomycetota > CALGFH01 > CALGFH01 > CALGFH01 > CALGFH01. The sequence goes on from JASLBL010000066.1 coordinate 747, forward strand.
CCGCCAGAGGCTGGCGTCCGATCACGTGACCCGGTCGACTGCTCGAACGGAACTGGTGGTTGCCATCGCTGGCCAGCCTCGCCGGGATCGCCGAAATCGCCGAAGAAGGAGCCGATAAGGCGGGGGCGTCGACTGAATTGGCCAGCGACTGAGACCTTTCGCATTGTACGGGCCTTGGCGGGAGGAGCGCAACAGGCGTCACTCCTCCATCAGCACGCGGACGTCGCCGTCCTTGTCCAGCAGGGAGAACCCGGTCGTCTCCCCCTGGCGCTGGAACACGATCGACACCGTCGACTCGCCGATCCGGATGTCGTGCAGCTCGACCGTGTTGAGCCAGCCGGGCAGGTGCGGCTTGTTCACGTTGATGGTGTTGGCCGGGGCGTCCGCCGAGATCCCGAGCATCGCCTGAAGGAGCAGGAACGGGGCGCCCGCGGCCCAGGCCTGGGGCGAGCAGGCGACCGGGTAGGCCACCGGCCGGTTCGGGGACCGCCGGGTGAAGCCGCAGAACAGCTCGGGCAGGCGCATGTCGTCGACCGTCACGGCCATCTCGAACATGGCCGTGGCCAGCCGGTTGGTCGCCTTGGCGAACCCGTAGCGCTTCAGCCCGGCCCCGATGATGGCGTTGTCGTGCGGCCAGATCGAGCCGTTGTGGTAGCTCATCGGGTTGTAGGCGGCGGCCGACTTGGACAGGGTCCGCACCCCCCAGCCGGAGAACATGTCCGGGGCCAGCAGCCGCCTGGCCATGGGCCCGGCCTTGTCGGGGTCGACGATGCCGCAGTACAGCCCGTGGGCCGGGTTGGAGGAGGTGGATGCGACCTGGCGCTTCTCGCCGTCGAGGGCCATGGCGTAGAACTGCTCGGACTCGACCCAGAAGGCCTCGTTGAAGGCGCCGCGCAGGTCGGCCGTCTCCTGGCGCAGGGTGGCCGCCCGGGGGGCGTTGCCGAGGGCGTCGAACAGCTCGGCGATGCGCAGCTTGGCCAGGTAGACGTAGGCCTGGACCTCGGCCAGGGCGATCGGGCCTTCGGCGAGCTTGCCGTCGATGTGGACGACCGAGTCGTGGGAGTCCTTCCAGCCCTGGTTGACCAGGCCGCGGGGGCTGGAGCGCTGGTATTCGAGGAAGCCGTCGCCGTCCGGGTCGCCGTAGTCGGCGATCCAGGCCAGGGCCCGCTCGATGTTGGGCAGCAGGCCGCGGCAGAACTCGAGGTCGCCGGTCCAGCGGTAGTAGGTGCCGAGCAGCAGCAGCCACAGTGGGGTGGAGTCGATCGAGCCGTAGTAGGGCGTGTGGGGGATGATCCCCGCCCCGGCCAGCTCCCCCTGGCGCAGCTCGTGCAGGATCTTGCCCGGCTGGGCGTCGCGCCAGTCGTCGACCTCGTCGGCCTGGAAGGCGGCCAGGACCTCCAGGGTGGTCCGGGTCAGGTCGGGGTTGATCATCAGGGTCTGGTGGCAGGTGAGCAGCGAGTCGCGCCCGAACGGGGCCACGAACCAGGGGATCCCGGCCGCCACCAGCTCGCCGTGTGGGGTCGGGGTGAGCAGCGCCCGCAGATCCCGCAGCCCCCGGGAGAGCAGCGAGTTGTAGAGCTCGTTGTCGGTCCAGACCCGGGTGCTCGCCCGCTCCCAGGACTCATAGGAGCGGCGCAGGTCGTGCATGACCACGTCGAAGGACTGCTCGGGGGGGCTGGCCCCGTCGGCCCTGGCCTCGACGGTGATGGCGATCATCTCGGTCTGGGTCGGCTCCAGCCGCAGCTGCCAGGAGGCCACCACCTGCTCGTCGTCGACCGTGACCTCGGTCGGCTCGAGCTCGAAGGCGACGCGGGTCTCGCGGAAGACCCCGTCCTCGCCAGCGTAGGCGAACACCGCCGAGCGGTGGTCGGCCTTGGGACGGGCCAGCCGGCCCCTGGTGGCCCGCTTCAGCCCCCTGACCTCGAAGATGTCGGCGAAGTCGGTGCCGAAGGTCAACCTCACGGTGAGGGGGACGGCGGCGGCGTTGTAGTTCTTGATCCGGATGCGCTCGTACAGGCGGCCGTCGATCACCCGGGTGCGGCGGATGTTGATCGTGCCCTGGACGTGGGCGACCGTGCCGTCCTCCTCCAGCAGGTCCTGGTTGGCCAGGTCGACGTGGCTGGCGAAGGCCCGGTCGGCCGAGGTCGACAGCAGCAGGGGCGCGTGCCCGTTGACCTCCAGCCGGAAGTCGGACAGGTAGCGGGTGTCCCGCCAGTAGAAGCCGGCGCCGGTGGCCTGCTCGGCGTCGAGGTTCCCCTCGGCGTCGGCGCACAGGAACATGTCGCCTTCCTTGGTCGACCAGAGGCGCTCGGTGCGGGCGTGCATGACGGCCACGACGCCCTTGACCAGCACGCGGTTGACCGAGGCGTCGGCCAGCACGAACTCCTCGCCGGCGGGCGAGGTCAGCTTGTCGGGCACGGGAGTCTCCGCGTCATTGGCTGCGGACAGAAAGCGGCTGCCTCATCCTTCGGCGGTCAGCCACGCGACTTGAGCCGCAGTCTACCGAAGCTGTCCACCGGTGGCCGGGGCCTTGAGGGCGCCGTGGCGGGCCAGCTCGAGCCGGCGGAGCTGCCAGCCCTGAGCGCCGGTGGCGGCCAGGGCCTCCTCGGCGTCGGCCAGGGCGCCGGGGGCGGCCGGGCGGGGGCAGAGGACCAGCAGCGAGGGGCCGGCGCCGGACACGAAGGCGGCGTGGCCGGCCGAGCGCAGCGCCTCGAGCAGCTTGGCCCCGTCCGGGGTGTGGGCCAGCCGCTGGGGCTGGTGGAGGAGGTCCTCGGTGGCCGGCAGGAGCAGCTCGGCGTCGCCGGCCAGGGCCAGGGGCAGCATGGCCGAGCGGGCCCCGGTGTGGGCGGCGACCGCGAACGGCACCCGCTCGGGCAGCAGCCGGCGGGCCTCGCTGGTCGCCATCGGCTCGGGCGCGACCAGGGCCAGGGCGACCAGGTCGGGGTGGAGGGGCACGGGCCGCCAGCGGGGCCGGCCGTCCTCGACCCAGGCCAGGGTGGCCCCGCCGCGCAGGCAGGCGGTGGCGTTGTCGGGGTGGCCCTCCAGCTCGCAGGCCAGGGCCAGCAGCTCGGCCTCGGGGAAGGTCGGGGCGACCAGCTCCCGGGCCGCGACCAGGCCGAGGACGACCGCGGCCGCGCTCGAACCGAACCCGCGCCCCAGCGGGAAGCCCTTGACCACCGTCAGGTGCAGCGGCGGCAGGGCCACCCCGGCCGCCTGGGCCAGCCGGCGCATGGCCACCCGGACCAGGTTGTCGGGCCCGGTCGGGAGCAGCTCGGCCTGCTCGCCGCTGATCTGGGTGCCGTCGGCCGGGGCCGGGCGGACCTCGAGCTCGTCCCACCAGTCGAGGGCGACCCCGGCCGCGTCGAACGCCGGCCCCAGATTCGCGCTGGTCGCCGGGGCCCGGACGTGGATCGGCTGGTCCATGCCCGGGAGCCTACCGTGGCCGGACCGGCCTAGCCGGTGCGCAGCGGCTGCTCCCTGAGCAGCAGGGCGACCACGAAGGCGGCGGCCACGAACGGCACCCCGACCAGGAACACCTCGTCGAGGGCGTTGGTGAAGGCGCTGAGGACGACGCTCTTGACCGGCTCGGTGAGCTGCTGGATGCCCTGGATGTCGTTGGCCTCGACCCGGACCCCGCCGACCCCCGGCTGGATGCCGGCGCTGGCCAGCTGCTGGCTCAGGTGGAAGGCCAGCCGGCTGGAGAGCACGGCCCCGAACACGGCCGCCCCGATCGAGCCGCCCATCTGCCGGAAGAAGGTGATGGAGCTGGTGGCGGCGCCCATGTCCCGGTGCTCGACCGAGTTCTGCACGGCGGTGACGATCGTCTGCATGGTGAACCCGAGGCCGGCCCCGAACAGGTAGGTGTACAGCGCGACCTGCCAGTAGGGCGTGTCGACGCGCAGCTGCGACAGAAGGAGCAGGGCGACGGTCATGACCGCTGCCCCGATCACCGGGTAGATCTTGTAGCGGCCGGTCCTGGTGATCAGCTGCCCGGAGGTGATCGAGGTCGAGAAGATCCCGACGATGGCCGGCAGCAGGGCCAGGCCGGACTGGGTCGGCGACATGCCCATCACCGTCTGGAAGTAGACGGGCAGGAAGATGATGGTGCCGAACATGGCGATGCCGGCCAGGAAGGCGAAGGCGTTGCCGACGCTGAACACCTGGCTCCGGAACAGCCGCATAGGGATGATCGGCTCGACGGCGCGCCGCTCGATCACCATGAACGCCGCCGTGAGCAGGGCGGCCCCGCCGAGGAGGGCGAGCGCCCCGGCCTCGGTCCAGCCGTAGCCGACACCCCGCCAGTCGAGGTACAGCAGCAGGCTGGTGACGGCCCCGACGATGGCGGCCGCGCCCAGGTAGTCGATCGTGTGCTGGCGGCGGACGACCGGCATCTTCAGGACCGCCGAGGTCACCACCAGGGCGGCCAGGCCGACAGGCAGGTTGATGTAGAAGATCCAGCGCCAGCCCGGCCCGTCGGTCAGCCAGCCGCCGAGCAGGGGGCCGGCCACGCTCGACACGCCGAACACGGCCCCGAAGTAGCCCTGGTAGCGGCCCCGCTCCCGGGGCGGGATGACGTCGCCGATGATGCTGAGGGCGATCGCGAACAGGCCGCCGCCGCCGATGCCCTGGACGGCCCGGAAGGCGATCAGCTGGCCCATGTCCTGGCTCAGCCCCGACAGGGCCGAGCCGAGCAGGAAGATCACGATCGCGACCTGGAAGATGAGCCGGCGGCCGTAGAGGTCGGAGATCTTGCCCCACAGCGGCGTGGTGGCGGTCGAGGTCAGCAGGTAGGCGGTGACCACCCACGACAGCCGGTCGAGGCCGCCGAGCTCGCTGACGATGCGGGGCAGGGCGGTGCCGACGATGCCCTGGTCGAGGGCGAACAGCAGCATGCCGGCCATCACCCCGGCCAGCACGATCAGGATCTGGCGGTGCGAGAGGTAGCTGGGGCCGGGGGCGCCCTGGCCGTCGGGGAGCTGGTCCTGGCCGGTCACGGCCGCGGCCGCGGCCGCCGGGGTCGACGGGGTGTCGGCAGGTGGTCTGGTCATCTGGTCTCCGGGTCTGCGGCCAGCCGGTCGAGACTGTCGGCCAGCCGCGTCATGAGGGTGGTGAGGGCGGCCCGGTCCTCCTCGGGCCAGTCGGCGGTGGCGCGGTCGACGACCACCGCCCGGGCGCGCATGGCCTGGTCGAGGGCGGCCCGGCCCCGCCGGGTGAGCCGCACCTGGAAGGCCCGGCGGTCGTCGGGGTCGCCGGTGCGGTCGAGGTAGCCACCGGCCTCGAGCTGGCGGACGTGCCGGCTGGCGGTCGAGATGTCGAGCCCGAGCGCCTCGGCCAGTGCCGACACCCGCAGCGGTCCCCTGACCTGCACGAGGTGGAGCACGAACATCATCGCCGGGTCGATCCGGCCCTCGGGCAGCCGCGCCCGGAGCCGCCGGCCGACGCTCAGCAGCGCGACCACCAGGTCCTGCCCGGTGGTCGCCTGTCGGGGGGCGGTCTTCGCTGGCACCCGGCAACGGTGCCATGATTGCTTGCAGCATGCAACTAAGTTCCGGACGCGGCTGGGCTCAGGGCTGCTCCTCGAGCAGCAGGCGGGCCAGGGCGTCGGCGTACCAGCGCTCGAACCGGTCCGCCGACCAGCCCCGGTCGACGACCAGGAGCCGGTAGGTCTCGGGGCTGCCGACGGCGAACAGGATGTCGGTGGCCGCCGCGACCGGCAGGCCCCGGCGCAGTGGCGCCCGCTCGGTCAGGACCCGCAGCAGCTCCCGCTGCCCGGCCAGACGCTGGGCCTTGGCCTGCTCCCAGAGCAAGGCGATCTCGGGGTCGGCGGCGGCGGCGCCGCGCAGCACCTCGTAGACGGGGGCGGTCCGCTCCAGGATCAGCCGGCCGTTGCGGGCCAGCAGCCGCAGCCGCCGCCCCGGGTCCCCCTCGGCGCGCAGCTCCTGGACCCAGGGGCGCTCCAGGATCGGCACCGGGGCGTCGTCGCCGGCGATGGCCACGTCCAGCAGCCCGGAGAGCAGCGAGCGCTTGTTCCCGAAGGCGGCGTAGACCGTCTCGGGCGAGACCCCGGCCCGGGCCGCGACCGCCCCGATCGTGGTGGCCACGTAGCCGTGCTCGGTGAACAGCTCCCGGGCCGCCTCCAGCACGGCCCGGCGGGTGGCCTGGGCCTGCTGGCGGCGCCGGGGCGAGTCGTAGGCGCGGCGGGGCTTGACACTCCTCGGCATTCTGCTACGGTACCACTCTATTCGATACAGCTAATCTGTAGCAGAATTCTAGGCGGAGCTCTGAGTCTGAGGAGGACGGCATGGCGGCGATCCTGCGGATCCAGCATCCGGTCATCGACTACGCGGCCTGGAAGGCGGCCTTCGACAGCGACCCGATCGGCCGGGAGCGGTCTGGGGTGCGCCGCTACCAGATCCAGCGGGCCGTCGACGACCCCAACGACGTCACCATCGACCTGGAGTTCGAGCGCCGCGACCAGGCCGAGACCATGCTGGCGGCGCTGCGGATGACGTGGGAGCGGGTCACGGGCACGCTGGTGACGGACCCAGAGGCCCGGATCGTCGAGCCGGTGGAGTCCGGGGCCTACCCACGGGCGGCGTCGTAGGGATCGCCGGTCAGGCCAGCTCCAGCGCGGCCGCGGCCGCCTCGGGGTCGGCCGGGACCCGGGTCGGGGGCGGGGCGCCGGCCAGGGCCCAGTCGGGGTCCTTGAGGCCGTTGCCGGTGACCGTGCACACGACCCGACGGCCCCGCTCGAGGCCGGCGTCGAGCAGCCCGGCCACCGAGGCGGCCGAGGCCATCTCCACGAACACGCCCTCCTCGCGGGCCAGCAGCCGGTAGGCGGCCAGGATCTGGCGGTCGGTGACCGCGGCCAGCCCCCCGCCCGACTCGGCCACCGCCCGCCTGGCCCCCTCCGCCGAGGCCGGGCGGCCGATCCGGATGGCGCTGGCGATGGTGGCCGGCCGCTCCACCGGGGCCCCGTCGACCAGGGGGGCCGCCCCGGCGGCCTGGAACCCGAGCATCCGCGGCCGCCGGTCCCCCGCCTCGGTGTAGCCCAGCCAGGTGGCGGTGATGTTGCCGGCGTTGCCGACCGGGATGCAGTGGACGTCGGGGGCGTCGCCGAGGGCCTCGCAGATCTCGAAGGCGACCGTCTTCTGCCCCTGGATGCGCAGCGGGTTGACGGAGTTGACCAGCGCCACCGGATAGCGGTCGGCCAGCTCCCTGACCAGGACCAGGCAGTCGTCGAAGGAGCCGTCCACGGCCAGCACCGATGCCCCGTGGACCAGCGCCTGGGCCAGCTTGCCGAGGGCGATCCGGCCCTCCGGGATGACGACCGCGCAGGGGATGGCCGCCCTGGCCGCATAGGCGGCCGCCGATGCCGAGGTGTTGCCGGTAGAGGCGCAAAGGACCGCCCGGGCCCCCTCCTCCAGCGCCTTGGACACGGCGACGGTCATGCCCCGGTCCTTGAACGAGCCGGTCGGGTTGGCCCCCTCGACCTTCAGCCAGACGTCGCAGCTGGTCCGGGCCGACAGCACCGGCGCCGGCACCAGCGGGGTGCCGCCCTCCAGCAGCGTCACCACCGGGGTGCTCGGCCCCACCGGGAGCCGGTCCCGGTAGCGCTCGATCAGCCCGGGCCAGGCCCGCGTCTGGTGGACCTGATTCACCGGGGCACCCCCTTGGGGTTCCCCAGACCCCTCCGGCCTACCACCCCAGCACCTCGTCGGCCTCCTCGCCCTCGACCCGCATGGCGCTGGCCAGGTTGCCGACCACGGGCAGGCCGCGCAGGCCCTCCAGCACCTCCTGGACGGCGCCCTCCCTGGCCAGGTGGGTCACGAGCACGAGCTGGGCCTCCTCCCCCTTGCCGCGCTGGAGCACCGACCGGATCGACACCCCGTGCTCGGCGAACACGGTCGCCACCTGGGCGAGCACACCCGGCCGGTCGGCGACGTCGAGCGCGACATAGTACTGCGTGTCGACATCGGCCATGCCGCGCACCCGGCGCTGGTACACGCAGGTGCAGCCGACCCCCCTGGCCCCCTGCTGCCGGGCCCTGGCCACCGCGACCAGGTCGCCGAGCACCGCCGACCCGGTCGGCCGGCCGCCGGCCCCGCGGCCGTAGAACATCAGCCGGCCGACGGCGTCGCCCTCGACGAACACCGCGTTGTAGGCCTCGGTCACCCCGGCCAGCGGGTGGGCGTCGGGGACCATGGCCGGGTGGACCCGGGCCGAGACCTCGCCGTCGACCTCCTCGGCGATGGCCAGCAGCTTGACCGTGTAGCCCATGCGCCGGGCCGCCTGGATGTCGGCCGCGGTCACGTCGGTGATGCCCTCCCGGTAGACGTCGCCGGCGACGACCCGGGTGTTGAAGGCCAGACTGGCCAGGATGGCGCACTTGGCGGCGGCGTCGAACCCCTCGACGTCGGCGCTCGGGTCCGGCTCGGCGTAGCCCAGCTCGGTCGCCTCGGCCAGCGACTCGGCATAGCCGGCGCCGGTCGAGGCCATCCGCCAGAGCACGTAGTTGGTGGTCCCGTTCACGATCCCGAGGACCCGCCGGACCCGGTCCCCGGCCAGCGACTCCTTGAGCGGGGCGACGATCGGGATGGCCCCGCCGACCGCGGCCTCGAACCGGAGGTCGACCCCGGCCGCGTCGGCCGCGTCGAACAGCTCCCCGCCGTGGGCCGCCAGCAGCTCCTTGTTGGCCGTGACGACCGGCTTGCCCAGCCGGATCGCCTCCAGGATCAGCGACCGGGCGGGCTCGATCCCCCCCATCACCTCGACGACCACGTCGACCTCGGGGTCGGCGACCACCGCGGCCGCGTCCCCGCTCACCATGGTCGGGTCGACCGCCGGGTCGCGCTTGCGGGTCACGTCCCGCACCGCCACCCGCTGCAACGCGATCGGCACCCCAGCCCGGTCCCGCACCGGCCGGCCGTGCTCCACCAGCAACCTGGCGACCCCGGTCCCCACGGCCCCGCACCCGAGCATCCCGACCCTGAGCCCCTCCACATCCCCTCCCATCGGTCCAAGCATCGCCCCATCTTGCCCGACCCCCGGTCCCCGGGCACGCCAGGTCACACCCTGGGGCTGTGGACAAGGGTCGGCTCGTGACTCCTGCCTCGGCTACCCTCCCGAGTGGGGGCCCGCCATCGGCGGGTCGGGTTGCCGGGCGGGCGCCGTGGGGCGGACGCCGTGGGGCGGACGCCGTGGGGCGGTGCGGTGCGGCGGGTTCCGTTGGGCTCTATCGTCCCCGCATGAGGGTCGCCGGTGGGAGCGGGTTCGCCAGGTTGTGGGGGGCCTCGGCCGTCTCCAACGTCGGCGACGGGGTGTACGCGACCGCGTTGCCGTTGCTGGCGGCGACGCTGACCCGCGACCCGCTGCTGGTGTCGGTGGTGAGCTTCGCCGAGTGGCTGCCGTGGCTGCTGTTCGGGCTGCTCGCCGGGGCGCTGCTCGACCGGTGGGACCGGCGGCGGGTGATGTGGATGGTGGACGCGGCGCGGTTCGCGGTGGTCGGCGGGCTGGCCGTGGCCGTGCTCCTCGACCAGGCCAGCATCGGGCTGCTGGCGGCCGTCGGGTTCCTGCTCGGCACCGGCCAGACGCTGGTCGACACCGGGGCGCACTCGATCCTGCCCGCGCTCGTCTCCCGCGACGCCCAGCGGCTGGAGTGGGCCAACGGCCGCCTGGTCGGCACCCAGGTCGTCACCCAGGAGCTGGCCGGGCCGCCCGCCGGCGGGTTCCTGTTCTCGGTGGCCGCCTGGGTCCCGTTCGCGGTCGATGCGGCCTCGTTCGCGGCCGGCTCCGCCCTGGTCGCCTCCATCCGCGGCCACTTCGGCCCGGCGCCCGACCAGCTCGGCCCCGGAGGGCGCCGAAGCACCCTGCGGTCCGAGATCGCCGAGGGCCTGCGCTGGCTGGCCGCCCACCGGGTGCTGCGGGCGACGGCCGCCATGGTCGCGGTCGTCAACCTGCTGGCCTCGGCCGGCGGCGCCATCATGGTGCTGTTCGCCCAGGAGCGGCTGGGGCTGGACGCGGTCGGGTTCGGGCTCCTCTTCAGCGGGTCGGCGGTCGGCGGCGTGCTCGGCAGCCTGGTCGCGGCCAGGTCGGTGGGCCTCGTCGGCACGGCCCGGATCATCGTCGGGACCATGGCCCTCTCCGCCCTCGCCTACCTGGTGTTCGGCCTCAGCTCGGATCCGTGGCTGGCCGGCGTCATGTTCGGCCTGGTGGGGTTCTTCACCGTGGTCTTCAACGTCGTCATGGGCTCCCTGCGGCAGGCCCTCACCCCGGACCGGCTCCTCGGCCGGGTGATCAGCGCCTTCCGCCTCTTCAGCTACGGCACCGTGCCCTTCGGCTCCCTCCTCGGCGGCGTCCTGGCCAGGTCGTTCGGGCTCGGCGCCCCGTTCGTGGTCGCCGGGATCGTGATCCCGATCGTGGCCCTGCTGTGCCTGCCCGCCATCAACACCCGAACGATCGCCGAGGCCCGCGCGGCGGCCGGGCTCGAGCCCGGGCCCTAGCCCGCTCCCCCGCCAGAGGGATGCCGGGAATCCGCCGGGCGGGCGAGGGCTGCGCCGGCGCCGGCCCGTAGCGTCGGGACCGACCTGGTCGAGCCCCGAGCGGACGGAGGCGGGCATGGACGCGCAGGTGGCGGCGAAGCAGCCGGGCGACCCCCGGCGACTCGGTTCCTACGAGCTGGCCGGCCGCCTCGGCCAGGGTGGCATGGGCGTGGTCTTCCTCGGCCGGGAGCGCCGCACCGGCCGCCTCGCCGCCGTCAAGGCCCTCCGCCCCGAGCTCGCCGGCGACCCCGCCTTCGCCGCCCGCTTCCGCCGCGAGGTCGATGCCGCCCGCCGGGTCGACAGCCCACATGTCGCGCGCGTCCTCGACGCCGACCCGTCCGCCACCCGCCCCTGGCTCGCCACCGAGTACGTCGACGGCATCACCCTGGCCGCCCAGGTCGCCACCACCGGCCGCCTGACCGGCGACCGCCTCCTCCAGTTCGCCACCCAGGTCGCCCAGGCCCTCACCACCATCCACGCCGCCGGGATCGTCCACCGTGACCTCAAGCCGACCAACGTCATGCTCCACGAGGGTCACGGGTCGCCCCGGTCGGAACGGCTCGGGGTCAAGGTGATCGACTTCGGGATCGCGTGGGCGGCCGACGCCACCATGACGCGGTCAGGGCCGCGGTTCGGGACGCCCTCGTGGATGGCGCCTGAGCAGCTCCGCGACCGGCCCGCCGGGCCGCCCGCCGACGTGTTCGCCTGGGCTGCGCTGGTCGCGTTCGCCGCCACCGGCCGGCACCCGTTCGGCGGCGGCCCGGCCGACGCGGTCGCCTACCGGATCCTCCACCACCAGCCCGACCTCGACGGCGTCCCGGAGCCATTGCGGCGGCTGGTCCGGGACGCCCTCTCCCGCGACCCGCATGCCCGACCCACCGCGATCCGGATCCTCACCGATCTGGCTGCCGCTGGGCCTCCGACCCTCCCGCTGCCGATGGGCGACCCGACCTGGGTCCTCCCGGCCGCGGCCGGGAAGACGTTGCCGACCGACGGTCCAACGGCGATGACGGCAGGCCCGACCCGGCGGCGCCACAGGCGCCGGGTCGGGCGCCTCCTCGTCGCCGCCGCCCTCGTCGCCGGTCTGGTCACGGCGCCCCAAGTGGTCCTGGCCGCCGTGGACGGAGCTCCCGACGCTTCCAGCCAGCACGAGCACACGAGCAAGCGGTGCCCGGGGGACGAGGAGGATGGGGCGGCGGCCGGCGACGACCCCCACGAGGCCGAGGAGCAGGAGGAGGAGCGGGAGGAGCAGGAGGAGGATTCGGCGGCGAAGGACCGGCGGGGCGATCGGGAGCCCGGCACGGCTGGCAGCCAGATCAGTTGCGGAGCGACCGCCAGCCACCGGCCCGCATCCACCTGCACCACCCCAGCGACTAACCCGCCTCTGCCCCCAGCCCAGCCACCGCCCCCGACCCAGCCCCCCTCGACCCACCCGCCCACCGGCGACCCAGGCGCCGGGTCGGGCAACGACGTCCTCGGTTCGTGAACCCGTCCATGTCCGACGGGGAGAGGCTCAGGGCCGGCGACCCGCGTCCGCCCTTACATCCGCTCCGGCGCGTCCACCCCGATCAACCCCAACGTGTTGGCCAGGACCTGCTTGGTGGCGTCGACGAGCCACCAGCGGGCGCTGGAGAGGGCGCGGTCGTCGGTGAGGACTCGGCACTCGCCGTAGAAGCGGTGGAACGCGGCCGCGAGGTCTTCGGCGTAGCGGGTCAGGCGGTGGGGGGCGCGTTGGGTGGCGGCGGTGAGGACCTGCTCCTCGAAGGCGGCCAGGCGGCGGAGGAGGGCGGCCTCCATGGGGTGGGTGAGCAGGCCGAGGTCGGCCTGGTCGACCGGAAGTGGGCGGAAGCCGGTCTCGGTGCCCTGGCGGATGACGCTGGAGATGCGGGCGTGGGCGTACTGGACGTAGTAGACCGGGTTGTCGAGGGACTGGCGGGTGACCGCCTCGACGTCGAACTCGATCGGGGCGTCGAGGGAGAAGCGCAGCATGGTGTACCGGAAGGCGTCCTTGCCGACCTCGTCGAGGAGGTCGTCGACGGTGGCGATGTCGCCGGCCCGCTTGCTCATCTTGGCCGGCTGGCCGGCCCGAACGAGGCTGACGAGCTGGCTGATGTGGAACTCGGCGGTGTCGTCGAGGTCGCCGAACGCCCGCACGACCGCCCGCATCCGGGGCACGTAGCCGTGGTGGTCGGCGCCCCAGAGGAAGATCAGCCGGTCGAACCCGCGGCGGCGCTTGTCACGGTAGTAGGCGGCGTCGGCTCCGAAGTAGGTCGGGGCCCCGTTGGAGCGGATCAGCGGGCGGTCCTTGTCGTCGCCGAACGGGGTCGTGCGCAGCCACACCGCCCCGTCGCGGTCCTCGACCACGCCGCGGGCGCGCAGCTCCTTGACCGTCTCGGCGATGGCCCCGGTCTCGTGCAGGGTCCGCTCGGAGAACCAGACGTCGAACTCGACCCCGAGCCGGGCCAGGGTCTCCTTGATCCAGGCCAGCATGCGGCGGAACGCCCAGTCGGTGATGCGAGCCCGGCGCTCGGCCGGGTCGAGGCCGGCCAGGGCCTCGCCCTGCTCCTCGACCAGCTCCTTGGCCACGTCAGCCACGTACGCGCCCTTGTAGCCGTCGGCCGGGGGCTCGGCCGGGCGGCCCAGCAGGCCGAGGTAGGCCGCCTCGACGCTGGCCCCGAGCTGCTCGATCTGGCTGCCGGCGTCGTTGAAGTAGTACTCGCGCTCGACCTTGTGCCCGGTGGCGGTGAGCAGGTTGGCCAGGGCGTCGCCGGTCGGGGCCAGGCGGGCGTTGCCGACGTGCAGGGGGCCGGTGGGGTTGGCCGAGATGAACTCGACGTTGACCCGCTCGCCGTGGCCGAGGTCGATGGTCCCGAACGACTCCCCCGCGGCCACGACCCGGCGGACCAGGGCGGCGAACCAGCGCTGGTCGAGCCGGACGTTGACGAAGCCGGGCCCGGCGACCTCGACACTGGCCACCCAGTCGGGCAGCTCCAGGTGGGCGACCATGGCCTCGGCGACCGCCCGGGGCGGGGCCTTGGCCGCCTTGGCCAGGACCAGGGCCACGTTGGTGGCCCAGTCGCCGTGCTCGGCCAGCCGCGGCCGCTCCAGCGCCGGCTCGGGGATGTCGGCCGGGTCGAGGGCGAGGGCCCCGGAGGCGGCGGCGCGCTCGAGCGCGGCCCGGAACAGCCCAGCCAGGTCGCGCTGGACGGGAAGGACGGTGGCGGTCATGACACTCCAGGGGTGGCGGCCCCGCGGTCCTGCTGGGCGATGATCCCCGCCACCAGGTGCAGGAGCTGGATCGGGTCGAACGGCTTGGTCACGTAGGCGGCGACGCCGAGGTCGTTGCCCTTCTGGACGTCGGATTCCTGCGCCCGGGCGGACAGCAGGACGATCGGCACCGGTCCGCCCGTGGTCCCGGCGAGCCGGCGGGCGACCTCCCAGCCGTCGAGCTTGGGCATCATGATATCGAGCAGCACCAGGTCGGGATGGAACCGGTCGAACAGCACGAGCGCCTCCTCGCCGTCCGAGGCGACCTCGACCGTGTACCCCTCCAGCTCCAGATTGACCTTGAGCAGCTGCTGGATGACCTGATCGTCGTCAACGACCAAGATGCGAGCGTTGGACATGCGGGAAAGACCTGATCAGAAGAGTCCGGGAAGATCCTGCGACGCGGGTCCGCGGAGCATAGCACAGGCCCTTTGACCTGCAGGTTCGCGTTTCTCCCGGTTTGGGGGGCGATGTACCCGTGGCCCGACTCGAACGGGCGACCTTCTGCTCCGGAGGCAGACGCTCTATCCAACTGAGCTACACGGGCCGGTCGCCTGATCATACAGAACTGACGGCCCGGCCTGTGCCGGCGAGCACCGGCGGGGAGCCTGGTAGCCTCGCCCGCGAGATGACCACGGGCGGGACTGGACGGGACGGGGAGGAGCGGCCGCTGCGGCGGGCGCCGCAGCTGGCGGTGCTGCTCGAGGGGGACGACCGCAAGGGGCTGCTGCACGACATGACGGCGGCGATCCTGCGGCACGGTGGGGACATCTCGATGGTCGAGATCATCGAGCGGGGGGCGCGCAGCGTCGTCTACTGGGAGCTGGACGGCGTCGACGACCCCGAAGGGCTCATGGAGTCGTTCCTGGAGATCGACGTGGTCGAGTCGCTCCAGCGGCTGCCGACCATGTACCAGGTCTGGGGCAAGCGGATCATCGTGGTCGGGGCCGGCGCCCAGGTCGGCCAGGTCGCCATCGGGGCCATCGGCGAGGCCGACCGGCACAACATCCGGGGCGAGAAGATCAGCGTCGACACCATCCCGATCGTCGGCGAGGCCGACCTGGCCAGCGCCGTCCGGGCGGTGGCCCGGTTGCCGAGGGCGGTGGCGGTGGTGCTGGCCGGGTCGCTGATGGGCGGCGAGGTGACCCGGGCGGTGGACGAGGTCCGGGCCCGCGGCATCCTGGTCGTCTCCCTGAACATGGCCGGGTCGGCCCCCGAGCACGCCGACCTGGTGGTCACCGACCCGGTCCAGGCCGGGGTGATGGCGGTGATGGCCATTGCCAGCACCGCCTCCTTCGACATCGCCCGGGTCCGGGGCCACCACTTCTGAGGCCATGGTCACCGGACCGCTCATCTCCGCCGCCGAGCTGGCGGCCGAGCTGGCGAGCCCGGCGGCGCCGACGGTGCTGGACTGCCGCTGGGAGCTGGCCGGCGGGGCCGACCGGGCCGAATACGAGCGGGGGCACCTGCCGGGGGCGGTGTTCGTGGACCTGGACCGGGAGCTGTCGGGCCCGCCGGGGGCCGGTGGCCGCCATCCCCTGCCCGGCCCGGAGGCGTTCCAGGCGGTCATGCGCCGGGCCGGGGCCCGCCAGGACCGGCCCGTGGTGGCCTACGACCAGGGCCGGCCCGGCGGGGCGGCCAGGGCCTGGTGGCTGCTCGGCTGGTTCGGCCACCCCGGCGTCCGCGTGCTCGACGGTGGACTGGCCGCCTGGGTCGCGGCCGGCCTGCCCCTGACCACCGAGGTCCCCGACCCCGAGCCTGGCGACCTCACCGCCCGCCCCGGCGGCCGGCCCCTGCTCGACGCGGCCGGCGCCGAGCGGCTGGCCGCCACCGGCGTCCTCCTGGACGCCCGCGCCCCGGCCAGGTACCAGGGCCGGGAGGAGCCGGTCGACCCGGTCGCCGGCCACATCCCCGGCGCCCGCAACGTCCCCCTGACCGAGCTCCTGGGCGACCATGGCCTGCCGCCCCCGGGCCGGCTGCGCGAGCTCCTGGAGGCCTCGGGCGTGGACGGGACCGTTCCGGTCGGCGCCTACTGCGGCTCCGGGGTGGTCGCCGCCCACCTCGTCCTGGCCCTCGAGGTCGCCGGCGTCCCGGCCGCCCTCTACGCCGGATCCTGGAGCGACTGGGTCACCGATCCGTCCCGCCCGGTCGCCACCGGCCCGACACCGTGAAGGCCATGACCGGCACCGGGATGCTGCTCCAGGGCGGGACCGTGTTCGACGGGCTCGGCAGCCCCGGGCGGGTCGCGGACGTGGCCGTGGCCGACGGGCGGGTGGTGGCGGTCGGGGGCGACCCGCCGGCCGGGCTGCGGCGGGTCGACTGCCGGGACCGCTTCGTGGCGCCCGGGTTCGTGGACACCCACGCCCACTCGGACCTGGTCCACCTGCTGGAGGAGCCGCAGCCGTTCAAGCTCCTCCAGGGGGTGACCACCGAGGTGGTGGGCAACTGCGGGCTGACCTTCGCCCCGCTGGACCCGGCGTCGGCGGCGGTGGCGGGCGAGCTGTGGAGCGGCCTGGCCGGCGGCGTGCCGATCGAGCCGTCGGGGTTCGGGGAGCTGACCGGGCGGCTGGACCGGGCCGGGCCGGCCAACAACCTGGCCCTGCTGGTGGGGCACGGGACCCTGCGGCTGACGGCCAACGGGCTGGACGAGGAGCTGCGGCCGGGGGCGGCGGCCCAGATGGCGTCCCTGGCCGCCGAGGCGTTCGAGGCCGGGGCGGTCGGGCTGTCGAGCGGGCTGATCTACGTGCCCGGCAGCTACGCCGGGACCGACGAGCTGGTGGCCCTGGCCCGGGTGGCGGCGAGCTACGGCGGCGTCTACGCCACCCACATGCGCGACGAGGGCACGAACCTGGTCACGGCCCTCGACGAGGCGGTGACGATCGCCCGGCGGGCCGGGGTCCGGCTCCAGGTGTCGCACTGCAAGGCGGCCGGGCGGGCCGCCCACGGCAGCGGCCGGCGGCTGCTGGAGCGCCTGGCCGCGGCCCGGCTGGAGGGGGTCGACGCCCAGGGCGACCAGTACCCGTACGACGCCGGGGCGACCGTCCTGACCACGCTGCTGCCGCCGGCGGTGGCGGCGGGCGGGACCGCGGCCATGCTGGCCCGGCTGCGCGACCCGGCGGCCCGGGCGGGGCTACGCGCCCAGGCCGAGCGGGGCGGCCTCGGCGACGGGGCCTGGACCCTGGCCGACCCGGCCGACGTGCTGCTGACCGGCCACACCGACGCCAGCGTGGTGGGCCGGACCCTGGCCGACTCGGCCGGCGGCCGCGACCCCTGGGACGCCCTCTGTGCGCTGGTCGCCGCCGACCCGGCCGCCACCATCGTCGTCCGGCTGATGCGCGAGGACGACGTGCGGGCCATCATGGCCAGCCCGCTGGTCGGGGTCGGCTCCGACAACGGGCCCCCAACCGGGCTGGAGCACCCCCGCACCTGGGGCTGCTTCCCCCGGCTCCTGGGGCGCTACGTCCGCGAGGAGCAGGTGCTGACCTGGGAGCAGGCCATCCGCAAGGCGACCTGGCTGGGCGCCCGCCAGTTCCGCCTGGACGGCCGCGGGCTGCTGGTCGAGGGGGCGGTGGCCGACCTGTGCGTGTTCGACCCGGCCACCGTCGGCCACGACGGCACCTACCTCGACCCGGACGTGCCCACGACCGGCATCGAGCACGTCGTCCTCGGCGGCGACCTGGTGGTCGAGCACGGCCAGTTCAGCGGCCGCCGCTCCGGCCGGGTGCTGCGCCCGGCCTAGGCGTCGACCGCGGTCGAGCCGGGCGGGAGGTGGGCGCGGCGGGCGGCGACGGCCTGGTGGAGGACGAGCCGGAGCATGCCCGGGGGGCCGCCCTTGACCAGGTAGGCGAAGCAGCCGGCCTCCTCGGCCTGCTGCTGGAGGGCCGGGCTGTCGAAGGCGGTGAGCAGGACCACCTGGGTGGCCGGGCACGCGTCCTTGATCAGGCGGGCGGCGTCCAGGCCGCCCATCACCGGCATGCGCAGGTCCATCAGGACCACGTCGGGCTCCAGCTGCTTGGCCAGCGCGACCGCGTCGGCGCCGTCGGCGGCCTCGCCGGCGACGTCGAAGCCGGCCTGGACCAGCAGCTCGACCAGGGCCTTCCGGAGCATCCGGTGGTCGTCGACCGCCAGCAGCCTGGGCAGGGTCACGCCCCCCACCCCTCGGTCGGGTCGGTGAGGGGCAGCCTGGCCTCGACCACCGTCCCCCCGCCGGGCTCGGTCGTCACCCGGAACCGGCCGCCGAGGGCCTCGACCCGCTCCCGCATGGCGATCAGCCCGAAATGGGCGATGTCGCCGATCACCTGCACGTGGTCCGGGTCGAAGCCGCAGCCGTCGTCGCTGACCCGCAGGACCACCCCGTTCTGGCTGCACTCGATCGCGACCAGCGCGTGGGTCGCCGCGGCGTGGTCGACCACATTCGCCAGCGCCTGCTGGGCGACCCGGAACAGGGCCGTCTCCACCACCGGGTCCAGCCGCCCCTCCAGCTCGGAGGCGACCTCGCAGCTGACCAGGGCGGCCCGGTTGCAGGCCGACTTCGCCTCCTCGCGCAGGGCCGCCTCCAGGCCGTCCTCGACCAGGACCAGCGGGCGCAGCCGGCCGATGGTGCGGCGCAGGCTGGTCACCTCGGCCGACAGGTCCTTGGTGACCTGCCAGAGCAGCTCGTCGACCTCGGGCGACCCGCTGGCCCCGAGCCGCAGCCGGGCCTGCTCCAGCTTGAAGCCGATCGCGGCCAGGCTCTGGACGTGGCCGTCGTGCAGGTCGGCGGCCAGCCGGCGGTCCTGGCCCTCCTGGGCCTCGTAGACCCGGTTGAGCAGCCGACGGCGCTCGGTGTCGACCTGCCGTCGGTCGGTGATGTCCTGGTCGGTCCCGATGAACCGCACGACCCGCCCGTCGGCGTCGAGCACGCCCTCGCCGCGGGCCAGGACCGTCCGCACTGCGCCGTCGGCGCGGACGATGCGGTGCTCGAAGGCGAACGGGGCCGGGTCGGTCCGCATCCGCCCGAGCTGCGCCTTGACCAGCTTCAGGTCGGGCGGGTAGATCAGCGGCTCCACCCCCGAGCCCATCGACACCTTGAACCCAGGCGGCAGGCCGAAGATCCGGCAGAGCTCGTCGGACATGGCCAGCTCGTCGCTGTCCAGGTCCCACTCCCAGCTGCCGACCTGGGCGATCCGCTGGGCCTCGGCGAGCTGGCGCTGGCCGGACCGCAGCAGCTGCTCGGCCCGGGCCTGCTCGGTGATGTCGCGGCACACCGCCATCCCGCCGCTGACGGCCCCCGAGGGGTCGGCCAGGGGCACGAAGGTGAGCGACCACCGCCGGGTCGGGTCCTCGTAGCCGGAGAAGCCGTGCTCGGTGCACGCTCCGGCGAGGGCGGCCAGGCCGCAGGCCCGGATCGCCTCGGCCTGGCTGGACCCGGCGATCTCGGGCAGCGTCAGCCCGATGAAGTCCTGCTCCGTCCAGCCGTGGGCGCGCAGGCCGCCGCCGGCCGCGGCCCACATCCTGAGCTCGGAGTCGAAGGCGAGGAGGATCAGGCCCGGCAGGTGGTCGGCCTGGAGGTGGAAGCCGGTCTCGTCGGAGGTTGCCTTGCTGGTGGTGTCAGCGGTCACGATCGCCCCCCCCTGTTCCGATCAAGGACGACAACAAACCACAAGCGAGAAGTGAACGCGACCACGAAGAGACACTCGTACTACTGGAACGGCCTGATCGTCACAACACGGCTGTCTCGACGACCAGGTCGCCTTCGGCGAACCGGGCCGGGCGCAGCGGGTGCAGGTCGAAGGTGCGGCAGCCGCCCAGGGTGACCAGCTCGGCAACGGCCCGGCCGGCGGCCGGGGCGTGCATCACCCCGTGCCCGCCGAACCCGGCGCAGTGCATCAGGGCGGGGACCTGCGGGTCGGGGCCGATGACGGCGTGGTGGTCGGGGGTCTCCGGGTACAGGCCGGCCCAGCACTGGCGCGGGTCGAGCGGCAGGTCCCCGAGCAGGGGGAAGCGGTTGCCGACCCGCCGGGCCAGCTGCTCCAGGAACCCCGGGTCGACGGTGGTGTCCCAGGACGACGGGTCGTCCGGGTCCGACCAGGCGACCACGAACCCGCCGCTGGCCTCCCGGCGCATCAGCACCCCGGTGTCCAGGTCGACGCACATGGGGATGAGCGGGCCCGGGCCGTCCGGCTCGCGGACATACGCCAGGTTGCGGCGCACCGGCGCCACCGGCAGCTCGCTCCCGCACAGGGCGGCGAGCCGGCCGGCGTTCGGCCCGGCGGCGTTGACCACCACCTCGGCCCGCAGCGACCGGTCGCCGGCGCGCAGGTCCAGTCCCCCGCCAGAGGACCGCTCGACGGCGGTCACCTCGGTGCCGGTGGCCACCTGGACGCCCAGCCGGTCGGCCTCGGCCTTGAGGGCGGCGACCACCCCGTGGGGGTCGAGGAAGCCGTCGCGGGCGTGGAAGGTCGCGGCCAGCAGCCCGTCGGGGCGCAGGAACGGGACCAGCTCCAGGGCCTCGGCCGGGGTCAGCCAGCGGACGTCCACGCCGAGGGAGCGCTGCAGCCGGAACGCCTCGGCCAGCCCGTCCCGCCCGGCCTCGGTGCCGCACAGCAGCAGGTAGCCCGTCTGGTGGAAGCCCAGCAGGCCGGTGGCGGCATCCAGGCGCTCCAGCTCGGCGATGGAGAAGGCCGAGAACTCGATGTTGGCCCTGGTGGTGAACTGGGCCCGGACGCCGCCGTTGGCCCGCGCCGACGAGCCCTGGCCGACCGACCCCTCCCGCTCCAGGACGACCACCCGGTCGACCCCGGCCAGCCGGAGCTCGCGGGCCACCGACAGCCCGATGACGCCGCCTCCGACGACGGCGACGTCGACGGTCTCGGGCACAGGCATGGGGCCGGCCGGTCAGGCGACCGGGGCCAGGCGGGCCTTGGCCCTGGTGGCCAGGTTCTCGGCCACGCCGAGGAGGCCGAGGCCCAGCAGCAGGTGCAGGACCTGGATCAGCCAGTGGGCCGAGCCGGGCAGCAGCTCCCGCTGGGTGAGGCCGACGATCGGCACGACCAGGCCGAGCACGGCCGCCCCGGCGACCACCCCGCCCGGGACGCCGGCCCGGTGGGCCAGGGTGGCCAGGGTCCAGAGGGCGAGCACGAGCAGCATCCCGAGCAGCTGGTGCAGGTCGACCAGGCCGAGGGCGTTGCCGGTCCAGAACACGAGGCCGAGGACGAGCTGGACCACGCCGACGACGCGGACCGCCGTCTGGATGGCGGTGATGCTGGATCGCATGGAGCTGCTCCTTTCGTTGGCGGAGGGTCAGGCGAGCCAGCCGGGACGGACCAGGCCGGACTCGTAGGCGAACACGACCAGCTGGGCCCGGTCGCGGGCCCCGAGCTTGACCATGGCCCGGCTGACGTGGGTCTTGGCCGTGGCCGGGCTGACGACCAGCTTGCCGGCGATCTCGTCGTTGGACAGGCCGGCCGCGACCAGCCCCATGACCTCGCGCTCGCGGTCGGTGAGCTGGTCGAGCTCGGGGGACGGCCGGGGCTCCCGGGCCCGGGTGGCGAACTCGGCCACCAGCCGCCGGGTCACCCCGGGCGAGAGCAGGGCGTCGCCGGAGGCGACCGCCCGGACCCCGCGAATCAGGTCGGCCGGCTCGGTGTTCTTGACCAGGAAGCCGCTGGCCCCGACGCGCAGGGCCTCGAACACGTACTCGTCCAGGTCGAAGGTGGTCAGGATGACGATCCGGACCCCGGCCAGCAGCTCGTCGGCGGCGATCTCGCGGGTCGCCTCCAGGCCGTCGAGGCCGGGCATGCGGATGTCCATCAGCACCACGTCGGGCCGCAGGGCCCTGGCCAGGCGGACCGCCTCGGCGCCGTCGGCGGCCTCGCCGACCACCTCGATCCCCTCCTGGGCGTCCAGCAGGGCCCGGAACCCGGCCCGGACCAGCGCCTGGTCGTCGGCCAGCACGACCCGAATCATCGTTCCTCCTCGTCGAGGGGGAGGCGGGCCTGGACCCGGAAGCCGCCGCCAGGGCGGGGGCCGGCGGTGAGCTCGCCGCCGAGGGCGGCGACCCGCTCGCGCATGCCGCGGATGCCGTTGCCGGTGCCGTTGCCGGGCCCGGCGGCGGCCGCCGGCCCGTGGCCGTCGTCGTCGACCCGCACGGTGAGGTCGTCGGCTCCGTACCGGACCAGCACGGTGGCCCGGGCCGGCCCGGCGTGGCGGGTCACGTTGGTCAGCGACTCCTGCACGATCCGGAAGGCGGCCAGGTCGGTCCCGGCCGGCAGGGGCCGGGGCGTCCCCTCCACCAGGGTGCGGACCTCCAGCCCGGTGGCCCCCGCCCCGGCGACCAGGCTGTCCAGCTGGGCCAGGCCGGAGGCGGGCGCCCGGGGCGGCGCCTCGTCGCCCTGACGGAGCACGTCGAGCACCGACCGCAGCTCCCCGAGGGCGTCGTTGGAGGCCTGCTTGATGGCCGCCAGGGCGCTGCGGGACTGGCCCGGCTGCTCGTCCATCAGATGCAGGGCGACCCCGGCCTGGACGTTGATGAGGGAGATGTTGTGGGCGAGCACGTCGTGGAGCTCGCGGGCGATGCGCATGCGCTCCTCCCCGGCCCGCCGCCTGGCCTCCTCGGCCCGGGTCCGCTCGGCGGCCTGGCGGCGCTGGCGGGCGGCCAGGGCGACCTCGGCGATGGCAAGGACGAGCAGCAGCCAGCCGAGATGGGCGGCGACGCTGGCCGCGGTGGCCGGCTCCACCCGGTCGAGCAGGGCGGCCAGGGCGAAGTAGGCGGCCAGGCCGACGAAGGCGGTGGCCCAGGCGGCCCGCCTGGCCCCGCCGGTGACCGCGGTCCAGAAGGCCACGATCAGGGCCAGCCAGGCCGGCCCGTAGGGGTAGCCGAGGGCGAAGTAGAGCACGTTGGTGGCCATCACCGCGGCCAGCACCGCGGCCGGCGACCGCCGCCGCCACAGCAGGGCCACCGGCCCGGCGGCCAGCAGCAGATAGGCGAGCAGGTCCAGCGCCTGGCGGTCCGTCTGGCGCCGGGCCGCCGCGGTGGTCAGCCCGACCTGGACGACCAGGACCAGGGCGGCCACGGCCACGTCGGTGGGCCGGCCCGGGGGCACGACGCCGAACAGGCCCCGGTCGGGGCGGGCCGGCGCTTGGCTGGTGGTGCGCATGGGGGAAACGGTAGGCCACCGCGGCGCCGGCCGTCATCGCCCCCGGGGGCGTTCCGGGCCTACCCCGGCGGGAGTAGCCGGGCCGCCGCCGCTACTCCCGCCGGCGCAGGAGGTCAGATGGCCTGCTGGTAGGCCCGGAAGGCGCGGGTGGCGAGCCAGGTGCAGGCGACGCACAGGGCGGCCAGCAGCCCGGCCCGGCTCAGGACCAGGCCCCAGTCGGGCGAGGCCGTCAGGGCCTCGCGGCCCGCATGGACGGTCCACTCGACCGGGTTGTACCTGGCCACCGTCTGGATCCAGCCGGGCACGAGGTCGCGCTGCATGAACGCCGAGGACAGGAAGGTGAGCGGCAGCAGGACGAAGTTGGAGGCGGCGATCACCGTCTCCTCCTTGCGGGCCAGCAGGGCCATGCCGTTGGAGAGCGCGCCCAGCGACCCCCCGAGCAGGGCCGAGCAGCCGACCAGCACGGCCAGGCCGGCCACCCCGCCCGGGAAGCGGGCCCCGACCAGCAGGCCGAGCCCGATCACGATCAGGGACTGGATCAGCGAGACGATTCCCAGCTGGACCAGCCGTCCGGTGATCAGCGCCGGGCGCCGGACCGGGGAGACCAGGAAGCGGTCGATCACGCCCCGGTTGAGGTCCTCGATCACCCCCATGCCGGCCCAGCCGCCGGCGAAGGCGGCCGTCATGACCACGATCCCCGGGGTCAGGAAGTCGACGTAGGAGTCGGCCGCGAACCCGGGGATGTCGGCCGTGGCCTTGAACACGGCCCCGAACAGCAGCAGCCAGATGATCGGCTGGACCAGGGTGATCGCGACCCACCAGGGCTGGCGGGCCAGGTTGCGCAGGTGGCGCATGGTCATGAACCAGGAGTGGGTCATGGTCGTGCTCATACGTGCTCCTCGGTCCTGGTGAGGCTGCGGCCGGTGTGGCGCAGGTAGACGTCGTCCAGCGACGGGCGGGCGATGGTCACCGAGGCGACCCGGATCCCGCCGGCCTCCAAGGCCTGGAGCACGGCCGGGACGGCCGCCGAGCCGTTCTCGGTCCGGGCCCGCAGGGCGCGGCCCTCGATGGTCACCTCCCAGATCCCGGGCACCCGGTCGAGGGCGGCATGGGCCTGGCCGTCGGGCTCGGGGTCGGCCAGCTCGACCTGGATGGCGTCGCCCCGCAGCTCGCCCTTGAGCTCGTTCGGGCTGCCCTCGGCCACGATCCGGCCGCGGTCGACGATGGCCAGCCGGCCGGCCAGCCGGTCCGCCTCCTCCAGGTAGTGGGTGGTGAGCAGGATGGTCAGGCCCTCGGAGCCGGACAGGTGGGCGATCTCGGCCCACATGTCGGCCCGGACCTCGGGGTCGAGCCCGGTGGTGGGCTCGTCGAGGAACAGCACCCGGGGCCGGTGGATCAGCCCCATGGCGATGTCGAGGCGGCGCTGCATGCCGCCGGAGTAGCCGCGGGCCACCCGGTCGGCCGCCTCGGCCAGGCCGAACCGCTCCAGCAGCTCACCCACCCTCCTCCGCAGCTCGGCCCCGCGCAGGCCGTACACCTGGCCCTGGAGGGTCAGGTTCTCCCGGCCGGTGCCCTCCAGGTCGACCCCGGAGCGCTGGGCGACCAGGCCGATGGCCCGGCGCACCCGGTCGGGGCTGGCCAGCACGTCGGCTCCGGCCACCCTGGCCTGGCCGCTGTCGGGGCGGGTCAGGGTGGTGAGGATCTTGACCGTGGTCGACTTGCCGGCGCCGTTGGGGCCGAGCAGGCCGAACACGGTGCCGGCGTCGACCGAGAAGCCGAGCCCGTCCAGGGCGCGGACGTCCTTAGGGTAGGTCTTGGTCAGGTCGCGGGCCTCGATGGCCGCGCCGCGCGGGGTCATCTGGGCTCCTTGTCGTCGGGATCGTCCTTGAGGACCTGGCGGATGCGCTCGAAGGCATCGTCGAGGATGGCCGCGCACTCGCGCACCTGGGTTTCGGTCAGCTTGGCCCGGCGGACCGCCCGCTGGGTCCGGTCGAGGAACTCCCAGAGGCGGCCGTCGACGGTCTGGTCGTGCCAGTCCCAGCGGTCGTGCTTGTCGCGCCGGGAGCGGTTCTCGTGGCGCTGCTCGCGCCGGATCTCCCGGGCCGCCTGCTTCAGCTCCTGCTTGAGATCGCGGACGGTGCCGCGGACCTCCTCGCGGATCTCGCGGGCCAGGCCGTGGACCGAGCCGGCGATCTCCGCCTCCAGCTCGTCCAGCTCGTCGCGCCGGGCGGCCAGCTCCTCGCGGCCGGCGGCGGTGATCTGGTAGACCTTGCGGCCGCCCTCCCGGCTCTGGGTGACCAGGCCCTCGGCCTCCAGGCGCTGGAGCCGCGGGTAGATGGTCCCGGGGGAGGGGGCGTACAGGCCCATGAAGCGGTCCTCCAGCAGCCGGATGACGTCGTAGCCGTGGCGGGGGCTCTCGTCCAGCAGCTTGAGCAGGTACAGCCGCAGCCGCCCGTGGCTGAAGACCCGACTCATTGGGGCACCCCCCCGGGGATTCCCCAAACCCCTCCCGGACTCATAGCCGTGCCTCAGGAGCGCGGAGCAGGGCGACGTGGCCCGAGGTGCTGGTCGCCCGGAGCCGGCCGGCGCCGCTGCCGATCCGTCCCCTGGCCGCGTGCCGGCCGGGGGCCCGCTCGTGCTCCAGCTCGTCGAAGGCGCTGGCAACCTGGCCGCTGGTCGACTGAAGCTTGACCTTGAGGTCGCTGGTCTCGGGCAGGCGCACGGTCAGGTCGCCCGAGACCGACGACAGCTGGATGTCCCGCTCCCCCGACGCCAGCAGGTCGACCGCGACCGCACCGGAGACGGTCCGGGCGCGCACCGACCCGCCGCCGCCCTCGGCCACGGTCAGGTCGCCGGACACGGTCCTGGCCGACAGGTCGCCGGTGACCCCGGAGGCCTGGACGGCCCCGGAGACCGTCTCGGCGTCGGCCCGGCCGCCCAGGCCGGCCAGGGTGATCTCGCCGCTGGCCGACTGGACCAGTACCGGCGCCCGCAGCCCGCCCACCATCACGCTGGCCGAGACCACGTGCAGCTCGACCGGGCAGTCGCGGGGCACGGCCAGCGACAGCACGGCCCGGCAGCGGCTGGCCTGGCCGGTCAGCCAGGCCAGCGGGCCGAACCGCCGGGGGTGCTTGTAGTCGATCGCCAGCGTCCCGCCCTCCTGGCGGACCTGGAGTGGCTCCCCGCTCAGCTCCGACACCTCGAGGGTCGCCTGGTCGTCGGTGCCGACGACGTCGACCGCCCCCTCCACGACCCGGACCACGACCCGGTCGACCTGGTCGAAGGCGAGCTTGTCGGGCCCGTCGAGCTCCCATGTGGTCATCGTTGCGTCCTCCCGCGTCATCCGCGATATATCGCGTTGCTCGAGACAAGATATATCGCGAGTTCCGGTTGTCAAGGGGTCAGCCGCGATGGAGGGCGCGGACCGTCTGGATGGTGTCGGCCTCCTCGGGCCGCTTGTCCGGGCGGTAGCGCAGCACCCGGGCGAAGCGCAGGGCCAGGCCGCCCGGGTAGCGGGGGCTGGTCTGGAGGCCGTCGAAGGCGATCTCGACCACCAGCTCGGGGCGCACGTGGACGGTGTAGCCGTCCCTCGACACCTCCAGCTCCTGCAGGCGCTCGGTCTGCCAGGTGAGCAGCTTGTCGGTCAGGCCCTTGAAGGTCTTGCCGAGCATCACGAACCCGCCGGAGGGGTCGCGGGCGCCCAGGTGGAGGTTGCTGAGCCAGCCGCGGCGGCGGCCGTGGCCCCACTCGGCGGCCAGGACGACCAGGTCGAGGGTGTGCACCGGCTTGACCTTGAGCCAGCCGGCCCCGCGCCGGCCGGCCTCCCAGGTCGCGGCGAGCGACTTGACCATCACGCCCTCGTGGCCGCGGGCCAGGGTGTCGTCGAGGAAGGCGGCGGCCGCCGCCGGGTCGGCGGTGACCGTGCGTGGGATGCGCAGGGTCTCGGGCACGACGGCGGCCATGGCGGCGTGGCGCTCGGTCCCAGCCTGGTCGAGCAAGTCCTGGCCGTCCAGGTGGAGCAGGTCGAACAGGAAGGCGGTGAGAGGCAGGCTGGCGGCCAGCCGCGCCACCTCGAGGCGGCTGCCGACCCGGCTGGCCGTGACCTGGAACGGGTGGGGCCGCCCGTCGGGCTGGAGGGCGATGACTTCGCCGTCGAGCACGGCCGCCGAGACCGGCAGGGCCAGGGCGGCCGCCACGACCTCGGGCACCCGGGCGGTGATGTCGTCCAGGGTGCGGGTGAACACGGCCACCTCGGTCCCGGCCCGGTGCACCTGGACCCGGGCGCCGTCCAGCTTCCACTCGACCGCGGCCTCCCCCACCCGCTCCATGGCCGCCTCGACGCTGGGCGCGGTCGAGGCCAGCATCGGCTGGAGGGGGCGGCCGACCTCGAGGTGGAACTCGCGCATGCCGGGCACGCCCGCGGCCAGGGCGACCTCGGCCACCGGGCCGAGGGCCCCGCGCAGCATCACCGCCCGCCGGACCTCGGCCCCTGGCACCCCGGCGGCCTTGGCGATGGCCTCGACCATCACCCCCTCCAGTGCCCCCTGGCGCAGCTCGCCCGAGAGCAGCCCGATCAGGAACCGCTGCTCGGCCGCGGTGGCCCGGCCGAACAGCTCGGCCACCAGTCGCCGCCGCTCGGCCTGCGACCCGGGCCCGGCCAGCCGGCCGATCCGCTCGAAGGCGGCGTCGACCTCGGCGACGGTCAGGGACGGCTCGGGCGCCGGGTCGGGCGCGTCCCGCAGGGCCGCCCAGCCGACCCCGATCTGGCGCTGCCGCAGCTCGCCGGAGAGGAAGGCCACCGCCGGGTGGACCTCGTCCGGCTCCAGGCGACGCAGGCAGGCCGCCAGCCGCTCCACCTTGGCCAGGCGGGCGGAGCTGGCGGCGACGGCGGCGGACGTCTCGGCAACCTCGTCGAGCAGCACGGGGCCATTCTCCCCCAGAGCGGAGCTGGCCTGGGCGTCGTGGCCGGGGGTAGGTTCCCGGTGTGCGACGGTCTGGATGGGTGCTGCTCGCGGTCACCGCCGGGGGTGCCGGGTGGGCGGTGGCCGAGCTGGCCCGGCCCCGGAAGACCGACATCCGGGTGTTCGACCCCGACGAGGTCGCCCGGCTGGAGACGGCCATGTGGCGCTCCTACTACGACCGGCGCCGGCTGCCCCTGTTCGCGCAGCTGGTGGCCCTGCTCCAGGGCCAGATCCACCTCCAGCCGCTGCGGGCGGTGACCCTGGCCGGCCTGGCCGCGCGGGCGGCGGCGGTCTTCCAGGTCGGCGAGTCGCACGACCACTACCGGCGGGCCCTCCCCTACCTGGAGCGCTACTACGCCGCCATCCGGGCCGTCAGCGAGGTCCCCTTCGACCCGAGGCGGGCGGCCGAGCTGGAGCTGGAGTGGTGGATCGTGCACCGCGAGGCCGCCCTCCACCCGCCCGGCGACCTCGAGCGCGCCCTGGCCGACCTGGCCGCCGAGCTCTACCAGGTGCCGGCCGAGCGCCTGTGGGCCCACGCCGGCCGCCGGGCCCAGGCCATGACCATCCGCGACCACGCCGCGACCCGCGAGGTCGGGGTGCTGGACGACGACTGGGACCGGATCGAGGCCGTCCTCTGGGTGGCCTGGAAGGCCCTGGCCGACGAGATCAGGACGGCCCGGGCGGAGGAGGCCCAGGAGGCCTGACGGCGCGCCGGGCGGCCGCCACGGCGACGCCGCTCCAGACCAGGTCGCCGACGATGAACAGCAGCCTGGAGACGACCGCGATCACCGCCGCCACCGGGGCGGTGACGGTCGAGCCGAGCAGCAGCAGCAGCGCAGCCTCGCGGACCCCGGCCCCGGCGGGCACGATCAGCAGCAGGGGGCCGCTGGCGAAGGCGGCCGCGAACGCCCCCGTGCACTGGAGTAGCAGCAGGGCCCCGCCGTCGGCCCCGAGCTGGCGGGCCAGCAGGTAGACGTGGACGCCGTAGCAGAGCCAGGAGACGATCGCCCAGCCGGCGACCTGGAGAATCCCGCCGAGGGACAGCGGGGCCGGCATCGGCGGCCGACGGGCCAGCCGCAGGGCCAGGGCCATGGCCCGGTTCAGCACCGGCGGGGCCAGGGCGACCACCAGCACGGGCAGGACCAGGACGAGCCAGTGGTACTCGTCGGCGGCGTCCCGGCCCAGCAGCGGGATCACCGGCACCCCGACCAGCAGGCCGGTGCCGATGAGCATGAGCATGAACACGACCACGGCCGCGCCCGAGGCCCGCGGCGGGACCCGGTAGTCGCGGCCCAGCCGCATCTGGGTCACCGCCGGCCAGATGGTCCCGGGCAGGTACTTGCCCAGCTGGCCCAGGTAGAAGACGCGCATGGCCCCGGTGTGGGGCAGGGTCCCGCCCAGGTCGGCCAGGGCGGCCCGCCAGGAGCGGAAGGTGGCGTAGATCCCGGCCAGGACCAGGGCGAAGGAGGCCAGCACGACCGGGACCTCCAGGCGCCCCAGCAGCGGCCTGGCCTGCTGCCACTGGCCGGCCAGGACGACGACGATGACGCCGACGAACACCCCGGCCACGACCAGCCGCAGCGGCGTCCGCCAGCGTCCCCCGGGCCGCGGGGGCGGCACGCCCTCGGTGGTCGGCTGGTCGGCGAGCCGGTCGCGGAGGGTCACGGCGGATACGCTAGCGCACCGGGCGACCCGCGGGCGGGCGGCCCGCGGCCCGGCGGCCCGGGCTCGGGTCAGCCTGCCGGCGGCGGCGAGGGGCGGTGGGTGACCACGGCGCCGTCGCCGTCGGCGAACGGGGTCACGGTGACCTCGCAGGGGCCGGCTCCGCCCGGGGCCTGGTAGCGGCAGCGGAACAGCGACACCTCCCCGCCCAGCACCGCCCTGACCCCCCTGGCCGCCGGCTCCAGGCCGTCGTAGCCGGCGGCCGCGGCCGCCTCGCAGGCGGCCGGGTAGCTCTGGCCGACCTCGGCCAGGGCCAGGCCGGCCAGGTCCTTGGCCGCGAACCGGACCCAGGCCTGGTTGGCGGCCACGATCCGGCCCTGGGTGTCCAGCACCGAGGTCGGGTCGGTCAGGGCGTCCAGCAGGGCCCGCCCCAGCCGCTCGCGCCGCCCCAGCTCCAGCTCGGCCTCGACGGCCAGGTTGGCCATGCGGGCATAGGCGCTGGCCGCGATCCAGGCCAGGCCGGCCAGCCCGGCCAGCAGGGCGCCCCTGGCCACGGCCACGGCGGGGCCGACCGCCGG
This sequence comes from Actinomycetes bacterium, assembly GCA_030146615.1. Classification (GTDB taxonomy): domain Bacteria; phylum Actinomycetota; class CALGFH01; order CALGFH01; family CALGFH01; genus CALGFH01. The sequence continues at coordinate 30,893 of JASLBL010000066.1, forward strand.
CCCGGCCAGCCGAACCACCAGCACGTAGCCGAGCACGGCCAGGCCGGCCACCACCACCCCGGCCGGTCCCGGCAGGGCCAGCGGGTAGACCGCCACCAGCACGAACGGCCAGGCCGCGAACCAGCCCCCGGCCCCGCCGGCGGTCGCCTGCAGCGCAACCCCCACGACCAGGATCGCCCCCGCCCTGACCTGGGCCATCCAGGCCGGGCCACGCCCGCCCAGGCCGGCCACCCCGAGCGCCAAGACCAGCCCGACGGCGGCCCAGCGCCAGCCAGGCCCGCCCAGGCCGGCCAGCACCATCACCCCGTGGAGGCCGAGGAACACCGCGGCCAGCGGCTCCAGACGCCGCAACAGGGCCGGAGCCGGGACCGGCCGGGCCGAGCGGGTCACCGACCCGGCCAGTCGCGGTCGCGGACGGTACCCGTCCAGCCCGGCAAATGGGTGCATCGCAGCCATCGCCCCCCCTTTCCCCGCTCAATTCCTTTCCCGGCTGGTGTCGGGATAACCCGCCACGAGCGCGGCCGGTTCCCGGTTCCCTAGGGCTGGCGGAGGGGGACGACGTCGGCCAGCCGGTCGAGGGCGGCCAGCAGCTCGGTGACCTCGTCGTCGGTGTTGGCCACGGTCACCTGGATGCGGAACCCGACCTCCTCGCGGGGCACGCCCGGGTAGAAGGCCAGGGTGACGTAGATGCCCCGGTCGAGCAGGAACCGCCCGGCTCTGGCCAGGTCGTGGGGGTCGGCCAGGGGCACCTCGACGATCGGGAACCCGGAGCGGTTGAGGGTGAACGCCCCCAGCTTCTCCAGGTGGTCCAGGATTCGCCGGGTCCTGGCCCAGAGCACGGCCCGCAGCTCGTCGCCCCTGGCCTCGTTGACCTGGAGCCCGACGAGCACGCTGGCCAGCGACGCCACCGGGGACGGGCCCCGAGTACAGGTACGGGGGGGGCGGTGACCTTGAGCAGGCATTTGAGCTCGGGCGGGCAGGCGATGAAGGCCGGCAGCGACGAGTAGGCCTTGGAGAAGCCGCCGGTGAGCACAATGTGGTCGTAGCGCTCGCCCAGGTGGCGAACAACCCCGTTGCCACGGCGGCCATAGGGGCTGATCTCCTCGCGGTCCCGCTCCCCGACCACCCCGAACCCGTGGGCGTCGTCGACGTACAGCAGGGCGTCGGTGGCCCGGGCCAGGGCGGCGAAGGCCGGCAGGTCGGGCGGGTTGCCGGTCATCGAGTTGATCCCGTCCATGCAGACCAGGCGGGGGGCCTTGGGGTGCCGGTGCAGCAGCCGCTCCAGGGCCTCGGGGTCGTCGTGGGCGTAGCGGACCACGGTGGCCCCATGGGCCCGGGCGACCACGCAGCCGTCTCAGATCGTCTTGTGGGCGCGGGAGTCCACGAAGATCGTCCCATCCGAGGCCAGCACCGGGATCACCGAGGCGTGGATGTGGGTCAGGGTGGGCAGCAAGAGGGTGTCGGCCGCGCCCAGCAGCTCGGTGAGCCGGGTCTCGATCTGCCGGTACAGGGCCGGGCTGCCCAGCATTCGCGACCAGCTGGGGTGGGTCCCCCACCGGTCCAGAAAGGCCGGGATCGCCTCGATCACCTTACGGTCCAGGTCCAGGCCGAGGTAGTTGCAGGAGGCGAAGTCGATCAGCCAGCGCTCGCCGACCCGGATCCTGCGGCCGTCGACCTCCTCGATGATCGCGTCCAGCAGGTGGTGGTGGGCGAACAGGTCCTCCAGGTCGGCGCATGCCGCCAACCAACGCGCGAGCCAGGTCCCCGGCGCAGCCCCTGACCAGGTTGAATAAGGCAATTCAGTCATAAACTACCAGATCGGCAAAGGTTCGCCTAACCTGCGGCTCAACTCACCCGGCCGGTGATCCGACTCTAGAGAGGAGAGCCTGACCCCGACCTGGGACGCGACATGACCTCGACGACCAGCTACCCGCAGGGCACGCGCGCCGACGCGGCCGTCGTCATGTCCTCCGCGCAAGGTCGCGATCCAGACGGAGCCCGGAACGAAGGCTTGACTGATCGTTCAGATGGGTACCAGGAGCCGATGACCCAGCAAGAGGACAGCCAGGGACAGGCCCCGGAGGCGAAGGACGGCCCTCGGGTGCTGCTGGTCGACGACGCCGCGTCCATCCGCAACGCCCTCCGGGGCGTGCTCGAGGACGCCGGCATCGAGGTCGTCGGGGAGGCCCCCGACGGGGTCCAGGGCGTCGCCATGGTGAGCTCCCTCCGCCCCGACGTGGTCCTGATGGACCTTCGGATGCCGTCCTCCAACGGCTTCCAGGCGACCGAGCAGATCGTCCAGGAGCACCCGGCGGTCCGCGTGGTCGTCCTCTCGGCCTACCAGACCGAGGAGTCCGCCGAAGCGGTCCGAGCCGCCGGCGCCTTCGCCTTCCTCCCCAAGCACTGCGGCGCCGACCGCATCCGGGACGTTGTGGTCGCCGCTTGGCGTTCAGGGCGCCACGGCTAGATCTGTGAGATGCGCTCGGCTGTCCACAGCCCCCAACCGCCAGGGTAGGAACTAGCCTCTGAGCTGTTCGACGGGGCGGTTGGCCATCTCGACGTCGACGGTCGTGCCCTGGCCGGGGGCTGAGTCGATGCTGAGGTGGCCGCCGACCATCTCGACGCGTTCGCGCATGCCGGCCAGGCCGAAGTGGGCTTCGCCGAGGAGGCGGCTGGCCGCGACCGGGTCGAAGCCGACCCCGTCGTCGTTGATGCGTAGCCGCACCGAGCCGTTCTCGGCGGCCAGGGACACGGTGACCCGGGAGGCGCCGGCGTGCCTGCCCACGTTGTTCAGCGTCTCCTGGGTGACCCGGTACAGGACCGTCTCGAGATCCGGGTCGAGCCGGCTCCGGAGGCCGGTCGAGATGGCGCAGGCCACCCCGCTGGTCGCCTCGAAGGCCCGGACCTGGTTGTGGAGGGCGGCCTCGAGGCCCTGCTCGTCGAGGACCGCCGGCCGCAGCTCGGCCATGAGCCGGCGCAGGCCGGTGATGCCGGCGGCCAGCTCGTCCTCGAGCTCGGCCAGCAGCCCCTCGGCCTGCTCGGGCTGGCCGCGCTGGATGCGGTTGCGGGCCCGGGTGAGGCCGTAGCGGAGCGCGGTCAGCTCCTGCACCGGGCCGTCGTGGAGGTCGGCGGCCAGCCGGACCCGCTCCTGCTCGGTCGCCCGCAGCACCGTCTGCATGGCCCGCTTGCGCTCGGACTGCATGGCCACCTCGCTGGCCAGACCGCCCATGCGGGCCAGGGTGAGCAGGAACAGCACGACCGAGCCGCCGGCGATCACGCCGACGTCGACCGGCTCGTCCCGCAGCGTCTGGACCACCAGCACCGCCGGGGCCATCAGGGACGCGGCGGCCAGCAGGGCCAGCCGGGTCCGGGTCAGGCGGGTGCCGGCCGGGGCCGGCTCGCTGAGCGAGACCATCGACGGGTGCAGGGCGGCCAGGCCGACACCCAGGTAGAACACGATCCAGGTGGCGTCGATGGGCCCGCCGGCGTCCCATCCCCCGTCCAGCAGGGACAGGCCGTACACGGTGTCGGCGGCCAGCAGGGCCACCAGCCCGGTCATGAGCAGGCGGGAGGCGGCGGTGCTCTGCCCGCCGGCCCCCCACATCCGCACCGCCACCGCCACCAGCAGCACGTCGCAGAGCGGGTAGGCGATCGAGACCAGCCGCTGGGGGAGCAGCAGGTCGGGCGCCCGGACGTTGGGCCCGATCAGGAAGACCCAGGACAGCAGGCCGACACCGGTGGTGATGATGGTGGCGTCGATCAGGCTGGCCACGTCCCGGCCGGGGGCCCGCTCGCGGACCAGCAGCAGCAGCCCGCCGGCCAGCAGGGCGTAGCAGGCCAGATAGAAGCCGTCGGCCACCGACGGGTAGGGCGGCTCGACCTCCAGCACCACTGGTAGGTGTAGTTGATGGCGTCGCCGACGGTGAAGGAGAGCTGACCGGCGGCCAGCAGGTACCAGGCCAGCGGCCGGTTCGGCCGGTACAGGCGGGTCCCCACGACCACCGCCACCACCATGCCGAGGCCCAGGGTCAAGTAGACGGCCGCCCGCAGCAGCGAGTCGGGCAGCAGGAAGTAGGTGACGCCGAGCAGGAGCTCGACGGCGAGGAAGACCCGAGCCGGCCGTGCCATCACGGTCTGTCTATCGGCTGGTCGGGCGGCGGACTGTTGCCCCATCGCGAGGAGTGCGTCACCTGGGCATTCGACCACAGATGACGGCGTAGTCGTTGACACTGAACAAGAAGGCCCCCCGGTCGTCGAGCCGCTGGAGCCCGGCCAGCCACCGGTCCAGCTCGGCCGGGTCGGCGCGGCCGTCGCCCCGGAGGGTGTCGGCCAGGTTGCGGGCGTAGCCCCAGCCGATCTCCCCGGGCAGGAACCGCCGGCCGAGGACGACCGCGGCCTGCACGTCCTCCACGACCAGCCCGGCCCGCCCGGCGATGTCGGCCAGGCGCCGGCCGATCGTGCCGTCGACCGCGTCCATCCAGGGCTGCTGGATGTCGCAGTAGTCCCGGACGAGCCGGCGGGTCAGCTCCAGGTCCTCGGACGCGAAGATCAGGGTGTCGTAGTCGCTGTGGGCCAGCACCAGGCGGCCACCGGGGCGCAGGACCCGGATCGCCTCGGTCACCAGGGCGTCCGGGTCGAGCAGGACCTCGAGCACGTTGTGGCAGAGCACCCGGTCGAAGGCGCCGTCGGCCAGTGGCAGGGACGCCTTGAGGTCGGCCTGGACGCACAGTAGCCCAGGTGGCTCGGCCATCCCGGCGACCGCCTCCCTGACCGCCTCGGCGGTCCGGCCCAGGGCGGCCGCGGACAGGTCGAGCCCGGCGAGCAGCCCGCCGGCGACCGACGGGGCGGCCTGGGCCAGCGAGCCGCCGGTGCCGCAGCCCAGGTCGAGCACCCGGCCGCCGGGGGAGGCAGCCAGGAGCCCGGCCAGCCAGCGGTGCCGGCTCGGCACCACCGGCTCGATCATCGCGTCGACGTCGTCCGGTTCGCCCGCCATGTGCGGAACGGTAGCCGGCGGCGGGCCGGCCGTCGAACCGCTAGCCGCAGGCCGCCTTGACGTACGGGTACGGGTTCACCGGGCCGCCCCCGCCCGGGTGGACCTCGAAGTGGACGTGGGGGCCGGACCAGGCGGCGTTGCCGGTGGCGCCGTTGTAGCCGATCAGCTCGCCCGCCTTGACCCGCTGGCCGGTCACCGAGGCGTACCGGGACAGGTGGGCGTAGTAGTACTCGTTGCCGTCCACACCCATCATGTAGAGGCTGATGCCGCCGAGCGAGCTGGTCGACTGCCGGGTGATGACCCCGTCGACGATGGCGTGCACCTTGTTGCCCATGGGGTTCATGATGTCGGTCCCCTTGTGGGACCGGCCGCCGGAGCGGGCGGCGCCCCAGGAGTCGATGAACGAGTAGGGCTTGGACACCGGGCAGGACACGAACCGCCCGTTGACCAGGTGGGTGGTGTTGAACCCGGCCAGCTTGTCCGCGACCTGCTTGGCCTTCTCGAAGTTGCTGCTCAGCTTGTCGACCGTCTTCTTGGCCCGCGCCTCCAGCCGGCTCATCTGGGCCATGGCCGCCTTGACGTCCTTGATGGCCGCCTCGTAGCTGTCGAAGGCCACCTTGGCGTCGGCCACGGCCGCGACCTGGCCCTCCTGGAGGATGGTCTCGAACTCGACCCGGCTGACCACGACGTCGGCGCTGCTGCCGAGGATCCCGGAGAGGGGGCGGGTCCCGCCCGCCTTGTACAGGGAGGAGACGTGCCCGCTGAGGGCGCGCCGGGCCGCGGCCAGGTCGTCGCGGACGTAGCCGAGGCGGCCCTGGGCGGCCTGGAGCCGCTGCTCGGCGAAGTGGCGCTCGCTCTCGATCTGGTTGAGCTCCCGGGTGGCGTCGTCAAGGGCCGCCTGCATCTTCTTCTGGCGGCTCTTGGCGGTCGCGAGGTCGTCGGCGCCTCCAGGTACGGCGACGCCGATCACCAGGGCGGCCATGATGAGCCCGGCCGCGATCACGCGGGTCCTTGGCACGTCTCGCCTCCGTCGGGGGCACGGATCGAGAAAACTGCGGGGGCGTCCGGAATGGGGGGAACCGAACGTCGGCTGCGGACGATAGCACAGCCTCGCCCGCTCGCAAAAATGCAGCTGTGGACGAGAAGCGGCCCCCGCGGCTGCCGCGGGGGCCGTTGATCGTCCGCCGACCGGCGGTGGATGCCGGTGTTCGCGGTCGGGCCGGTGGAGGATTCGCGGCCGCCGCGAGGGTGAGCAGTTCAGTGGCCGTCGGCCGGTGGACGTTCGAGATGGCGGGCCACCGGGAGCGTGGTCCGCCTGCTACCCGTCGGGTGGAGTCTCCAAGACATTCGCCCCCTTCGTCGTGGTCCGGCCACGACCAAAGTGCACCTGGGCTATCGACACCCCATCGTGTACCACGATCCCACGGTAGGGAAACCGCTCGTCTGACGAGCGTTCCGGGCGGGCTTCGCCTACGCTGAGGCCCATGGGAGAAGCCCGGATGCTGGCCGCCTGCCGGGGCGGGCCGGTCGACCGCACCCCCGTCTGGTTCATGCGCCAGGCTGGCCGCTGCCTCGCCGAGTACCGGCGGCTGCGCGAGCGCCACGGGATCCTCGAGATCACCAGGACCCCCGAGCTGTGCGCGCAGGTCACGACCATGCCGCTCGACACCTTCGGGGTGGACGGGGCGGTGCTGTACGCCGACATCATGCTGCCCCTGTACGGCATGGGCGTGCCCTTCTCGATCGACCCGGGGGTCGGGCCGATCGTGCACCAGCCGGTGCGCGACCAGGAGGCGGTCGAGGCCCTGCGGGTGGTCGAGGCCGAGGAGGCCACCCCCGAGCTGTTCCAGACCATCCGCATGCTCCGCCGCGACCTGGCCGGCCGGGCCGCCCTGATCGGGTTCGCCGGGGCGCCCTACACGGTCGCCTCCTACCTGATCGAGGGCCGGCCCTCCAAGGAGCACGCCCACGCCAAGGCGCTGCTGTACGGCGACGAGGTCCTGTGGCACCGGCTGATGGAGACCCTCACCGAGGTGACCATCCGCTACCTGCGGGCCCAGGTCGAGGCCGGGGTGCAGGTGGTGCAGCTGTTCGACTCATGGATGGGCGACCTGGGCCGGCGCGAGTACGAGGCCGCGGTGCTGCCCTACAGCCGGCGGATCTTCGAGGCCGTCCGGGCCACCGGGGTGCCGACCATCCACTTCGGCACCGGCACGGTCGGGCTGCTCGAGTCGATGGCCGATGCCGGCAGCGACCTGGTCAGCGTCGACTGGCGGGTGCCGCTGGACGAGGCCTGGCGGCGGATCGGCGCCGGCAAGGGGATCCAGGGCAACCTGGACCCGGCGGTGCTGCTGGCCCCCTTCGAGGTGGTGGTCCGCGAGGCCGACCGGGTCCTGGCCGCGGCCGGCGGCCGCGACGGCCACATCTTCAACCTCGGCCACGGGGTCCTCCCCGACACCCCCTCCGACCACCTGACCCGCCTGGTCGAGCACGTCCACCAGGTCACCGAGAGGACGTCCGTTGCCAACCCCTGACGCCCCTGTTGCACCCCCCGTCGGGGTGCTCCTGATGACCTACGGCTCGGCCGCCACCGCCGAGGACGTCCCGGCGTATCTGCGCAGCGTGCGCGGCGGCCGCGACGCCGACCCGGAGCTGGTGGCCGAGTTCCAGCGGCGCTACCGGCTGATCGGCTGGTCGCCGCTGGTCCGCATCACCCTCGAGCAGGGGGCCGAGCTCCAGCGGCGGCTCGACACCGACCACGCGACCGGCCGCTACCGGGTCGAGGTCGGCATGCTCCACTCGAAGCCGACGATCGACGAGGCGGTGGCCCGGCTGGCCGTTGCCGGATCCCGCCGGCTGATCGGGATCGTGCTCTCCCCCCAGTGGTCGCCGGTGATCATGGGTGGCTACCGGCGGGCCCTCGACGCGGCCGCCTGGCGGCTCGGCCCCGACGCCGAGGTCGTCCTGGCCGGCCCCTGGCACCGCACCCCGTCCTTCCTGGACGCCCTGGCCGAGCGGGTCACCGAGGCCCTCGGCCGGCTCGACCCCGGGGTCCCGGTCCTGTTCTGTGCCCACAGCCTGCCCAAGGCGGTGGTCGACCGCGACCCCGGCTACCTGGACCAGATCGCCGAGACGATCGACGCGGTCGCCGAGCGGACCGGCCTCGACCGGGGCCGCTGGCAGTTCGCCTACCAGTCGGCCGGCCACAGCCCCGAGGAATGGCTCAAGCCCGACCTCAAGGACCTGCTCCCGGGCCTGCGGGACGACGGCCACAAGGCGGTGCTGGTCGTGCCCGTCCAGTTCCTCGCCGACCACCTGGAGATCCTCTACGACATCGACGTCGCCGCCCGCGAGGAGGCCGAGGAGGCCGGTCTGGCCTTCAACCGGATCGAGCTAATGAACACCTCGCCGGCGTTCATCCGGGCCCTGGCCGACGTCGCCCTGGACCACGACCGCTCGGCCCAGCCTGCCGGCTAGGCCGCCCCGCGCAGGACCAGCAGGTCGAGGCGGTCGACCACCGGCGTGGGGCCGGTCTCGGCCTCGGCGGCCCGGTCGAGGGCGGCCAGCCCGGCGGCGAACTGGTCGTCGGGGAGCAGCCGCAGCCCGGTGTCGGCCCGCAGCCGCACCTTGTCCCGGTAGGCGGCCAGGCTGGTCGCGCTCACCTGCTCGACCGCCTGGAGGCCCTCGACCCGGAAGCCGGCCCCGGCGAAGGCCGCCGACACCCGCTCGACGGTCGGCAGCCCGCCCCCGCTGACCAGGGTCCCGGCCGCGCCGGGAAAGAACCGCTGGTACAGGGTGAGCGCGTCCATCCGCCCGGGGAAGGCCTGGCGGACCAGGACCAGGCCGCCCGGCCGCAGCACCCGGCCCAGCTCGCCGGCCACGGCGCCGAGGTCGTCGAGGTGGTGGACGACGGTGGAGACCCAGGCCCAGGCGCAGGTGCCGCCGCCCAGCGGGAGCCGCTCCCCCACCCCGGCGACCCAGGCCACGTCCGGGTGCGGGTGGGCCCGGGCGGCCTGAGCCCGCATCCCGCCTGACGGCTCGACGGCCACCACCCTGGCCCCGAACCAGCCGGCGATGGCGGCCGCGAACTGTCCGGTCCCGGCACCCAGGTCGAGCACCGGCGAGCGGCCGGCGCCGCCGCTGGGCAGCCAGGCCCGGATCGCCGCCCGCCAGGGCTCCATCCCCTCGGGCGGCAGGACCCGGCCCTCGACGTAGTCGGGCGCCATCTTGTCGTAGTCGACCCGCGCCATCCGGGGAGCCTACCGGTCGGGCCCGGGGGCTGGCTCCAGCTCGTCGGTGACCTCAGGGCCGGGACCCGGCTCCGGATCGCGATCGGGCTCGGGCTCGCGGCGGCGGTGGCCGCGGGTGACGTCGAGGAGGATGCCGGCGCCGAGAGCGAGCAGGAGCAGGGGCCAGACCCACCGCAGGCGCAGGGCCTGGTCGGCCTGGCCGAGGAGGAACAGGAGCCCGAGGCCGGTGAAGGCGAACCCGAAGGTGAGCGAGATCGGGTCGAGCTCGTGGCGGCGGTTCATGGTGCCTCCGTGGTGGTCGGGGCCGGGGCGGTGCGCTCGGTGAAGGAGTCCTCGAACGGGCCGGCGCCCTGGAAGGCGCGCGGGTCGCCGGCCCGGCGGACCTCGATCACCCCGTAGCCAACCCTCAGGTCGAGCTTGACGGTGGGGGCGGTGCCCTCCCCGGGGGCCTTGACCGGCGGCTCCGTGACGGAGGAGTCGACCTGGGTGCCGTTGTCGACGTGGCCCAGCAGGTCGAGGATGCCGACCCCGACCCGGCCGCGGACCTCGGCCGCGACCTCGTCGGGCAGCACCACCAGGAGCCGCCCGCCGGCCACGCTGGCCTCGACGGGCGGCGCGCCCGGCCCGAGGCCGGCCTTGGACAGGTCGAGGATCAGCTCGCCCCCGGCCAGGCGGTAGGGGGAGCGGACCTCGGCCGGGGTGGTCGGCTGGTACAGGCGCTCGGCGACCCCGCCCTCGACCGGCACCGGGCCGGCCAGGGCGGTCAGGGCGACCACCGGCACGGCCAGCAGGCCGACCGGGATCAGCCCCCAGGCCCGTCCCCACCAGGTGCCGACCAGCAGGCCGCCCCCGAGCACGGTCAGGAACACGGCCAGCACCTGCCCGACGGAGAGGTCGACCACGTCCAGGTTGTTGAGGATCAGGGCCAGGGCGGTCGCGATCAGCGCCACGGCGAAGGTGAGCGGGCCGAGAAAGGGCCGCCGGCGCGGCCGCGGCGGGGGCGGGGCGCCCCAGGCGGCCGCGCGGTCGGGCGGTGGTGGCGGCGGCTCCCAGACGGGCACGTCCGGGGGCAGGGCCATGGCGCCCTCGCGGGTGGCCGGGGGCGGGGGAAGCGGCTCGGTCGTGGTGGTGGCCGCCGGGGCCGCCGGGAGCGGGGTGGTGGTCGCGGTGGCGGCCGGGCCGGGACCGCCGCCGGGCGGCGGCCGGGGGTCGGTGGCCTCGGCGGGATCGTCCTGGCGAAACAGGAAGACCCCGAAGGCGATCAGCACGATCGCCCAGATCACCCCGGGCTCGGAGAAGGCGCTGGCCAGGATGGCCACGGCCAGCAGGATCAGGCCGACCCCGACGTAGCTGCGCAGCCCGCTCGGGGGGCGGCGGAGCACGTCGCCGGCCAGCGACTGCCGGCTCCCCTCGACCGGGACCAGCAGCCAGGCGATCAGGTAGGCGAGGGCGCCGAAACCGCCGAAGGGGACCAGAATGACGAAGCCGATGCGGACGATCCAGGGCTCGATGCCCAGGTAGGCGGCGATGCCGCTGGCCACGCCGGCCAGGATCTTGTTGTCGGTGCGCCGGGTCAGCCGCCGGACCGTCCCGGGCGCGGCGGCCGCCGGCGGCGGCGGCTCGATCGGCGGGGGCGGTGGAGGGGCGGGCGGCGGGGGCGGAGGTGGCGCCTGCTCCCCTGGCGGGGCCTCGGGGGGACGCTCGGACATGGTGGCTGCTCCTCGTGAGGTTGACGCTTCGAGTGCAGCCTGCTCCCCCGCCGGGCCGGTCGCCATCGGGGATCACCCCCGCCGATCCCCGATCCTGGCCGCTTCCGCTCAGGGTCGACCCCCATGGCCCGGCGGTCCGGCGCGTGCCACCATGGCCACAAGGCACCCGTACCAGGTAGGAGGCGAGCTCTCACGGCGACCCAGGTCCCCCACCGGCCGGCCAATCCGGCGGCCATCGTCCGCAGCCGCCACAACCGCGTGCTGCTGGGCGTGGCCGGCGGGCTCGGCGAACGGCTCGGCGTCGACCCGGTCCTGATCCGGGTCGCCTTCGCCGTGCTGGCCATCGCCGGCGGGTCGGGGGTCGTGCTCTACCTGCTGTCCTGGGCGATCTCGGTCGAGCCGGAGGACGACCCGGCCGGGCCGCGGCCGGTCCGGCGGCCGTCGGCCAGGCAGGCCTTCGCCCTCGGGCTGGTCGTGCTCGGGACCCTGCTGCTGCTGCGCGAGGTCGGCCTGTGGTTCGGCGACCAGATCGTCTGGCCGATCGCCCTGGCCGCGGCCGGCTCCGCGGTCATCTGGGCCCGCAGCGACGACCGCGACCGTGCCCGCTGGGCCCGCATCCCCGGCAACCCGATCGAGGCCATGTTCACCGGCCGGGTCGGCCTGATCCGCATCGTGGTCGGCGGGCTGCTGGTGGCCAGCGGCCTCGGCCTGGGGTTCGCCAACACCGGGGCCGACCTGGCCGCGGCCGGCAACGCTCTGCTCGGGGTGGCCATCACCGTGATCGGGCTCGGCCTGATCTTCGGCCCCTGGGCGACCCGGCTGGTCCATCAGCTGGCCGAGGAGCGCCGTGGCCGGATCCGCTCCGAGGCCCGGGCCGAGATGGCCGCCCACCTGCACGACTCGGTGCTCCACACGCTGGCCCTGATCCAGCGGGCCGACGCCTCGCCGGAGGTCGTCGGCCTGGCCCGCCGGCAGGAGCGGGAGCTGCGGGCCTGGCTGTACCGGGCCCCGCTGCCGCCCGAGGGCCGGCTGCGGCCGGCCGTCGAGGAGATCGCGACCCGGGTCGAGCAGCGCCACAACGTCCCCGTGGACATCGTGGTCGTCGGCGACGCCCCCCTCGACGACGCCGGCCGGGCCCTGGTCGACGCCTGCCAGGAGGCCGCCTTCAACGCCGCCCGGCACTCGGGGGCGCCCCTGGTCTCGGTGTACGTCGAGGTGGAGCCGGACGAGCTCACCGGGTTCGTGCGCGACGAGGGCAAGGGCTTCGACCCCGACCAGGTGCCGACCGACCGGCGCGGGATCGCCGACTCCATCCGCGGCCGCGTCCGGCGCCACGGCGGCTCCGTCTCGATCATCTCCAGCCCCGGCGAGGGCACCGAGGTCCAGCTGCGCCTGCCGAGGAGCCAGTCGACATGATCCGAGTCTTCCTGGTCGACGACCACCACTTGTTCCTGTCGGGGCTGCGGGCCGAGCTGGGCTCGGAGTTCGAGATCGTCGGCGAGGCCGGCGAGGTCGACGCGGCCGTCGACGGCATCCGGCGGACCCGGCCGGACGTGGTCCTGCTGGACGTGCACCTGCCCGGCGGGGGCGGCCGGGCGGTCCTGGAGGCGGTCCGCCAGACCGACCAGGACATCCGCTTCCTGGCCCTGTCGGTGTCGGACGCGGCCGAGGACGTCATCGGGGTGATCCGGGCCGGGGCCCGCGGGTATGTGACCAAGACGATCTCCCCGCCCGACCTGGCCGCCGCCATCCGCCGGGTCCAGGCCGACGACGCGGTGTTCTCCCCGCGCCTGGCCGGGTTCGTGCTTGACGCCTTCCACGGCGACCTGACCGGCGTGGTCGACCCGGAGCTGGACCAGCTCACCGCCCGCGAGCGCGAGGTCCTGCGCCACATCGCCCGTGGCTTCACCTACAAGGAGGTCGCGCGCCGCCTGCACCTGTCGGTGAAGACGGTCGAGACCCACGTGTCGTCGGTGCTGCGCAAGCTCCAGCTCTCCAGCCGCCACGAGCTGACCCGCTGGGCCAGCGACCGTCGCCTGGTCTAGCGCGTTTATCACGGTTTCCCGACATTCTTATGTTCGTGATTGCCTGATTCAGCGTTGATCGGCATGCTTGTCCGAGAAGGGTCCGTCGACCGGACCCGTCGGTGGGACCCGAGCCGGAGAACTGCGATGAAGCAGCAGGCCGAGCTGGCACTGGCCGACCTCCCGGTCGCCCCGTCACCCCTGCGCCTGGTCCCGCAGGTGCAGGCCGACCGCTCGGCCCTCCGGCGAGCGCAGGCCCTGTGGGCCGCGACCCGGCGGGCCGCCGACCTGAGCCGGGGCCACACCGCCTCCCGCCTCTGGTCGCGGCGCTGGGCCCAGCGGGCCGCGCACCCCTTCACGACCGCGGCCGCCCTCACCGGGCCGGACGCCGTCGTCCCGGTCGACCGCTTCGTCGCCTACCTGGAGGAGGCCGAGCGCGCCTTCCCCGAGGACTCCCCGGCCGACCTGCTCTCGCGCCTCCGCAACACCTACTACTCGGGCTTCCTGGTCTCCCAGCTCCTGCCCGACTCGCGCGCCCACGGGAGCCGGACCCTGCACGGGAACCCGCGGCTGGGACGGGTCGCCCACCGTTACCTGACGGCCCGGGCCGACGAGAACGGCGTCGGCGACAACCCCTCGCCGTACGTCCTGCTCCGCTCGGGCGAGCAGGTCGACATCGGCCACCTGTTCCTCGGCCTGGAGGCGCTGCTGCACCCGCGCACGACCGTGCCCTTCTCGGCCTACGGGGTCCCCAACATCGACGCCACCGGCTGGGTGGCCGACGTGGGGATGGCCTCGGTCTGGACCACCCGGCACGCCGAGGGCGCCCCCGACCCGCGGGTCTCGCGCCGCCTGCCGGCGGCCGACCCCGACGCCTACTACCTGATGTCGGCCCCCGACGCCGACCTGCTCGGCGACATCGACGTGTTCGCGGTGCGTGCCCAGTGGGCGCTGGCCGCCGGGCAGCCCCTCTCGGCCGCCCTGCGCGCCTACTACCTCGGCTGCCCGGGCCGGCCGCCCGGGCTCCGCTGGCGCTGGCGGGCGTTCGCGTCGTTCAACCGCCTCGCCTACCGGCGGGCCGCCGGCCGCATCGCCTGGGACCCGGTCTGGCGGCCGGGCTGGGTCCGGCGCATCGACCGCTTCAACGACGTCTACGGGGCCGGGTTCGGCGGCTCCCTGTGGGGGACGCTCACTCGCCCCTCCCACCGTGCCTGGCCGGAGACCCCCTACCTGCTGGCCGTGTTCCTGGCCTGGGCCCAGCCGCTGCTCGAGGCGGAGCTGGCCGCCTGGTCGTGACCGCCTAGCCGCAGGGCGGCAGGGTGGTGGTGGTGGTGGTGGTGGTCGAGCCGCCCGGCGCCGTGGTCGTGGTGGTCGTCGAGGTGGTGGTGGTCGACCCGCCCGTGGTCGTGCTGGTGGTGGTCGGCTGGCACGGCTTGGTGGTGGTCGTCGGCGACCCGGTGGTCGACGGCCCGGTGGTGGTCGGCGGCCGGGTGGTCGTCGGCGGCCGGGTGGTCGTCGGTTGGCCGCCCACCCCGGTGGTGGTGGTCGGCCGGCGGGTGGTCGTGGTCGGCGGATCGGTGGTCGTCGGCCGCCGGGTGGTCGTCGTCGGGCTGGAGCCGGGCGGATCGGTGGGCGTCGGCCCGGTCGGCGGGGTGGCGGTGGTCGACGGCGCCGGCGGCCCGGCGGGAACCGCCGGCCCGGTGACGACCGCGCCCTGGTACAGGCGGGCCCAGCCGAGGACCGCGTCCACGTACGCCCAGGAGTGGTTGTAGCCGTAGATCGCCTGGCGCAGCCGGGCCGGGCCGGTCAGGTCCCCGTCGCCGCCCAGGCACAGGTACCCGGCGGCGCTCACCGCGGCGTCGAACAGGTTGTTGGGGTCGGCGACCCGGTCGCCGTTGCCGTCGCGGCCCAGCGACCGCCAGGTCGTGGGGATGAACTGCATCGGCCCGACCGCCCGGTCCCAGGTCGTGTCCCCGTCCCAGCGGCCGCCGTCGCTGTCGGGGATGCTGGCCACCCCGTTGCCGTCCAGCGGCGGCCCGGTGATCCTCGGGCTGACCGTGCCGGCGGCGCTGAACCTGGTCGCGGCCCCTCCGAACAGGCCATGGTTGGACTCGACGCGGCCGATGCCGGCCAGCACCGTCCAGGAGAGCCGGCAGTCCGGGTCGAACCCGGCCGCCCAGGCCGCGGCCTCACGGTAGGCGCGCAGGGCGAGGGCGGGGATGGCCGGGCTGCCGGCTCTCCTGGACGGTCCTGGCCGGCATCGGCCGCATCGAGTCCAACCATGGCCTGTTCGGGGGGGCCGCGACCAGGTTCAGCGCCGCCGGCACGGTCAGCCCGAGGATCACCGGGCCGCCGCTGGACGGCAACGGGGTGGCCAGCATCCCCG
>JASLBL010000077.1 GCA_030146615.1 Actinomycetes bacterium
CCTCCGCGGGGTGACCCGGCTGCTTCGGGGCGCCCAACACCGGCTGCTGCGGCGCCGTCTCGCTGCCATCGCCGGTGAGACGGCCGGCCACGCCGCCTGGCTGTTCCATGACCTGGGCGACCAGAAGCTGACCGAGCGGTATTACGGCGACGCGGCCATCGCAACCCGCAAGGCCGGCGATCCGGCACTGGATGCGTACGTAACTGGGTTCAAGAGCCTGGTCCGAGCCAGCGACGGCGAACCCACAACTGCGCTGGCGCTGGCCCGGGGCGCCCGCCAGGCGGGTGCACGTAGCGCCACCGCCACCACCCGAGCATGGCTGGCTGGGCTTGAGGCCCAGGCATTGGCCGGCTTGCATGACAACAAGGCGTGCTTTGTGGCGCTTCGCCAGGCCGAGACGGCCATCGGGCAGGCGCGGCCCGAGGAGGATCCGCCTTGGATGTACAGCTTCGACGAAGGGCGGCTGACCGCCCTGGCCGGCATGTGCTACCGGCAGCTCGGTAAGCTCACCGCCGCCGAGCGGGCCCTGCAGGAGGCGTTGGAGGCACTCGATGCGTCCTGCACCCGCCGCCGATCCGAGGCACTCCTGGAACTCGCCCTCGTCCAGGTCGCCAAGGAGGACATCGACGAGGCGTGCCGGTTCGCCACCCAGTCCTATGCGGCTGCCGTCGAGGCCGGCTCGGTCCTTGGTCAACGGCGGGTCGGGGCGTTTCGGTCGCGTCTTGACCGGTGGAGCGATGCCGAGGCCGTGCGGCGCCTCGATGAGCAGCTTGCCGGGTTGCTCTAATTTGCCCTATGGCCACGTCGACCTCGCCACAGCACCCCAGCCGGGATAAGGCCCCATCAGCGGTCACCCCGTATGGTCTGTGGCCGTCAGCGATCGACGCCGAGCAGGTCGCCCGTCAGGCCACCGCCTATGACGCGGTCCATACCAGCGGCGAGGCCGTCTACTGGTTGGAGACCCGTCCCTCCCAGGACGGCCGGGCCGTGGTGGTCCGCTGTACCGAAGATACGGGCGCCGCTGACGCCGTCCCGGCCGGGTTCGATGTGGGCTCTCGGGTCCATGAGTATGGCGGCGGGGCCTACCTTCCAGCGGGCAGGACGCTGTTCGCCTGTCATCAGGGCGACCAGCGCCTGTACCGCATCGATGAGCAGCGCGATCCGGTGCCGATCACGCCTGCGCCGCCGACGCCGGCGGGCCTGCGCTACGCCGACCTGCGACTTGTGTCCTCGGGCGAGCTGTTGGTGGGTGTGCTGGAGCGCCATCAGGGTGAAGACGTGGTCAACGAGCTGGTGGCGCTTCCGGTGGACGGGTCGACCGAGCCGTGGGTGGTGGCCAGCGGCCATGACTTCTACGCCGCCCCCCGTCCCAGCCCCGACGGTCGCCGCCTCGCCTGGCTGACCTGGGACCGCCCGTGCATGCCGTGGGATGGGGCTGACCTGTGGGTGGCCGACCTCGGACCGGATGGGCGGCTCGGCCCAGCCAGCCACGTCGCTGGTGGCCCGCAAGAGTCGATCGTGCAGCCCGAGTGGAGCGGTGAGGGCATCCTGCATTTCGTCTCGGACCGGTCCGGCTGGTGGAACCTTTATCGTGAGCGCGACGGCCAGGTCGAGTCGCTGCTGGCGATGGCGGCCGAGTTCGCCGACGCCCCCTGGGAGCTCGACTACTCCAGCTACGCGTTCATCGCTGACGGCCGCATCGCCTGTCGCTATCGGCACAGAGGCCGCGACCACCTCGGCCTCCTCGACCCCCAATCTGGTCGGCTCACCGACCTGCCGATTCCGTACACGTCCCTCAAGCCCTATCTTCGGGCGGTGGGGGATCGCCTGGCGTTCATCGGGGCCAGCCCCACGGCCAGCTCAGCCGTGGCGACCCTGCATGTGCCAACGGGTCGCCTCGACGTCCTCGCCGAGGCCGAGGTTTCCCTGAACCCAACCTGGGTTTCGGTGCCCCAGCCGATGGAGTACCCGAGCCGGGACGGCCAGACCGCTCACGCCCTCTATTACCCGCCCACCAACCCGGAAGTCACTGGGCCGCCGGATGCCTGGCCGCCGCTGCTGGTGCAGGCCCATCCTGGTCCGACGGCCGACGCGAAGGCCCGCTTGGACCTCCGGACCCAGTTCTTCACCAGCCGGGGGTTCGCGGTGGTGGACGTCAACTACGCCGGCTCGACCGGCTACGGCCGCAGCTACCGCGAACGCCTGACCGGCCAGTGGGGCGTCGCCGACGTCAGCGACTGCCTGGACGCGGCCCGGTTCCTGGTCGGGGCGGGGGAGGTGGATGGGCGGCGGCTGGTGATCAACGGGGAGAGTGCCGGTGGCTTCACAGCCCTGTGCGCGCTCGCCTCGGAGGAACTCGTCGCAGGCGGGGTCAGCCGGTTCGGCATTGCCGATCTGGAGAGCTTCCGCCAGCAGGCCCCCAAGTTCCAGGCTCATGAGCTGGACCGGCTGGTTGGCCCCTATCCCGAGGCGGCGGCCACCTACCGGGCCCGCTCCCCGCTGCATCTCGTGGACCGGATCGCCCGGCCGGTGCTGCTAGTGCATGGCCTGGAGGACGCCGTGGTGCCGCCAAGCCAAGCCCAGGCCATGGCCGAGGCGCTTGAGCGCAGGGGCGTTCAGCACGTCTTG
>JASLBL010000093.1 GCA_030146615.1 Actinomycetes bacterium
CGGCTGTATGCCAGCAATCAAGCCCGCCTCGATGCCCTACCTGGCTGGCTGCACCACTACAACTGCCACCGGCCCCACCGCGCCCTGGACGGAAGGAGCCCCATGCAACTCCTCAACAACCTCCCCGGGAACTACACCTAGCACCACAAGGAGGCCACCATGCCACGGCGCCACCCCGACCCCGACCCTGACGGCTTCTGGCCATCCTGTGACGACCAGCAGCCCGGGGTGTCGATTCGGCCGCTCAACCACGCCGACCTGGCCGCCCTCCTCACCCACCTCGACCACGGCCACGACTCGGGCGACACCCTCAACTCGAAGGTGCCAGCGCCGGTGCTGGCGATGCGGGTGCGGGCCAGCGTCGGCCGCCCTGGCGGCTCCGCCCACGCCGAATACCGACGCCGCCGGGCCGCCGAGCTGGCCGCCTGGACCCACAGCCTGCCCTGGCGGATCGCCGCCGTCCTCGCCATCGGCCTCGCTGCCTGGCTGCTGGCCGCCCAGGTCGTTTCCCACCTGTCGGTCCTGGCTGGCGCCATCGTGGCGGCCGGGTTGGCCTGGCGGCTGCGGTTCCGCGTCGCTCCCGACACCATGGCCTGGCGGCGCGGGGCGGCCGGGGAACGCCGCACCGCCCGGCTGCTGGCCCCGCTGGAGCGGTGCCGCTGGGCGGTCCTCCACGACCTGGCCATCCCCGGCACCCAGGCCAATATCGACCATCTGGTGATCGGCCCCGGCGGGGTGGTCGTGATCGACACCAAGCAGTACCGGGGCCGGCTCTGGCTGGACCCCGATGGGCTGCTGTGGCACGGCCGCCACCTCCTCATCGCCACCCTGCGCAAGCTGCGGTGGGCGGCCGACCAAGCCGATGACGTTCTCGGCGTCGCCGACGTCCAGGTCGTCGCCATCATGGCCGTGCACGGCGCCAAGGTTCCCTGGGGACAGCTGACGGCTGACGGCGTCATCGTCGCTCCCGCCCGGCGGATGCCCGACCTGCTGCAGGCCCTGCCGGCCATCCTTGGCCCCGAGCGGGTGGCCTGGCTGGCCGACCGGGCTCGGCTGCGGTTCCACGCCGCCGCCTGACCGCCCAGCCCAGATCAGCACTCGAGACGCCGCTGCTCTTGTGGCTTCACCCGGCCGGCTGCTTGATGCGCTTGACCGCGTTCGATCAGCGGCGCCCCGGCGCACTGCTCTCAGACGAATGTCGGGTCGAGCGTAGAGCGAACGGCGAAGCGTCATCCGTTATGGCAGTGCGTTGACAGCGGTACGGATGCGGTGGCGGGAGAGGATGGAGCCCTGGTGCTGGCGGGATGAACAGCAGTGAGGAAATCAGCTAGGGATAGCGATCGGCACGCAGGTGGCAAGAGGGCGTCAGACCTGCGCTGTAGCGGCTCGGCCGGCGCTACGAGTCCGCCAGATGGCCACCGCCATCGTGCCCAGGCCGAACACCACCGCGGCGAACCAGACCAGCCCGCCGAGGATCGGGATCAGGGCGACCACCCGCAGGACCGTCCAGCCGACCAGGAAGGCCACCGCCCTGGCGGTGGGCCCGCGCAGGATCGACAGGCCCAGGATCCAGGCGCTGGCGCTGTAGCCGAGGGAGTAGATCAGCAGCAGGCCCAGCCCGATCGAGGGTCCGATCCGGGTCCGGCCCGCCTCCAGGATCCTGGCCGCGCCCCGCCCGACCAGCCACACCAGCACCAGCCCGACCACCCGGGTCGACACCAACACGGCCAGCCACCAGCCGAAGCGGCCGACCCAGCCGAAGCCATTCCAGTTGGTCCTGGTCTGCAGGCGCCTGGTGGTCCCGCCGATGGTCGCGCCCGAGGCTCCCACGGGGTTGCTCTGGGAGACGACGTCGCCGGTGACGTTGGCGCCGCTCTGCGGCTCGACCCCGTCCGTTGAACACCACCACGTCGCCGTTGACCCGCCCAGAGATGGTCACCGGAGCGTAAAAGGCGGTCAGCGACCCGTCGACGGTGCCGGCCAGGGTCACCGAGCCGTGGAACACGACCAGGTCGCCGACCTGCTGGCCCTGGGACACGTCGGCGCGGCCGGACAGGACCACGAACGCCTCGCTGGCCTGCCCGCCCTGCGCCCAGGCGGGCGCCGCCACCCCAGCATCAGGACAAGGAAGAGTGCACAACCTCGAACTGCCCATGGCAATCCCTCCACTGCCTGCCGAGCTGTTTCCGATCAGACCGCCCACCTGCTCACCCATTCAGCTTGGCCAGGAGGTCCGGTCGGTCGGCCAGCTGGGTCTGGACCCACCAGGCGACCTGCGGCTCGGCCATGTCCCGGTCCGCCTGATCCCAGTCGATTCCGCCGAAGGGCGGATCGGGTCGTCCTCGATCCAGAGCTGCATCATGCCGGCGGTCGGCTCGTCGGTGAGGCGGGCGACCAGGGCCATGTCGATCTCGGCCGACACCCCGGCCGAGGTAATCACCTTGCCGTCCTCCGGTGGAACGCAAGGCATGGCCAGCCGAGAAGACCTCGACAATCACCCCAGAGAGGCCGTTCGCTCAGCACGCTTTCCTTCGTCTCTGGCAGTTGGCTGTCCGCTCAGCGGCTGGCGATTCTTACTCGTATGGAGGGTCCTCCAGGACACCTGGAGAACCGGACTGGCCGCTTGTCCGCGGGTCCACGACTACACCTCATCCCCGGCTCATCATGCTTCGCATGCCGGGCTTGCGGATGGGGCGTGAGGAGCCAGGCTGGCGGTAGCCCTCCCACAGGCCCGTTCCTCTTGCGCATCCGGCCGTCGGCCTCTATCAGCACCTTCGGCACCGGGTTACGATTTCGGATCATGTTGAAGCGTGAGATCGTCCTGCTGCCCGAGCACCTCTACCCGCCCGAGGAGTGGCGCCTGGTGGAGGCACGGTACTCGGATGACTATGTCGACCGCGCCGAGACGATCTTCGCGCTCGCCAACGGCTTCCTCGGCGTCCGCGGCAGCTTCGAGGAGGGCCGCCCGGCGCTCTCGCCTGGCGTGCTCGTCAACGGCTTCCACGAGACGTGGCCGATCGTGCATGCCGAGCAGGCGCATGCGCTCGCCCGCAGGGGCCAGACGATCGTCAGCGTGCCCGACGCGACGCTCTTCAAGCTGTATGTCGATGACGAGCCGTTGTTCCTGCCGACGGCGCGCGTCCATGACTATGCTCGGGTGCTGGACATGCAGGCCGGGACGCTGACCCGTGAGTTCGTGTGGGCCACCCCTGCCGGCAAGCACGTTCGGGTGCGCTCGTGCCGGCTCGTCTCGCTGGAGCACCGCCATGTGGTGGCGATGACCTATGAGGTAACGCTGCTGGAGCACTCGGCCCCTGTCGCGATCTCCTCCCAGGTCATCAACCGTCAGGACGTCCGTCCCTCCGACGAGCTGGCGGAGCAGCGGATCGACCCGCGGGTCGCCACCGCGCTGCCCCGGCAGGTGCTCAACGCCCAGGCGGCCGAGCTCGCCGGCCAGCGCATCCTGCTCGGCTACCAGACCACCAACAGCCGGATGACCCTGGGTGTCGCGGTTGACCATGTCATCGACGCGGCCTGCCCGTACCAGGCGGTCGGATCGGTCGATGACAACACCGGCGAGCTGGTGGTCATGGTGGACGCCCCGCCTGGCGTGGCCATCCGGATCACCAAGTACGCCACCTATCAGGCATCACGCAGCATCCCGGTGCCCGAGCTCGTCGCTCGCTGCGGCCGGACCCTGGACCGCACGCTCGATGACGGCTTCGATGATCTCCTGAACAGACAGCGCGAGCATCTGGACCGCTTCTGGGACCGCGCCGATGTCCGCGTGCAGGCCCAGGTCAACCCGGTGCGGCTCCAGCAGGCCATCCGGTGGAACCTCTACCAGGTGGCCCAGGCATCCTGGCGGGCCGAAGGGGTCGGCATCCCGGCCAAGGGCCAGACCGGACCGGGCTATGAGGGCCACTACTTCTGGGACACCGAGATCTATGTCCTGCCGTTGCTGTCGTACACCCAGCCGCGGATCGCCCGGAACCTGCTGCGCTTTCGGCATAGCATGCTGGATCGGGCTCGCGAGCGGGCGCGTGAGCTGAGCCAGCGGGGAGCGCTATTCCCGTGGCGGACCATCAACGGCGAGGAGGCCTCGGCCAACTTCCAGGCCGGCACCGCCCAGTACCACATCAACGCCGACATCGCCTATGCGATCAGACGCTACACCAATGTCCGGGGCAACCTGGGCCTACTCGGAGAGGTCGGCGCCGAGCTCCTGGTCGAAACCGCCCGGCTCTGGGCGGACCTCGGGTTCTACGGCACCGACGGCCGATTCCACCTCCACGGCGTGACCGGCCCAGATGAGTACACCACGGTGGTCAACGACAACACCTACACCAACCTCATGGCGCGGCTGAACCTCAACTTCGCCGCCGAGGCCGTCCGCCGGCTTCGCGAGGAGCGACCGGAGGACTACACCGCCCTGGTCCACAAGGTCGCGCTCGACCCCGAGGAGGTTGCGTCGTGGGAACGGGCGGCGGCCGCGATGCAGATCCCGTTCGACCAGGAGCGTGGCATCCACCCCCAAGACGACACCTTCCTCGAGCGAGAGGTATGGGACCTCGATGGCACGCCGGCCGAGAAGTTCCCGCTGCTGCTGCACTACCACCCCCTGGTGATCTACCGGCACCAGGTGATCAAGCAGGCCGACATCGTGCTGGCGATGTTCCTGGTCGGCAACGAGTTCTCCGAGGAGCAGAAGCGGCGCAACTTCGACTACTACGATCCGCTCACCACGGGTGACTCCTCGCTGTCGGCGTGTGTGCAGAGCATCCTCGCCGCCGAGATCGGCAACCAGCGCCAGGCGATCGAGTACTTCAACTTTGCGCTGTTCATGGACCTGGCCAACGTCGCCGGTAATGTCTCGGACGGCGTCCATATCGCGTCGGCCGCCGGCGTGTGGTCGTCACTGGTGTTTGGGTTCGGCGGCGTTCGCGACTTCGACGGCCGCCTGTCGTTTGCGCCTAACCTGCCGCAGGTTTGGGACGCGCTCGCGTTTTCGCTCCGGTTCAGTGACCGTCAGATCCGGGTGCAGCTGACGCAGGACGAGGAGCGCTACCTCCTCGACGAAGGGGCGCCGCTGGAGGTGACCATCCGCGGAAAGCCGCACCTGCTCAGCCCCGGCACCGCCGTCGCCATCAAGCGGTCGCCGGCCTAACGTCCTTGGAGGAGATGCGATCGGGTGGCCTGCACCCGTGGCGACCGGAGGACTGGTGACGGTCATGGCATACCAAGGTGCGATCTTCGACGTGGACGGCGTCCTGGTGGACTCGCCGCACGAGCTGGCTTGGCGCGAGTCGTTCCGGATGCTCATGGAGGGCGAGTGGCGCGACATCCGCGATCAGACGAGTTACAGCCCTGAGCGGTTCACTCAGGCGGTGTACCAGCAGGTCATGGCGGGCAAGCCGCGGATGGCCGGGGCCCGCGCGGCCATGGAGTACTTTGGGGTGCCAGATATCAATGCCCGGGTCGATCAGTACGCGGCGGCCAAGCATGAATATGTGGTCAAGCTGATCGAGGCGGGCCGGTTCATGGCCTTCCCTGATGCGCTCCGGTTCATCCTGGCCGTCAAGGCCATGGGCATCCCGGTTGCGGCGGCGTCCTCGTCCAAGAATGCCAAGCTGTTCCTGGAGCGGATTCGGCTGGACAGCTTCGCCGCCGAGCAGCGGCTGGACTACGACTTCCTTCGCCCTGGGATGACCTTGGCGGAGTTGTTCGACGCCGACATCTCCGGCCGCGACTTCCCCAAGGGCAAGCCCGACCCGGCCATCTTCCTCACCGCTGCCCAGGAGCTGGGGGTTCCACCGGCCGGCTGCTTCGTGGTCGAGGACGCCTCCAGCGGGGTGCAGGCGGCCAAGGCCGGCAACATGGCGGCGCTCGGGGTGGCCCGCCTGGACGACCGCGACCTGCTGCTGGAGGCGGGCGCCGACCTGGTTGTGACGACGCTGGATGACGCCTCCCTGCCTGCGCTGGCCGCCCGGCGTCTTGAGGAGCGGCGGGTGGCCGCGGAGCTCCGGCAGCGCCTCACGCAGCGGCCACCGAGTATCTGGACGCTGGTCTATGACGGCTTCGACCCCGCCCGGCAGGGGCTTCGTGAGGCGCTGTGCGCGCTCGGCAACGGCTACTTCGTGACCCGGGGCGCGCTGCCCGAGGCCGAGGCCGACGGGGTCAACTATCCGGGGACCTACGCCGCCGGCCTGTACAACCGAGCCGAGACCGAGATCGCCGGCCGCACCGTTGAGAACGAGGACCTGGTGAACATCCCCAACTGGCTGCCGCTGCGGTTCCGGATCGCCGACGGGGCGTGGTTCGACGTCCAGCAGGCCGATGTCCTGGAGCATCGCTTGGAGTTGGACATGCGCCATGGGATGCTCATCCGGCATCTGGTATGGCGGGACGCCGAGGGTCGGCGGACCAGCGTCGTCCAGCGCCGGCTGGTGAGCATGAAGGACGAGCATCTGGCCGGCCTGGAGACGACCTTCGTGGCCGAGAACTGGTCGGGGACAATTCAAGTTCGCTCCGGGCTGGACGGCCAGGTGGTCAACGCCGGGGTCAAACGCTACCGCGACCTCAACAACCGGCACCTGGTGGTGCTGGACCAGGCCGAGGTCAACTCCGAGACGATCGACCTCCAGGTCGAGACGATCCAGTCGCGCGTCCGGGTCGCGCTGGCGGCCCGCACCAGGGTGGTGCGGGACGGCGGGGCCGCCGACGCCGGCCGGCGGCTGGTTTCCGAGCCCGGGTTCGTCGCCCACGAGCTCACCGTCGAGCTGGAGCAGGGGCGTCCGGTGACCGTGGAGAAGGTCGTCGCCCTCTACACCTCCCGCGACCGGGCGGTCTCCGAGAGCCGGACCGACGCGCGGCTGACGGTGGTCGGCGCCGAGGACTTCCAGGGACTCCTGGCTCGGCACGAAGGGGCCTGGGACAGCCTCTGGAGCCGCTTCGACGTCCAGCTCGACAGCGCCAACCAGTGGACCGAGACGGTCCTGCACCTGCACATCTTCCACCTGCTGCAGACGGTCTCGCCGCACACCCGCCACCTGGACGTCGGTGTCCCGGCGCGGGGCTGGCACGGGGAGGCCTACCGGGGCCACGTCTTCTGGGACGAGCTGTTCATCTTCCCGTTCTTCAACCTCCAGCGGCCGATCCTGGCCGCCGCGCTGCTGGACTACCGCCACGCCCGCCTCGGCGCGGCCCGCTCGGCGGCCCGGGAGGCCGGCTACCAGGGGGCCATGTTCCCCTGGCAGAGCGGCTCCAACGGCCAGGAGGAGACCCAGGCGCTCCACCTCAATCCCAAGTCGGGTCGCTGGCTACCGGACCACTCCCGCAACCAGCGGCACGTCAACATCGCCATCGCCTACAACGTCTGGCAGCACTACCTGGTCACCGGGAGCACCGCGTTCCTGC
>JASLBL010000201.1 GCA_030146615.1 Actinomycetes bacterium
GTACCGCCTCCAGCCCCGCCGCCCACGCTCGTACTTCCTCGATCTCTGTCGTCGCCTCATCGACGTCCGGCACGGTCCCTCGCCCTCCTGGCGCTCGCGCTGCCGGCCCATCCCCGGCCGGCGGGCGGGAACCCTACCTCAAGACAAGTGCGGCTGGAGTACTAGGCTTGAGGCCCCCGGGCCCCCGCCGGTCACAGGTCGCGGGTAGGCTGGCCGGCCATGGAATCGCCACTGGTCCTCGCCCTGGACACCGACGACCTGGAGCAGGCCCTGGCCTGGTCCAGGGCCGCCGGGGAGGCGGCCGGCATGGTCAAGGCCGGCCTGGAGCTGTTCGGGGCGGCCGGGCCGGCCGCGGTCGCCGCCCTGGCCGGCGACGGCCGCCGGGTGATGCTCGACCTCAAGTTGCACGACATCCCGGCCACCGTGGCCGGCGGGATGCGGGCCGCCGCCCGGGCCGGGGCCGAGCTGGTCACCGTCCACGCCCTGGGCGGACCGGCCATGCTGGAGGCGGCCGTCCAGGCCGCCGGCGACCGCTGCCGGGTCGCCGCGGTGACGGTCCTGACCAGCGCCGGACCGGCCGACCTGGCCGCCGCCGGCCTCCCCTTGGCCGCCGAGGCCGTGCCCCGGCTGGCCGCCCTTGCCGTGCGGTCCGGCTGCCAGGCGATCGTCTGCTCGCCCCTGGAGGTGGCGGCCCTGCGCGCCCAGCTCGGCCCCTCGGTCGAGCTCATCTGCCCCGGCGTCCGCCCGGCCGGGGAAATCTCGTCAGCCGACGACCAGACCCGGGTGGCGACGCCGGCCGCGGCCATGGCGGCGGGCGCCACCCGGATCGTCGTCGGGCGCCCCATCACCAGGTCAGACGACGTGGGCCGGGCCGCCCGGGCGGTGCGCGACCAGGCGCTCGCGGGCAGGCCCGAGGAGGGAGGGGACGAACGCGCGAACCGGCCCAAAGCCCTGGACGCTCATGGTCGATTTGACGCTTTATGAACAGAGGAGGGTTCTGACCAGCGCCGATAGATTGTGGCCGCCGCCAAGGTATGCATAGAATCCGCCAGTCTTCGATCCAGAACGAGGTCACGAGGAGGCACGAATGCCCCTGCCAACCCTGACGCCCGAGCAGCGCCAGCAGGCGTTGGAGAAGGCGGCCGAGGCGCGCCGCAAGCGAGCCGAGCTCAAGGCTCAGCTCAAGAGCGGCAACATGAGCCTGGCCACCGTCCTTGCCAAAGACTCCGACGAGACGGTGGGCAAGATGAAGGTCTCAAGCGTGCTCGAGAGCATGCCCGGGGTCGGCAAGGTCCGCGCCCGCAAGATCATGGAGAAGCTCGACATCTCCGCCTCCCGCCGGGTCCGTGGCCTGGGCTCCAAGCAGAAGGACGCCCTGCTCGCCGAGTTCGGCGGCAAGAAGTAGCAAGCACCTCGCGTTGACCAATGGTGGGGGGGACCAGCAGACGGGTCGGCGGGGGAAGCTGATCGTGCTTGCCGGCCCCTCGGGGGTCGGCAAGGGCGCGATCGTGGCCAGGTTGCTGGCCGCCCTGCCCGACCTGGAGTTGTCCATCTCGGCCACCACCCGTGGGCCACGGCCGCGCGAAGACGAAGGTCGCCACTACCACTTCGTCGACCGCGGCAAGTTCGACGAGATGATCGAGGCCGGCGGGTTCCTGGAGTGGGCGGACATCTTCGGCGAGCGGTACGGCACGCCGAGGAAGCCGATCGACCGGGCCCTGGCCGAGGGCCGGGACGTCCTGGTCGAGATCGACATCCAGGGCGCCCGGCAGGTCAAGGCGGCCGAGCCGGGGGCCTTCATGGTGTTCATCACCCCGCCCAGCCTCCGGGAGCTGGAGCGGCGGCTGCGCACCAGGGGCAGCGAGACCTACCAGCAGATCCGCGGTCGGCTGGCCAAGGCCGCCGAGGAGCTGGCCGCCGAGCCCGAGTTCGACGTCACGGTGGTCAACGACGACCTCGAGACGGCCGCCCGCGAGGTGGTCGAGATCGTCGACCGGCTCAGGCGGCGTACCATCAATGGCGGTCACACGCGTGTCAAGGAGCGGAAGCACTGATGATCGAACCCAAGATCGACGACCTGCTCGGACGGGTCGATTCCAAGTACACCCTGGTCATCCTGGCCGCCAGGCGGGCCAGGCAGATCAACGGCTACTACAGCCAGCTCGGCGAGGGCATCGGCGAGTACGTGCCGCCGATGGTCGACGCCGGCCCCAACCGCAAGGCCCTCTCGGTCGCCCTCCAGGAGCTGGTCGAGGACAAGCTGAACTGGGAGCGCCCGGCCGAGGTCGCCGAGTCGATCAAGTAGGGATGGCCCAGCCCGGCGGCGCCGAGGGCTCGAGTAGCGAAGCGGTTACCCCTCGGACAGTTCCGGCCCTGGCCGGGGCCAGGGTGCTGCTCGGGGTCACCGGCGGGATCGCCGCCTACAAGGCGGCCGAGCTGGCCCGGGAGCTCATGCGGGCCGGGGCCGAGGTCCAGCCACTGCTCACCGAGTCCGGGGAGCGGATGGTGAGCCGAGCCACCTTCGCCGCCCTCACCGGCCGGCGGGTGCCGGCCTCGGTCTGGGACGACCCGGCCGGGGTGGAGCACGTCGCCCTGGCCCGCTGGGGCCAGGTCCTGGTGGTCGCCCCGGCGACCGCCCACACCCTGGCCCGGCTGGCCGCCGGCCTGGCCGACGACCTGCTGACCAACGTCGCCCTGGCCTTCGGCGGGCCGGTGGTGGTCGCCCCGGCCATGCACACCGAGATGTGGGAGCACCCGGCCACCCGGGCCAACCTCCGGACGCTGGAGGCGCGCGGGGCCCGGGTCGTGCCCCCGGCCTCGGGCCCCCTCACCTCCGGCGACGTCGGCCCCGGCCGCCTGGCCGAGCTCGACGACCTCGTCGGCGGCGTCGCCGCCGCCCTCGCCGCCGATGCACCAGGGGACCACCCGGGCGGCCTCGCCCGGGCACGGGTGCTGGTCAGCCTGGGCGGGACCAGGGAGCCGCTGGACCCGGTCCGCTACCTCGGCAACCGCTCCTCGGGCCGGATGGGGGCGGCGATCGTCGCCGAGGCCTTGCGCCGCGGTGCCGAGGTCACCGCCGTGGCCGCGGCCACCACCGTCGACCCGCCGGCCGGGGCCCGGCTGATCCGGGTCGAGACCGCCCAGCAGCTGTATGACGCCGTGCTGGCCGAGGCCGGCACCCAGGACGTGCTGGTGATGGCGGCCGCGGTGGCCGACTTCCGGCCCAAGCGGGTCGCCGAGGGCAAGCTCAAGAAGGACCAGGGCGTCCCCGAGGTCGTGCTCGAGCCCACCCCCGACACCCTGGCCGAGCTCGGCCGCCGCCGCCGGTCCGGCCAGGTCCTGGTCGGCTTCGCCGCCGAGACCGGGGACCACCTGGCCGGCGCCCGCCGCAAGCTCCAGGCCAAGCACCTCGACCTGGTCGTCCTGAACCACGTCGAGGGGGCCAGCTCCGCCTTCGGGGCCGACGACGCCGACGCCTACCTGGTCGACGCCGACACCGTCGAGGAGCTTCCCCGGACCTCCAAGGCGGCCATCGCGGCCCGGCTGCTGGACCGGGTCGAGGCGCTCCGCGCCAGCGCCGCCAACGCCGCCGGCTGAGGAGCAAGCCAGGCGCGAGGGGTTTGCCTCCGCCTCCACGCCCGGCTACCCTTCGGCATTGGCTTGCCGCCCATCGCGCGGCGCGAACTTCCTTGGAGGCACACACGTGGCGAACCGGTACCTGTTCACGTCCGAGTCGGTGACCGAAGGTCACCCGGACAAGATCGCGGACCAGATCTCGGACGCCATCCTGGACGAGATCCTGCGCGACGACCCGACCGGCCGCGTGGCCTGCGAGACCCTGATCACCACCGGCCTGGTGGTGGTGGCCGGGGAGATCTCCACCAAGACCTATGTCGACATCCCCAACGTGGTCCGCCGGACCATCCTCGGCATCGGCTACGACCGGGCCAAGTACGGCTTCGACGGGGCCACGTGCGGGGTCACGGTGGCCATCGACGAGCAGTCGCCCGACATCGCCCAGGGCGTCGACCACGCCTTCGAGGAGCGGGCCGGCGACACCGACCCGCTGGACACCCAGGGCGCCGGCGACCAGGGGATGATGGTCGGCTACGCCAGCAACGAGACCCCGGAGCTGATGCCGGTCCCGATCGCCCTGGCCCACCGGCTGTCGCGTCGCCTGGCCGAGGTCCGCCGCGCAGGGGTGATCCCGTACCTGCGCCCCGACGGCAAGACCCAGGTCACGATCGAGTACGAGGGACGCAAGCCGGTGCGGCTGGACACCGTGGTCGTGTCCACCCAGCACGGCCCCGACGTCGACATCGAGACCCTGCTCGCCCCCGACATCCGCGAGCACGTGATCGACGCCGTCCTCCCCGACGACCTCGCCGCCGAGGGGATGCGGGTGTTCGTCAACCCGACCGGCCGGTTCGAGCTGGGCGGCCCCAACGCCGACACCGGCCTGACCGGCCGCAAGATCATCGTCGACACCTACGGCGGCATGGCCCGCCACGGCGGCGGCGCCTTCTCGGGCAAGGACCCGACCAAGGTCGACCGCTCGGCCGCCTACGCGGTCCGCTGGGTGGCCAAGAACGTGGTCGCGGCCGGCCTGGCCGAGCGCTGCGAGGTCCAGGTCGCGTACGCCATCGGCGTGGCCCACCCGGTCAGCGTGTTCGTCGAGACCTTCGGCACCGAGCAGGTCGACCCGGACCGCCTCGGCAAGCTCCTGCCCGAGTTCTTCGACCTGCGCCCGGCCGCGATCGTCCGCGACCTCGACCTGCGCCGGCCCATCTACCGCAAGACCGCCGCCTACGGCCACTTCGGCCGCTCCGAGCCCGAGTTCACCTGGGAGTCGACCTCGCGGGCCGAGGAGCTGGCCAAGGCGGCCCGCTCGCTGTAACCCCCACCACCGGGGGGAGAGGGGAACCCGGCTGGACCTGGACCCGAGCCACCACGCCGTCCAGGTGCTGGTCGACGTCCCCCTGCTCCACCTGGACCGACCCTTCACCTACCGCGTCCCGCCCGCCCTCGCCGGCCAGGTCCACCTCGGCACCCGGGTCAAGGTCCCCTTCGGCCGCCGCCGCCGAGTCGACGGCTGGGTCGTCGGCCACACCCCCGACCTCCCCCCCGACGCCCGCGACCTGCTAAGGGTCGTCTCACCCATCCCCTCCTTCGGCCCCCCCGAGCTCACCCTCTTCCGCTGGGTCGCCGACCGCTACGCCGCCGCCGTGATCGACACTCTCCGCCTGGCGATCCCCCCACGGGTCGCCGCGGTCGAAACGCCCACGCCCGACCCACCCGGGGCCGTGCCCGACCCGCCCGGGGCCGCGCCGAACAAGCCCGGTCCGGCGCCGAGTCCCCCGGTGGGGGAGCGTAGCCGACCCGGGAACGACGGGCTTGAGGCTGTCCACAGCCCCTCCTCGTCCCACGACCCCTTCCCGACTCGCACCTCCTCCGCGACTCGCACCTCCTCCCCGACCCACCAGCCCGTAATGGACCCCGCCGACCCGCTGGTTGCGATGGTCAGCGGGGGGCGGGCGGGGGCGGTGTACTGGCGGCCCTTGCCGGGGGAGGACCGGGGGGCGAGGGTGATCGCGCTGATTGAGGCGGCGTTGGCCGGGGGGCGGGGGGCGATCGTGGTGACGCCGGAGGTGGCGGCGGGGTCGGCGGTGGGGGACGCGGTTCGGAAGGCGTTCCCGGATGCGGCCGACCTGGCCAGTGATCTGTCGGATCGCCGGCGGTACCGGGCGTGGGCCGAGCTGCGGCAGGGGCGGCGGATGGTGGTGGTCGGGGGGCGGTCCAGTGTGCTGGCGCCGTTGCCGGCGCTGGGGTGCGTGATCGTGGACGACGAGGCCAACTTCGCGCACAAGGAGCAGCGTGCCCCGCGGTTCCACACCCGGGAGGTGGCGCTGCGGCGGGCCGCGACCGCCCGGGCGTTGTGTGTGCTCACCGGGACGCTGCCGTCGGCCGAGGCCCTGGCGGCCATGCAGGCCGGGCGGTGCCGACTGCTCGCCCCCGACCGGGCGGTCGAGCGGGCGGCCAGGCCGCTGGTCGAGGTGGTCGACCCCGACGACGAGGGCCCGACCGCGGCCCGCCTCCACCCCCGGGGCCTGGCGGCCATCCGGGGCGCCCTGGCCCGGGACGAGCCCGCCTACGTGCTGGTGCCGCGGCGGGGCGGGGCCGACCCGGCCGCGCCTGGGGCCCGGACCGCCGGGCAGGTCGCGGCCGAGCTGGGACGGATCCTGCCAGGGGTGCCGGTGTGGCGGCTGGACCGGGAGGTGGTCGACCCGGGCATGGTGCCTCCCTGGGCCGGCCGGCAGCCGGGGGTGGTCGTCGGCACCGTGGCCGGGGTCAAGGACCACCCGCCGCTCACCGGCTGCCGGACCGTGGTCGTGGTCGGCGCCGACACCGCCCTCGGCCAGGCCGAGGTCCGCTCGGCCGAGGAGGCCTACCGGACCTGGAGCCGGGCCGCCGCCTGGTGCGGGCCCCGCGGCGGCGCCGGCCGCCTGGTCCTCCAGACCCGCCACGGCGGCCACCACGCCGTCCAGGCCCTGGTCCGCTGGGACCCCGAGTTCTTCTGGCGCCACGAACTGCCCCGCCGGGTCGAGCTCGGCTTCCCCCCGGCCAGGCGTCTCGTCCTGGTCGAGGGGCCCGACCCGGCCGAGGCCTCGGCGGCCCTGGCCGCCCTCGCCGCCGCCCTCGGACCCAAGGTCGAGCTGCTCGGCCCGGCGGAGATGGGCAGAGGCTGGCGTATCATCGCCAAGGTCGAGGACGCCGAGTCGGCGGCCAGGGCCCTACGCCCCCTGCTCGTCGAGGCGTCACGGGCCGGCGGCCCGCGGATGTCGGTGGACGTCGAGCCCCTCGAAGTTCTGGCCATCCCCCGCTAGCTCGCGTGTGTACAGAAGGAGAACGGCCCCGTGGCACTGCTCGAGATCCGGCTGTTCGGCGACCCGGTCCTGACCCAGAAGTCGGACCCGGTGACCCGCTTCGACGCCGAGCTGGCCCGCTTCGGCGACGACCTGCTGGAGACCCTCCGGTACGCCCACGGTGCCGGCCTGGCCGCACCCCAGGTCGGGGTGCTCAAGCGCATGTTCGCCTTCGACATCCCGCCCGACGAGGAGACCGGCGAGCACCCGTTCGGGGTCCTGGCCAACCCGGTCATCACCCGCTGGGAGGGTGAGCAGGACGGCGAGGAGGGCTGCCTGTCGTTCCCCGGCCTGTACTACGCCTGCAAGCGGGCCATGGAGGTCTCCGTCGACGCCGTGGACGTGCGCGGCCAGCCGCTGCAGGTCGAGGGCGACGGGCTGCTGGCCCGCTGCATGCAGCACGAGATCGACCACCTGGACGGGGTGCTGTTCATCGAGCGGATGTCCCGGGGCGACCGCAAGCGGGCCCTCAAGCAGTGGCGCGAACGCGAGTTCGACCTCGAGTTCGAGGGCATCGCCCCCCACCTGCACCGGTCGGATCTGACCATCAAGCCCGACAAGACCCTGTAGCGGTCGGGCGTGCGGGTCGTCTACCTGGGCACGCCGGCGGCGGCGGTGCCGCCGCTGGAGGCGCTGCTCGCCTCCGCCCACGAGGTGGTGGCCGTGGTCACCCGGCCCGACCGGCCCCGCGACCGGCGGGGCGGGACGCCGCTGCCGTCGCCGGTCAAGCAGGCCGCCCTGGCGGCCGGGCTTCCGGTGCTGGAGCCGCCCGGCGGCCGGGACCCGGAACTGCCCCGGAAGCTGGCCGAGACGGGGGCCGAGATCGGCGTCGCCTGCGCCTTCGGCTACCTGCTGCCCGACCCGGTCCTGGCCGCCCTGCCCAGAGGGATCATCAACCTCCACTTCTCGCTGCTGCCGGCCTACCGGGGGGCCGCGCCGGTGCAGCGGGCCCTGCTGGACGGGGCCGAGGTCACCGGGGTCACCACCTTCGTGATCGACGCCGGCATGGACACCGGGCCGATGCTGCTGGCCGCCGAGGTCCGGGTCGACCCGGAGGAGGACGCCGGCGCCCTGACCATGCGGCTGGCCGAGGTCGGGGGCCGGCTGGTCGTCGAGACCCTCGACGCCCTGGAGGCCGGCCAGGTCGAGCCTCGGCCCCAGCCCGAGACCGGGGCCAGCCTCGCCCCCAAGGTCACCGGCGAGGAGGCCCGCCTCGACTTCGGCTGGCCGGCCCGCCGCCTGGCCGACGCCGTCCGCGCCTTCACCCCGGCCCCCGGCGCCTGGACCACCCACCGCGGCCGCCGCCTCAAGGTCACCCGGGCGGCCGTGGCCGAAGGTGCCAGTCCCCCGCTGGAGGGGACCGCCGACCTGGGCCCGGGACGGCTCGCCGTCGACCCGCGGGGGCGGCTGCTCGTCGGGACGGCCGACGGCGCCCTCGAGCTGGTCGAGGTCCGCCCCGAGGGCCGCAAGGCCATGTCCGGGGCCGAGTTCGCCCGCGGCGCCCGCCTCGGCCCCGACGAGTGGCTGGGCCGGTGACCGCCGGCCGGCCCCGCGGGGCGAGCGGGTCGCGCGGACCGCGTGGGCCCCGCGGCGCGAGCGGGTCGCGTCGCCCCCGCCCGGCCGAGGCCGCCGGCCGGCCCCAGGGGCGACGGCCGGCGACCACCGCCCGGGACGTCGCCCTGGCCGCGCTGGAACGAGTCGACGGCGGCGCCTACGCCAACCTGGTCCTGCCGAGGCTGCTGCGGCGGTCTGACCTGAGCCCCTCGGAACGGGCGGCGGCCACCGACCTGGTCTACGGGTCGCTGCGGATGCGGGCCGCCCTCGACGACGCCCTGGCCCCGCTGTCCCGCCAGTCCCTGGACCGGCTGGAGCCGCTGGTCCTGCGGGGCCTGCGCCTTGGCGCCTACGAGCTGCTGTTCGGGGGCACGGCCGCCCACGCCGCCGTCGCCGAGACCGTCGGGGCGGTGGCCAGGGCCGGCCACCGGGGCCAGGCCGGCTATGTCAACGCCGTGCTCCGCCGCCTGGCCGCGGCCCCGCCGAGCTGGCCGGACCCCGAGCGCGACCCGGCCGGCTGGGCGACGACCCGCGGCTCCCACCCGGCCTGGATCGTGGAGGATGCCCTGGCCCGCCTCGGCCCCGAGGAGCTGGTCGCCCTGGTCGAGGCGGACAACACCCGCCCCGAGGTCAGTCTGCGGGCCACTCCCGGCCGCACCACCCGCGACGAGCTGCTGGCCGAGCTGACCGAGGCCGGCCTGGCCGCCCGCCCGAGCCCGCTCAGCCCCGACTGCGTGATCCTGGAGCGGGGCGACCCCGGCGACCTGCCGGCCGTCCGCGAGGGCCGGGCGGTGGTCCAGGACGCGGCCTCGGCCCTGGTCGCCCCCGCCGTCGGGGCCAGTCCCGGGGAGCTCGTGCTCGACCTGGCCGCCGGCCCCGGCGGCAAGGCCGGCCACCTGGCCGCCCTCGGCGCCCGGGTCCTGGCCGTCGAGCGCAACCGGCGCCGGGCCGGCCTGGTCGCCCAGGCGGCCTCCCGCATCGGGGTCGCCGACCGGCTCCTCACCGTGGTCGCCGACGGCCGCCGCCCGCCGCTGCGACCCGGCCAGGCCGACGCCGCCCTGGTCGACGCACCCTGCACCAACCTGGGGAGCCTGCGCCGCCGCCCCGAGGCGCGCTGGCGCCACGGCCCCGACGACATCCCCGGTCTGGTCGAGCTCCAGCTCGCCCTGGCCGAGGCCGCCGCCGACGCCGTCCGGCCCGGCGGGACCGTCCTGTACTCGGTCTGCACCTGGACCAAGGCCGAGACCGACGGCGTGGTCGCCGCCCTGCTGGAGCGCCGCGACGACCTGCGCCTGGATGAGACCCGCCAGTTGTGGCCGCACCGGGACGGGGCCGACGGCATGTTCCTTGCACGGCTGTTCAAGGTAAGGTGAAGCTCCAAACGCCGCTCATCTTCTCCCACAGCCCGCCGATACCATCAGCAACGATCTATCGTCCACGCCCGAGGAGCTCCGTGACCCGACGCCTGGCACCGTCGGTGCTCAACGCCGACCTCGCCCAGCTCGCCGACCAGGTTCGGCTGGTCGAAGAGGCCGCCGACTGGATCCACCTCGACGTGATGGACGGACATTTCGTCCCCAACCTGACCTTCGGCCCACCGGTGGTGGCCGCCCTGCGGCCCCACACCGGCCACTACCTCGACTGCCACCTCATGGTCGACGACCCCGAGGCGCTGCTGCCGGCGCTGGCCGAGGCCGGGGCGAGCGGGGTCTCCATGCACGTGGAGGCCCTGGAGGACCCGGCCCGGGCGCTGGACGCGGCCGCTGGGCACGGCCTCGACGTCGGGCTGGCCCTCAAGCCGGGCACGCCGCTGGAGGAGGTCCTGCCCTACCTGGACCGCCTCGACCTGGTCCTGACCATGACGGTCGAGCCGGGCTTCGGCGGCCAGGCGTTCGACGACCAGGTACTGCCCAAGATCACCGCCGCCCACCGGGCCATCGCCGGCACCGGGCGGCCGGTCGCGCTCCAGGTCGACGGCGGCGTCAACGCGGCAACGCTGCCACGGTGCCTGGAGGCGGGCGCCGACGTGTTCGTGGTCGGCACCGCCATCTTCGGCGCCGACGACCCGGTCGCCGCCGCCAAGGCGTTCCGGGAAGTGATTGACCAGGGGGTTCGGCGGGCTCAAGGAGCCGAAGGCGCCGGCTCCCCGATGAGACGGGGGGCTGGCTGAGGGTGGACGAGATGGTCCTGATCGCCGACGACGACCGCGACATCGTGCGGTTCGTCGAGGTCAACCTCCGGCTGGAGGGCTTCGAGGTGATCACGGCCCACGACGGCCAGGAGGCGCTCACCAAGGCCCTCGACGTGCAGCCCAACCTCATCCTGCTCGACGTGATGATGCCGAGGATGGACGGCTACGAGGTCTGCACCAAGCTGCGGGCCGACGGCCGCAGCGCCCACATCCCGGTGATCATGCTGACCGCCAAGTCGCTGTCGGCCGACAAGGTGCTCGGCCTGACCGCCGGCGCCGACGACTACATCATCAAGCCGTTCGACCCCATGGAGCTGGTCGCGCGGGTCAAGACGACCCTCCGTCGGGCCAGCGAGATGCGCTCGCTGTCGCCGCTGACCGGTCTGCCCGGCAACCTCCGGATCGAGCAGGAGATCGCCCATCGGATGGAGCGCGGCAAGGCGGTCGCGGTCGCCTACGCCGACCTGGACAACTTCAAGTCCTACAACGACCGCTACGGGTTCCTTCGCGGCGACGAGGTCATCTCCTTGTTCGCCCAGGTCCTGCGGCGGGCCGCCCAGGACGCGGCCGGCCCCGACGGGTTCGTGGGCCACATCGGCGGCGACGACTTCGTGGCCCTGTTCCCCCCGGAGGCGGCCGATACCTTCGCCAGCCGGGTCATCACCAGCTTCGACGACCGCGTCCCGACCCTGTACGACCCCGAGGACGCCAGCGCCGGCTCGATCGAGCTGGAGGACCGCCAGGGCCAGCTCCGCCGGTTCCCGATCGTCTCGGTCTCCCTCGGCATCGCCTCCAGCGCCCAGCGGGTCTTCGCCAACCACCGCGAGCTGGTCGCCACCGCCACCGAGCTCAAGCACGTGGCCAAGCGCCAGCAGGGCTCCAGCTATGCCCTTGACCGCCGCACCGACGGGTTCTAGCCAGGTCAGCCTAGGTGTACGCTGCTGGTGACGTAGCACGCGCGTCTCCGGGGCGGGGTGGAACTCCCCACCGGCGGTGAGAGCCCGCGACCCCCGGCCGCACCTGGCCGGGGTGGACCCTGTGGAACCCAGGGGCCGACGGTGACAGTCCGGATGGAAGGAGGCGGCGGCCGCGCTTGGGCTGCCATGCCCGGCGCGACCTCCACCACGCCCTGGGCAGGAGGGCAGTGGTGGCAGCAGTGCAGGAACCCGACGAGGCCTGGATGGCGCGGGCGGTCGCCCTCGCCGAGGGCGGACGCGGACGCGTCAGCCCCAACCCGATGGTGGGCGCCGTGCTGGTGCGCGACGGCCGGGTGGTCGGGGAGGGCTTCCACCGGGCGGCAGGCCAGCCCCATGCCGAGGCGATGGCCCTGGCCGCGGCAGGGGCGGCGGCCGCCGGGGCGACCTGCTATGTGACCCTGGAGCCGTGCGCCCACCACGGGCGGACCCCGCCGTGCGCCGACGCCATGGTCGCCGCCGGGGTGGTCAGGGTGGTGGCGGCCGTGCTCGATCCCGACCCGCGGGTCGACGGGGCCGGGGCGGCCCGGCTGCGGGCGGGCGGGGTGGCGGTCAGCATCGGGGCCGGGGCCGAGGCGGCCGCCGACCAGAACGCCGCCTACCTGACCCACCGCCGCCTCGGGCGGCCCCGGATCACCCTCAAGGCCGCGGCCAGCCTGGACGGCAAGGTCGCGGCCCCCGACGGTACCTCCCAGTGGATCACCGGGCCGGCGGCCCGGGCGGACGCCCACCGGCTGCGGGCCGAGGCCGACGCAGTGGCCGTCGGCGCCGGCACCGCCCTCGCCGACGACCCCCGGCTCACCGTCCGGCTGCCCGGCTGGGCCGGTCGCCAGCCCCTGCGGGTGCTGGTTGACGCCGCCGGCCGGGTCGACGCCGGCGGCCACCTGTTCGACGGCGAGGCCGAGACCCTGGTCGCCACCACCCCGGCCGCCCCGGCCCCAGCCGTCGAGGCCTGGAAGGCGGCTGGGGCTGAGGTGCTCATCTGCAGAGCGGCCTCGGTTGGGGGGGGCTCCGGGGGGGCGCTTGCTGCCCACCCGGTGGGTCGCGTCGATCTCCACGACCTGGCCCGGGCCCTGGGGCAGCGGGGGGTGCTGGAGCTGATGGTCGAGGGCGGCCCCCGACTGCAGGCCAGCCTGTGGGCGGCCGGGCTGGCCGACCGGCTCGTCTGGTACCTGGCCCCGCTCGCCATCGGCGGCCTGGCCGCGCCCGGGCTGCTTGGCGAGGGGGCGGCCACCCTGGCCGACGCCCGCCGGCTGCGGCTGGCCTCGGCCGACCGCGTCGGCGACGACCTGCGGATCGTGGCGTACCCCCGACCGACCGGGGGGGCGGAAAGCGCC
Organism: Actinomycetes bacterium; assembly: GCA_030146615.1. GTDB lineage: Bacteria > Actinomycetota > CALGFH01 > CALGFH01 > CALGFH01 > CALGFH01. Next base: position 12,980 of record JASLBL010000201.1, read on the forward strand.
CCCCCGGACCCCCCCCAACCGAGCCTTGTGCAGGAGGGAGCCTGATGTTCACCGGAATCGTGGAAGGGACCGGCCCCGTGGCCGCCCTGGCGGCCGCGGCCGACGGCAGCGGAGCCCGGCTCGAGGTCGCGGCTCCCTGGCTGGCCGGCGAGCTGCGGCTGGGCGAGTCGGTGGCGGTCAACGGCTGCTGTGTGACCGTGGCCGAGCCGACCCCCGCCGGGTTCGCGGCCGACCTGGTCGCCGAGACCCTGCGCCGCACCGCCCTGGGCGGCCTGGCCGCCGAGGCCCGGGTCAACCTG
>JASLBL010000266.1 GCA_030146615.1 Actinomycetes bacterium
GCTGCTGGCCGCCGGCTATGGGCTGGTGTTCATCTACGGGCTGTTCGCGGCCGGCAACTCCGACATCAACTTCCTGTCGCTGAACGGCGCCGACAACGGCCTGCACCTGGTCAGCGCGATCGCCGGGCTGGCCATCGCCCTGTGGCCAGCCGACCGCACCGTCCCTCGCCAGGGCGGTGCCCCCAACCACAGCGCCTGAGCCAACCACAGATTCGGCACCCAGAAGCGAGTCCGCGCCGCCGCTGCGCCGGCCAAGTTGCTGGCTAGCCGCCAGGGTCGGGTCCGACGATGCGCAGGGCCGAGACTCACCCGCAGGGCCGGGACTACCTGCCGCCAACTTGGAGCACTGGAGGGTTTGGATGACTGAGCATGAGACCGGAGCGCCTGCCGAGGCGACCGCGCCCGAGACCGAGGCAGCTGCCGAGCCGACCGCCCCCGGCCAGGAGGCGATGGCGGCCAAGGGGCTCCGGTACGCCGTCGACATCTGCTTTTGCATCGACGTCACCGGGAGCATGAGCCCGATCCTGGACCGGGTGAAGGACAACGCGCTGAGCTTCTATGACGACGTGCAGAAGAATTTGACCGACAAGGGCAAGAACGTCGACGAGCTGCGGGTGCGGGTGATCGCGTTCCGGGACTTCAGGGCGGACGGCGCGGCCGCGCTCCAGGAGTCGCCGTTCTACATGCTGCCGGCCGAGCAGCCCGGCTTTGCCGAGTTCGTCCGCGGCCTGGTGCCCGAGGGTGGCGGTGACGCGCCCGAGTCGGGTCTGGAGGCGGTGGCCCTGGCGATCAACTCCCCTTGGACAACCGGTGGAGATCGGCGCCGGCAGGTGATCGTGGTCTGGACCGACTCGCCCGCCCAGCCGCTGACCGGTGAGCTCGCCCCGGCTCCCTACGCCGACAAGATCCCCAGGGACTTCAGCGCCCTCACCGACCTGTGGGAGAACGAGCAGGGCGTGATGGGGGCAAGCTCCAAGCGGCTGATCGTGTTCGCCCCCGACGGCCCCGGTTGGACCGACATCTCCGGTGTCTGGGAGAACGTGGTGCATCACCCCTCCAAGGCTGGTGAGGGCCTGTCGGAGGTCGACTACGGCACCATCGTCGACTCGATCGCCAACTCGGTGTGAGCGTCGAGTCGTCCGCCGCAACGCCGGCTGTAGCTGCGATGCCCAGCGTCTCCTTCAAGTTCTGCACCGCCAAGGTCGCTGGCGAGGGTGAGGATTCCGACCCGATCCTGCGGGTCGGTCCCGACCTCGGCCTGCTTGGGGTCTTCGACGGCATGGGCGGGGCCGGGGGACGGGTCTACGACACGCCCGACGGCCGCCATTCCGGCGCCTACATCGCCTCCCGGTTCGCCCGCAACGTGGTCGAGCGGCTGATGCTCGAGCTGATCAAGCCGGAGTGGAACCTGGACGGCCCGGCCACCGCCGCGGAGCTGCATCGGCTGCTGGCCTCGTCGCTGGCGGCACGGCTGGCCGAGCTCAAGGCGCCCGAGACCACCCTGCGGTCCAAGCTGGTCAAGGCGCTGCCAACCACCATGACCCTGGCCGTCCTCCAGCGCACCGGTCCGGCCGCGTCGGCCTATGACTGCCACCTGTTCCAGGCCGGCGATTCCCGGGCGTATGTGGCCGAGCCGGACGGCGGACTCAGGCAGCTCACCACCGACCAGCTGCGCTCGGGTGGGGACGCGATGCGCAACCTCACCGACGACTCGGTGATGAGCAACTGCATCGCAGCCGACACCGAGTTCTACATCGACCACCACCAGGTTCAGCTGGAGGCGCCGTTTCTGCTGCTGTGCGCCACCGACGGGTGCTTCGCCTACGTGCGCTCACCGATGCACTTCGAGCACCTGCTGCTCTCCACCATGCAGGGCGCCCGCGACGTCCCGAGCTGGCAGCAGGCGTTGGAGGCCGAGGTGACGGCGATCACCGGCGACGACGCCGCCATCGCCCTGCTGGGGCTGGGAGCCGACCTGGACGGCTTCAAGAAGCTCTTCAAGGACCGGACCGACGAGCTCGGGCGTCGCTACATCGACCCGCTCGACGAGCTGGACGGACAGGTACACCAGGCCGAGCAGCAGCTGGCCGGGCTGCGGGCCCGCCGGGTCGAGCTGGGGGCCGAGCTCTGGGGGGCCTACAAGGGCGGCTACGAGCGCTACCTGGCCGTGCCCGAGCCGGCCGGCGAGGAGGCACCGTGAAGGCGGGCGACGTCATCAACGGCTACACCATCCTGGAGGACTTCCGGGTTGTCGGGGCCGGGCTGAGCAAGTGGACCTTCGCCGCCAAGGACGGGCGCGAGTACTTCATCAAGGAGTTCCTCAGCCCGACCTTCCCCGACGAGCACGCCCCCGGCAGCGCCCAGACCAAGATGCGCAAGCGGCAGCGCTGCGCGGCCTTCGAACGGCACCACCGGCGTATCAACGAGGCCTTGGCCGAGGTCTCCGGCGTCGGCGGCAACCTGATCGTCACGCTGGCCTTCTTCCGCTGGGGCGCCAAGTACTACAAGGTCACCGAGAAGGTCGAGGTGGCCGGCCTGTCGCCGGCCGACGTCACCGCCCTACCCTTCCAGGACCAGCTGGTCCTGCTCAAGACGGTCGCCCACAGCCTGCGGATCCTGCACGACCGCGGCATCGTCCACGGCGACCTCAAACCCAGCAACGTCCTCATCAAGCGGACCGAGCTCGGGTACACCACCAAGCTGATCGACTTCGACAATGCCTACCTGGCCGGCGAGCCGCCCCTGCCGGGCGAGATCGTCGGGACCATGAACTACTACTCCCCGGAGCTGGTCGGCTACATCCAGGAGACCGGGACCGCCGCCCACCAGCTCACCCAGAAGGCCGACATCTTCGCCCTCGGCCTCATCTACGCCGAGTACCTCACCGGCGCCCTGCCCGGCTTCGACGCCGGGAGCTACCAGTACGCCGGGGTCGCCGCCCGCGCCGGCGAGATCCTGAGATTGCCCCCCACCACCCTCCCCACCAGCCTGGTGGAGCTGGTCGACCGGATGCTGTTGGCCGACCACGGGGCTCGACCCACCATCGCCGAGGTCCACACAGCCCTGATGGGGATCCGCACCGCCGCCACCACCACCGCGGTCCTGACCGCGCCCCGCCCCAAGCGGGCTCCTACCGCCCCGAGCCGACTCAAGGGCCGGGGGCTGCGGACGGCGACCCCGGCAACACCATCCCCCGCCGCCGAGCCGAGGATCGGCCGGCGGCTCATGGGCAAGCTCCTGGACCGCGGCAAAGGCCCGGGCACCCCATGACCACGCGCTGGCAGTGCGCCGTCTGCGAGGCCTGCAACGACGGCGGCGACACCTGCTCGGCCTGTGGAGCCACCGTCGTCAAGACGACCACCCGGGTCCCGTCCGTCGCAAAGCGGCCAGCCCGCAAGCTCCCGGTCCAGAAGCAGGGCGACACCAGCGTCCCGGCCCGTGAGCCGCCAGTCCGTGAGCCCGCGAGGGAGGTCGCCTACCCGGCTGGTTTCGACATCTACGACTACTTCATGGTCGAGGACCCGGCCGTTGCCCGTGACCGCTACGCCGAGTTCGAACGCTACGAGTCACGACCCCGAGTCCGGGTCTACGGCTGCTGTCTACCGATCACCCTTGGGTTGCTGCTCGCCGTCATCGGTGCCGTTCTGACCTTGGCCAACCTGGCGATTGGGGCGCTGTAGGCCACTGTCGGACAGATGGGAGAACGCGCAGCGTCGTGATGGCCCTGGTCCCGCCGTCGCGATCGGCCTGGTGGCCAGTCTGCGCGAGGGCAGCTCTTCCCGCCGCCCCGGCGGTTGGGTGGCGGCCGGTTACTTCTCCTTGCCCTTGCCGGGCGTGTCCTTGTCCTTGGCCTCGGCTTTGCCGGGCTTGTTGCGGCGGCCGTCGCTCTGCTTGTCGGCCTTCTTGTCACGTTGGTCCACTGACTGGGCGCGCTGACTGCCAGAGGAACCATCGCCATTCCCCGGATTCGGGGAGTTGGCCGCTGGCGAGGCTGCTGGTTGGCTGCTCGGCGGGCTGGCCGTCAGCACCGCCGCGCGCTCACGCTCGGACGCGGCAACCGCCTTGCTGGTTTCGGCGCTCTCCACCATCAGGGCCACGCCGAACCCCAAGGCCGCCCCAAGCAGTGCGCCCATGACGACCAGGAGCTGGCCAAGACGGCGAAGCGATCGGTCCACGGGGCCTCCAAGGTCCAACGACCCTGGAGTCCTTGCCGCCGCCGCGCCGGTTCAAACCCGCATCGAAGCTGTCGAAGTCCTCGGTCCCCTCCACCGGCCTCCCCGGGCTTCCCCGATCATGGTGATGTCAGCCCACACACGCCACAGGCCAGCGCTGGGTTGCCTGCTGTCGTGACCGGAGCAGGTGCCGCACAGGCCACCAACACCAGCACATAGAACCGCTCGGAGGAGCGCTCAGAGCGGATGCGCACCGCCGCCACCCGCCAAGCCAGCCCCAGTGCGCTCGGATGTCGTCCAGCACCGCCTTGAACATGGTGACGTCGCGGGCGGTTGCGTCCTGGGCTGCTTACGGCTCCTTGGGGACGATGATCCACATGGCCACGTAGAGCACCAGGCCGGAGCCGCCAAGCACGGCCAAGAGGATGAACAGCACACGGATCATGGTCGCGTCGATGTTGAAGTACTGGGCCAGGCCACCACAGACCCCGGCCAGCTTGCGGTTGGTCTTGCTGCGGTACAGCTTGCGGGTTGGGTCCATGGCGCCGCCTTTCGCGAGGCCTACCTCCATCCGAGCCGAGCGTGCCCACGAGCCTACGTGGTGTCCAGATCTTTAGGAAACCGCGCGACGGAGGCGCCCAGCGTGCCGCCGCTCCACCCTGAGCAGCCATCGGGGTTGCGGTCCCGCTACTGGCCTTCCGACTGTTCACCCCCAGCGAGGCGCTCCCGGTCGCCTACCGGCTGGGCCGCAGCGCCCACCTGGACGTCGCCGGGCAGGAGGCTGCCGAGGTCCGCAGGCGCTTCTTCACACCCTTCGGTGACCGGTTCAGCCTCTGCGCTGCATCTGCCGCTCACACTCTGGCGGGCGCGTCGAGGCCGAGCTGCTGGACCGCGACCTGGATCATCTGGCTGGTGAACCCCCATTCGTTGTCGTACCAGCTCATCACCTTGACCAGGTTGCCGCCGACGACCCGGGTCAGGTCGAGCTGGACGATGGAGGCACGGGGGTCCTTGACGATGTCGGCCGACACCAGCGGATCCTCGGCGACGGCGAGGATTCCCTGGTACCGGTCGGTCGAAGCCTCCTGCCGCAGCACGTCGTTGACCTCGTCGGCCGTGGTGTCCCGCCCCACCACGAAGACCACGTCGGAGATGGACCCGACGACCACCGGGCCGCGGACGGAGACACCGTCGAAGCGGCCCTCCATGGCCGGCAGGGCCTTGGCGGTGGCGGTGGCCGCCCGGTGCTGGAGGGCACGAGGTTCTGGGCGGCGGCGCGGCCGCGACGCAGGTCCTTGGCGCCGCCGGGGCTGTCGACCAGGGCCTGGGTCGCGGTGTAGGCGTGCACCGTGGTCAGCAGGGCCTTCTCGACGCCGAAGTGCCGGTCGAGGACTCCACCAGCGGGGTGATGTTGTTGGTGGTGCAGCTGGCGCACGAGATGATCTGGGTCTCGCCGTCGGGCCGGTTGACGCCGTGGATGATGGTCGGCACGTCCGGGCTCTTGGTGGGGCCGGACAACACCACCCACCTGGCCCCGGCGCGGACGTGCTGCTCGGCGTCCTCGCGGTTGGTGAACCGGCCGGTGCACTCCAGCACCAGGTCGACCTCCACGTCGAGCTCCGGCTGCTCGAGGGCCAGCTTGAGGGCTGCCCGACCGATCCGGGCCGAGCCCGTTGATCGCAACCTTGCTGGGCATGTGTGCCCTCCCGGAGGATCAGGCCGAGGTTCGCTCGCCACCAACCAGATCCCGGTCGGCGGCGAACTCGGCGGCGAACGACGTGTCGCTGGTGAGGCGGAGGACCTTGAACTGGCCGTCGGCTCGCTGACCGGTCTCCACCATGTGCCGCCGGTACCGGTCGAACTCGCCAGGGCGTACGACCCGGATGATGGGGGCGCCGTAGCGCAGCGACTTCCGCTTGGTCTGGTACTCCTCGTTCTGGTCTCCCAACGCCGTGTCCAGGCGGTCCACCAGCGCCGAACCGTCGTGCTCGGCGACCGGGTCGTCGAACTCGATCAGGAACACCAGCCGCGGCGTGGTTCCCTCGACCAGCTCCGCGACGGCTGCGATGAAGTGGTACCGGCCCCGCAGCGCGGCCAGCGCCTGGTCGACAGCGGCAATCACCTGGACCTCGTAGAGCTTCTCCCCGGTGAAGGAGACGACGCCTTTCCCCTTCTGGATGAACCGGATGAGCGGGGTCTGGCCGTAGTGCCCTGCGACCTCGACGATGTCGTTCATGTCGTAGCGGTACAGCCCGGAGGCGTTGGTGACGTACACGAAATAGCGTCGCCCGACCTGCAGCTGGTCGACGGTCAGCAGCTGGCGGCCCTCTGGGGCGCGATCGTCGTCTGCGGGGTGGAATTCGAGCACGTTGGTGCCGATCGCGATGGTCCCGGCGTCGCCCTGGTCGCTGAGCGGCACCGATCCGCGCAGCTCGGTGGCGTAGTAGCCGAAGTCCCTGACCGGCAGTCCCTGCGGGAACAAGGTGTGGAACTTCGCCAGGTAGGCACCGACGGTCCCACCTTTCCAGCAGCCAACCGCGGCCAGCCCGGGCCATGCCAGCCCGGGCCGCAGCGGGCCGCCGCCGGCGGCGGCCGCCCGCTCGAGGTGCCTGGCGCGCTCTGGATCCGGGCGCAGGTGCAGAGATTCCCGAAGGTCCTGGGGCACGGAGAACTGGGAGGAGAGCGACCCGTCGCGGACGTCGCGGATGATCGGCTCGGTGTGCTGTGCGAGCCGGTCGCCGAGCAGGAGGATGGTGCTGGGGTTGACGGTGGCGATGCAGCTGATGTCCTGGCCGGCGGCCAGCCGCAGCAGCGTGTAGTACTTGGCCTCGTAGTCCTCGATGGCGAACACCCCGTAGGGGGCGGTGTACATGGACTTCACCGGTCCGGGCATGGTGCGGTAGGCGTGCCCGGACTCGGCCCCGATGGGGACGCCGCTGAGTGCATGGGACTCGACCTCGGGGCTGACGACGCTGAGGATCCGGCCCCCGACAATCCCGGGGTGGTCGCGGTACAGGCCGCAGAACCACAGCCAGGTAAGGTGCGACTTGGCCCGCTTGCCCTCACGGGTCATCGGGATGTACTTGCGACTGCCGGTCGTGCCGCTGGTGGTGGTGAACAGTACCGGCGGTTCCTTGGTCAACTGGTTGGACTGTCCGTTCATCTCCGCGGTGATGTAGGGCTCCAGGTCCTCGTAGGCCGCGATGGGCACCCGCTCCTGGAAGTCCCGGAACGTGGCGATGGAACCGAAGCCGTGGCGGCGGCCGAACTCGGTGTCGGCGTTGGTCTCCAGGATCTGGCGCAGCAGCCGATCCTGGGCCTGGACGGGAGTGCGGCAGAGCGCATTGAAATGCCTCAGCGACCGTGGAGCCTTCACCCACAGCAGCAGCCGTCCTACTCCCGACATCGGTCGCCCCCTTCTGCGGACCTAGGTGACCCGCACCTACATGACCTTGGCCTGGTCGACGGCCCATCGCTCGAGCATTGTCTGATCGATCTGGACCCCCAGCCCGGCCCCGGGGGGACGTGGCGGAGGACGGCCTCGGTAGCCGAACTGGACCAGCGGAGACCCCGGGTCCTCCCGGAGCAGGTGCCGGCCAAAGCAGCCCTCGGCGTACCTGACCCCGGGCCGCAACGGGGCAAGCCCCGACAACAGGGCCAGCTGCGCCGCCGACAGCAACGACGACTCGCCGACCTGGCAGCCGACCTGGAGCATGAGCCCGGCGTCCAGCGCCTCCCGGCACCGCGCGTAGGCGCCGACGAGACCGCCGCACTTGGAGATCCGCACGTTCGCCCCTGTGCCCGCCCGATGGCTGATGAACCGCTGCAACGACTCGCGGTCGGTAAGGCCCTCATCGACCACGATCTGCGCCGATGTCTCGGCCACCAGCCGGGCCAGGCCGGCCAGGTCGCCGGCGGCAATCGGCTGCTCGAACGACCCGATTCCCACGGTGCCCAGCTGTTGGATCACCTTCAGCGCCTGCTCGGTGTCCCAGGCCATGTTGGCATCAACCCGAAGATCGACCCGGCGGCCGAGCAGCCGCCGCGCCGTCCTCGCCGCCGGCAGCGCGCCGTCCTCGCCGACCTTGAGCTTGACCTGCGGGAACCCGAAGGCCCGCATCTTGAGCAGCGACACCGCATAGGGCCACCCCCGTCCGGCCGACGCCACCCCGCTGTAGCGGTAGCGCTCCAACGCCCCCCTGGGCGGCTGGCCGCCGACCGACACCGGTTCACCGAACGCCCTGCCGAACGCGTCGAGCAGGGCCAGGTCAACACAGCACCACGCCGACGTCTGCGCGACCTCGGAGCCAACCCACTCCGACGGGGCCTTGCCGTCGCATTTCTCCAGGAACGAGACGAGGTCGGGAAGCGACTGGAACGTCCGCCCGAGCAGCGCCGGCAGGATGGAATCCCGGAGCAGGGCGAAGGCGCCCTGGCGGCTCTCCCCGGAGACATAGGCCCGCGGCAGCGACTCCCCCCACCCGTCGACACCGCTGTCCAGGGTCATCCGGATGAACAGGCTCTCAGAGGTCGTCCGCGCGGCGGCGGCGTGGCGGAAGGCGGTCTTGAAGGGAAGATCGACCGCGAACAGCTGCAGCTCGGTCACCTTCGGCATTCAGGGACCACCGCCCGTCGACCCGAGCGACCCCGATGGGACCCGAGCCGACAACCAGGCGACCAGGTCGGCCAGGTACCGGCTGCGGTCCGGCTCGAAGTCCAGCGTATGGCCGGCGCCTGGATAGGCCACATAGGTCTTGTCCTCGACGCCGAGCCGCGAGAACCAGCGACGCGTCTTG